>JAFGHJ010000019.1 GCA_016930175.1 Caldifarciminota bacterium
GATACCGTCGGTATCCCTCTCAAGAGTAACAGCGCCAAGACTATCACTCATACCCCATTCACATATCATCTTTCTCGCAATTTCGCTTGCATTCTGAAGATCATTACCGGCACCGGTTGATACTGTATCAAATTTCAACTCTTCTGCCGCTCTTCCGCCGAGCAAAACGACCAACCTGGCTTCAAGATATTTCTTAGAATAAGTCCTTTTATCATCAAGAGGCAACTGCTGAGTCAACCCAAGAGAAGCTCCTCGAGGAATTATGGTTACTTTATGAATAGGATCGCTTTTCTCGGTAAAAAGCGAAGCAAGAGTATGCCCTGCTTCATGATACGCAATAAGTTTCTTTTCTTCATCAGACAGTATCATCGATTTCCTTTCTCTTCCCATTAAAATTTTATCTTTCGCTTCATCGAAATCTTCGCTTTCTACTTTATTTTTCCCTCTTGAGGCTGCAATTAAAGCCGCCTCATTACATAAGTTTTGTATATCAGCCCCGCTGAAACCGGGAGTGGTTTTGGCAAATACGGATAAATCTACATTATCGGCTAAAGGTATTTTCTTTGTATGAACCTTAAGTATAGCTTCCCTGCCTTTCATATCGGGCATTGGAACAACCACTCTTCGGTCAAAACGACCCGGCCTAAGTAACGCAGGGTCAAGGATATCGGGTCTATTAGTTGCAGAAAGAATAATAATACCCTGATTCGGATCGAATCCATCCATTTCTACGAGCAGGGCGTTCAACGTTTGTTCGCGCTCGTCATGACCGCCGCCAATTCCGGCTCCTCTGTAGCGACCTACAGCATCAATCTCATCGATAAAAACAATACAGGGAGTATTGATTTTTGCTTTTCTGAAGAGATCTCTGACCCTGGAAGCTCCGACCCCGACAAACATTTCGACAAAATCCGAACCGCTTATGGAATAAAAAGGAACTTTAGCTTGCCCGGCAACGGCTCTTGCCAGAAGTGTTTTTCCCGTACCGGGTGCACCAACGAGCAGAATGCCTTTTGGAATTTCGGCACCTAATTTCTTGAATTTAGAAGGATTCTTGAGAAATTCGACAATCTCCTGCAATTCCTGCTTGGCTTCATCGACACCTGCTACATTGTCAAATGTAATATCCACAGAGGTAAAACGTATCTCTCTTGCTCTACTCTGACCAAAAGTCAAAGCTTCATTCGCGCTACCGCGAATTCTATTCATAACAAAGAACAATAAAAAAACCATCAATAAAACGGGTAATAAAAACTGACCGATAATTTTCAATATATCTATTTTAGTTTCGGTCTTTACTTCTATACCTTTTTCAATCAACCTCTTCGGCAATTCCGCATCTTCAAAAGGAAGACGAGTTTTTATCAGCTGTTCTTGCCCTTTGACTTCTGCAGTTATATCCATATTTGAAAAAGTTACCTTATTTATTTTATCTTCTTCAACCATTTGCCAGAATTTAGTAAAACTAACCTCTTCAGGTTTCTCTATCTGAGTATATTGAATCAAAAAATACAGAGCCACAAAAGCTGCAGCCCAGAGTAAAACAATTCGATAAAATTGATTTCTGCTCTGTTGTTCTTTTTTATCTTTTTTCTCCGGCATTTGTCACCTCATTATATCTAATTTTTAGAACTTTTTTTGTTTTTTTTAAAACTGGTGCTCTATTACTTCTTTTTATCCCGGGAATTAGAATTACACCCCTTTTATCGTAAACTATTGGGTATATATCCCTTAAAACCCTGGGGATTTTATAATCAATGAATATATCCTTTATTTTCTTGCTATTTTCTGCTCCAAAAGTAACTAATCTATCACCAAGTTTTTTTCTCCCAACTTTTAAAGGCAATTCAAGGCGATCGATGTCGAAAAACTCACAACCTCTTGTCTTTAATTTTACAGGCGGAGAAACGACCTCTGTTTCAATATTGTAATATCCATAAGGTACTTTCCCGGATAAAGGTAATTCTTTTTCTTTTTCCGCCATATTTTTAGCAACAATTACTTTATAAGGCGTCAACTCAAGGTTCACGCTTTTCAGCTTAACAATTCCTCTTTCTGGTAAGTTCGTAAGATGCGCCCTTTTTAGCTCAAGATCGCTATTGAAAATCGAGAGCATTCTCTTCAGAATCAAAAACTTGCAGGCAGAAGGAAGATTATCAAAATCATCTCTATCAATCTCCGCGTAATTAAAATGGCAAGTTATCTTAATAGAATCTATAAGCGCATACAATGCTTCTTCTATATCGCTTAAATTATCAATACTCCTTCTTATATTTTCTATAGAATTTTCGTGAATCTGTTCCAGTAAAGGAATAACTTTTAATCGGACTTTATTTCTAAGATAATCTTCACTTTTATTAGTAGGGTCTATATAAAAAGCTATTCTGTTTTCTTTAAGGTAATCGATTATCTCATTTTTTCTTAAGCTTATGAGCAGACGCAGTATATCTCCATCCAGGTAGCTCATCTGAGAAAGACCGAATCCTGAACCCCTCAGAAGTCTTATAAAGAAATTTTCTATTTTATCATCGAAGTTATGACCAAGGGCTATTAAATCTGCTTTCTCTTTATTTTTTACGCTTTTAAGATAAGAAAGCCTTAATTTTCTGGCACCTTCTTCAATAGAAAGAGAAAACTCATTACAGTAACCTCTAACGTCTGCCCCATCTATTAATAACTTAAGATTTCTCTTTTTTGCTTCCCTTATCACAAAATTCTCCTCTTTTTTAGAATCTTTCCGAAGATTATGATTAAAGTATGCAAGGATGACTTCTAATTCATCATAGTCAGATAATACTTCCGCAAGTAATGTAGAATCCGGGCCTCCGGAGTATCCTATTATTATTTTATGAACTCCTTTTAGAAGTTCCCTTTCTTTTATTACTTTTTTTATTCGTTTAATCACTGTTGAATATAACAAGAAATAACCATTTTTCAAGTCTAATCTTTGAAAAATAGTATTTTAAGTAAAAAATTAGCCACAAAGGCACTAAGACACAAAGCCCACACCAGCCCCCCTTTTTATAGCGTTGTTTAAAACTCCCCCACACCCCTAAAATTAGCCACGGATTTACACGGATTTAAAAGGATTTTTTATTTGTTGTTTTATTTTAATTTGTTTTTTACTTGAACCCTTGAA
>JAFGHJ010000020.1 GCA_016930175.1 Caldifarciminota bacterium
GCCGGAGTGGCGGAATCGGTAGACGCATCGGACTTAAAATCCGGTGGAGAATTTTCTCCGTGTCGGTTCAAGTCCGACCTCCGGCATGTAATTTTTTGAGATATAATTATGAAATGGTTTCAAATTAGAAAAAAAATAGGAAAAGAAAGCGCAAAGAAAGAGATTCCTGACGGCTTATGGATAAAGTGTACTTCCTGTGATGAGATACTCTATAAGAAGGAGGTCGAGAAGAATCTTATGGTGTGTTCTAAGTGTAACTTCCATTTTAGAGTTAACAGCGCTTTTTATAAAAAACTACTGCTCGATGAGGGCTCTTTTACATCTTTTGATGAGAATATACAGACGGCAGATCCCTTGCAATTTAAGGGTTACGTAAAAAAAATTGAAGCGGCAAGAAAAGAGAGTTCTTTAAGTGAAGCAGTAATAACGGGAGAAGCCAAAATTGATGGCAGGGATGTTGAGGTGGCGATTATGGATTTTTCTTTTATAGGTGGTTCTATGGGATCCGTTGTGGGAGAGAGGGTTAGGAGGGCTATTGAAAGAGCAAGCAAGCAGAGTTTGCCTCTTTTAACAGTTAATGCTTCCGGGGGAGCCAGGATGCATGAAGGCATTTTTTCTTTGATGCAGATGGCGAAAACCGCTACTGCTCTAAACAAATTAAAAACGCCTTATATTTCTATTCTTACTAATCCTACAACTGCAGGAGTTCTTGCTTCTTATGCCTCACTGGGAGACATTTTAATTGCCGAGCCGGGTGCGCTTATTGGATTTGCGGGTCCCAGGGTAATAAAACAAACAATTAAAAAAGAATTGCCTGATGGTTTCCAAAGAGCGGAGTTTCTCCTGGAGCACGGTCTTATTGATATGATTGTATCGAGAAAGAACTTGAAGGATACAATTATTTCTCTTTTATCGCATCTTTGTTAAAAGCTTAAAAATGTTGAAGAAAGATGCGGAAATTATTAATTCTTTAGGTATTCATGCGAGACCTGCCTCGATGATAGTCAAGCTTGCATCCGCTTTTGACTCTAGAATAGAATTGGAGAAAAACAATGTCAAAGTTAATGCTAAAAGTATTATGGGCGTTCTAATGTTAGCTTCTGAACAGGGCGATAAGATAACAATTATAGCTGATGGTAAGGATGAGGAGGAAGCAGTGGAAGCTTTACGTGAATTAATAGAAATAAGGAAATTCGATGAAGAATAAGATATTTAGAGGTACTCCTGCTTCTCCGTCTATTGCTATAGGTAAGAGTTTCGTGTATTCGCCTAAACAGATGGTACTTTCTTCCATGGTAGAAAAAAAGGATATTACGGAGGAGTTAGCTCTTTTCGAGAAGGCGCGTAATATGGCCTTAAAGCAACTTCGAAATCTTAAAGTTGAGTTAAAGAAAGCGAGCGATCCGGTAAGTGCGAGGTTAATAGATGTTCAGATGCTTTTCCTGCAGGACCCTCTTTTCTTAAATTCAGTTGAAAAAAGAATCAGGACAGGGAAGGAATCGGCAGAAGAAGCCATAGTTAGTTTTTCGGAGAGTCTGGAGAAAGATTTTAAGGATATTCCGAATAGTTATATAGCAGAACGTTATTTGGATGTTAAGGATATTGTCGAAAGATTGTTGAAGAATTTGAAGGAAGAAGAGCCGGACGGTGAATTAGGAAGTCACGGCGATATTGTTATAGCAGAGAGCTTTACAGCTTCGAGTGTTCTGCAGATGAGCAAGGCAGGCGTTGGAGGTTTAATAGCTGAGAAAGGAGGGAGGACTTCTCATTTTGCTATTCTGGCAGAAGCTTTGAATATTTCAGCTGTTGTAGGCGCGAATGGGGTTACTGAGGAAGTCGAGTCCGGAGACGAGGTAATAGTTGATGGTATTAGCGGAGTTATAGTTATTAATCCTGATGAGGATACCAAAAGAAGGTTTGAACGCAAGAAAGAAGAAACAAACGCAATTCAGAAGAAGTTTCTTGAACAAAAAGACCTTCCCGCTACAACTATTGACGGCTATTCTGTTGATATTTCCGCTAATATCGAATTGCCGATAGAACTTCCTTTTATCAAGAAGTTTGGGGCTAAAGGGGTAGGTCTTTTGCGTACCGAGTTTCTTTTTCTTACTTCTGAGGATGTCCCCGATGAGAAAGAGCAGTATGATTTCTATTTAAAAGTTGCGGAAAGTGCTTATCCTGATTATGTTATTATGAGAACTCTTGATCTTGGAGGAGATAAAGTTTTTAAGACGAAAGTTCAGGAGGAAAATCCTTTTTTAGGATGGAGAGGTGTTCGTTTTACTCTTGCGAACGAGAAAATTTTCGAAGATCAACTGCGCGCGATGTTAAAAGCTTCAGCTAAAGGTAATGTTAGGATTCTTATACCGATGGTTTCGCAACTGGAAGAAATTATGAGGGTTAAAGATATGGTGGAAGATATTAAAATTAAGTTAAAAAAAGAGGATGTAGCTTATGATGAAAACATCGAAATAGGAGCTATGGTTGAGATCCCTTCTGTTCCTTTAATGGCAGATTTCTTTTCTGAAGTAGTGGACTTTTTTTCTATAGGAACAAATGATTTAACTCAGTATACCCTTGCCGTTGATAGGGGAAATAAGAATATATCCAGTCTTTTTGACCAGCTTGACCCATCTGTTATTGCTCTTATGGAAATGACGGTACGCAAAGCGCATCATAAACATAAGTGGGTAGGGATTTGTGGCGATGTAGCTGCGGATGTGGTTGCAATACCTATTCTTATAGGAATGGAAATGGATGAGCTTTCGTTGCCTCCGAGTTTTATCCCCCAGATCAAAAACATTATTAGAGGGTTAAGTTTGAAGGAGTGCAAGGATTTATTGGAAAAGGCGGAGAAAAAGCGATCGGCAAGTGAAGTGAGGGAATTCTTGAAAGGAGAGATGCTGAATAGATTTCCTTCTCTTAAAAACATACTTGTGGAGGTTGAAAATGATTGAAATTATTGATGATTTACCTCAGCAAATCGAAGAGGCTGTCGAGCTTGGTTCTGCGGCTGATTTCGATTTTAAAGGCATAAAAAATATTTGTGTTGGTGGTATGGGGGGGTCTTCTATAGGAGGTGAGTTACTTCAGAATATTTCCGCTAAGTATTCTAAAATACCTTTTTATATTGTCAGGGATTATAATTTGCCCAGTTTTGTCAATAGTAAAAGCCTCGTGATTATTGTCAGTTATTCGGGCAACACGGAAGAAACTTTATCTCTTATGAATCAGGTCCCTAATAAAGCTAAGATTTTATGTGTTAGCAGTAATGGCGTGGTAGGGGACCGGGCCAAGGAGAAAAGTTTACCTCTTATATCAATTCCAAAGGGATATCCTCCAAGAGGGGCGGTTGCTTATCTGTTTTTTCCTATTTTGGAGGTTTTACGAAAATCTGGTATAATAAAGATAAAGAAAGATGATATTGATGAGGTTATAGGCGTTCTTTCAGATAATATAGAAACAGCAAAGGTATGGGCCGAGGAAGTTAGCGGCAGATTGAAGGAGAAACTTCCTTTTATTTATTCGATTCATGATTTTAGTGGGGTTGCAAGGAGATGGTGTACACAGATTAACGAAAATTCAAAGTCTCTCGCTCATTTTGCTGTGTTTTCGGAGTTAAACCACAACGAAATAGTAGGTTGGGAAAACCCAAAGGAAATCCTTAAAAGAATTTTTATTTTTATTCTAAGGGATAGAAATGAGCAGGAAAAAATAAAAAAGAGAATTGAAATCACCACCGAGTTAATTAAGGAATTTGCAGGTGAAATTATGGATGTTTATTCTGAGGGTAAATCTCAACTTGCCAAAATCTTTTCACTGATACAAAAAGGTGATTATCTATCTTTCTACCTTGCGAGGAATTACAAGGTCGATCCTCTGCCGGTGAAAAAAATTCAGGAGTTAAAAAGAAGGCTTGCCGAATGACGGTTATCGTTCCCCTTGCCGGTTATGGAACTCGACTTAGACCTCTGACCTTTAGTGTGCCCAAGCCACTTTTGCTATGTGCGGGGGATCCCATCCTTGGTTGGATATTTAAGTCCATCTCGGGACTTTCACCTTCGGCAATAATTTTAATAGTAGGTTACCAGGAAGATACAATAAGAGACTGGGTGGGAGAGCATTATGGTGATTTACCTGTGAAATGGGTCATACAAGAAGAAGCAAAAGGTTTGGGTCATGCGGTCTGGAAAGCCGGGAAGGTGGTTTCGCCTGAAAGCGATGTTTTGATTTACCTGGGAGATACGATATTTGATTTAGATTGGAATATCGTTAAAGAAGGCAAAGATAATTTTATTGGAGTAAAAAGAGTCGAAGAACCGCAGCAATTTGGCGTTGTTGAAGTCGAAAATAATAGGATTATTGATTTGGTGGAAAAACCGGAAAAACCAACTTCCGATCTTGCTGTAGTTGGTCTTTATTATATAAAAAAATGGGATTTTTTGTACAGGCAGCTCAATTTTCTAATTGAAGAGGATATAAAAACCCAAAATGAATATCAATTGACGGATGCATTGAAGCTTATGTTGGAAAAAGAAGATACTGAGCTCAAAATACTCTCTGTACGGGGATGGTATGACTGCGGCAAAATAGACACCTTACTGCAAACCAATGCCGGACTCTTAAAGAATCCTCCAGATTGGATTGATTTTAAAAGTAAGATAAATAATTATTCGTATATTAGCAGTTCTTCCCGATTAGAAAATACGGAGCTTGGGCATTTCGTTACTGTGGGAGAGAATTCATTAATAGAAAAATCAAGTATTAGAAATTCTATCATCGGTAATTCCGTTAAAATTGTGAACTCGGATATTTTTGATTCAATTATTGGTGATGAGTCAGAGATTATAAATGTAAAGGGTAAGTTTATATTAGGTTCCAATTCCTTCATTCGGGGAAAGGAGAGAAGATAAGTGAAAAGAATAATTACGAGTGAATCTGTAACCGAGGGACATCCGGATAAAATCTGTGATCAGGTTTCCGATGCGGTTTTAGACGAGCTTTATAAAAACGATCCGGATAAAGAGAGAGTGAGAACGGCAATAGAAACTCTGACAACACGTGGTATCGTTTTGGTTTCGGGAGAGATGACTACTTCGGTTTATATAGATGTTCCCGATTTGGTCAGAGAACTACTTAAGGATATAGGATATGTTAAAACCGAATATCATTTTACTTACGAGACTTGTGGTGTTGTTACTATGATTCAAGGGCAATCTTCCGATATTGCTTTAGGAGTTGATAAAGGAGGAGCCGGAGATCAAGGAATGATGTTTGGTTATGCGACTAAAGAAACGAAAGAACTGATGCCTATGCCTATTATGTTGGCACACAAGTTAGTCAAGAAGCTCGCAGATAAAAGAAAAGAGCAGGATGACCATTTCTTACGTCCCGATGGGAAATCTCAAGTATCAGTTGAATATGTTGATGGAATTCCCAAAAGAGTGGATACTGTTTTGATTTCTGCCCAGTGTGATCCTCAGGTTGGTATGAAGGAACTTAAAGAGTATATTATTGAAGAAGTCATCAAACCAACCGTGCCGGTAGATTTACTGGACGGTAATACCGATTATCTGGTTAACCCGACAGGCAGATTCGTTATAGGCGGCCCTCAGGCGGATACGGGGGTGACCGGTAGAAAGATTATGGTTGATACTTACGGAGGTTTAGGTAAGCATGGGGGAGGTTGTTTTTCCGGTAAAGACCCGACTAAAGTTGACCGGTCCGCTGCTTATATGGCTAGATATGTGGCTAAGAATGTTGTTGCTGCGTCACTTGCCGATAAGGTTGAAATACAAATAGCTTACGCAATTGGTATGGAGGAGCCCGTTTCGATATATATAGATTCTTTTGGTACGGGAGTGGTTTCTGACGAAAAGATTTTGGAAGCCGTCAAGAAAGTTTTCGATTTTCGTCCCAGAGCAATAATAAAACAATTAGATTTGTTAAGGGCCCAATATCTTGATACAGCCTGTTATGGACATTTCGGTAGAGAAGATAAAAACTTTAAATGGGAAGAGACCGACAAGGTTACCCAGTTGAAAGCAGAGGTAGGTTGATGAATTACGATATAGCGGATGAATCTTTAGTAGAGAAAGGTATAGTCAGGATTAAGTGGGCTGCTGGTTTTATGCCGGTTTTGGCAAACATAAAGGAAAAATTCGAGAAAGAAAAGCCTCTTAAAGGAGTATCGATTGCTGCATGTTTACATGTTACGACAGAGACCGCAAATCTTATGGAAACCTTGAAAGCCGGAGGGGCCAAAGTTACTCTGTGTGCTTCCAATCCTCTTTCGACGCAGGATGATGTTGCCGCCGCATTAGTAAAAGAATTTGGAATTCCCGTTTTCGCAAAGCATGGAGCCGATAGAGAAACTTATTATCGGCACATAGAAGAAACTCTTAAAAGCGGACATGATATCACAATGGATGATGGTGCCGATCTTGTGTCTACTTTACATAGTAAGTATAAATCGGAATTGAATAAAGTTGTAGGGGGTACGGAAGAGACGACGACAGGTGTAGTAAGGCTAAGAGCGATGGCTAAAGATGGAGTTCTAGGTTATCCTGTTATTGCTGTAAACGATTCATTAACAAAGTATTTGTTCGATAATCGCTACGGTACGGGGCAATCCACAATTGATGGTATCCTGCGGGCTACAAATTATCTTATTTCCGGTAGTAATTTTGTGGTTTTTGGCTTTGGGTGGTGCGGAAAGGGAGTGGCGAAGAGGGCGAGCGGTATGGGAGCGAGAGTGATTGTTGTTGAAACCGATCCTGTTAGAGCTCTTGAAGCTGCTATGGAAGGATATGATGTTATGCCCAAGAGAAAAGCTGCAGAGATAGGTGATGTATTTATTACGGTTACGGGAGATAAGTGGATTATTACAGAGAAAGAGATGCAAGTAATGAAAGATAATGTAATAATCGGCAATTCCGGTCACTTTAATATTGAAATTAAACTTGAGGATCTTGAAAAAATAAGTAATTCAAAGAAGGAAATAAGAGAAAATGTAACCCAATATAAACTGAAAGGTGGACGCAGGATTAACCTTCTTGGCGGAGGGAGATTGGTGAATCTCTCATGCGCTGAAGGGCATCCGGCAGTGGTAATGGATATGAGCTTTGCCAACCAGGCAAACGCGGCTGTTTATTTAACCCGTGAAGCGCCTAAAATGGATAAGAAGGTCTACACATTGCCATCGGAAATTGATCACGAGATTGCCCGGTTGAAGCTTAAAACGATGGGTATAGAAATCGATGTTTTGACAAAGGAACAGAAGAAATATCTTAGCTCCTGGGGGGAGGGAACTTAATTTAAGCTGAATGCGCGAGCTTTCAATTAGTTTCTTTTTACTATTTTTATTGTTTGTTTGCCTGGATGTTTCCACAACATCTTATTCACTTGGAATTAGAAATGCCCTTTTTGACGAAATCGACAACAGAATTGCTTTAGGTGCTGCTGAGATAAAAAGGGAAATCCATGAGACGGAAAAGTTAGATTTGGATTTAAAAAAGACTTACCCTATTTTAGCGGAATATTCACTTGGTTGGGTAGAGTTGTTTGATTCTAATAAAAATCTTGTTGTTTCTTCAGACTACAAGGTGCGTTTTATACCTGAGGAGTTCCCCGATACACTTAGCTTCTGGGGATACAGATATGGTTTGTTCCCTGTTAAGGATGGATATTTGCTGGTTACGTCTTCGGATGAGCAACTTAGTGTGCTTAAAAGGGTTTTTAGAGTTTCTTTATTCTTAAAAATTTTAGTCTATTTTTCGTTTATTGCTCTTGGTTTTTATATTTTCTGGGTATTTTCTTATCCTTTCAAAAAAGTTAGAGAAGTTACGGGAGAGAAAGGTCAAAATATAGATTATACAATGAGAACTATAAGAGAAATGGTAAAAGACTATAGGGGGAAGTTGAAAAATGTGCAGGAAAGAGAAAGAGAATTAAAACAGAGACTTTTCCTTTCTAACTTGGGAGAGAATGTAACTCAGGTCCTCCATGAGATAAGGAATGCCACCGGTGCCATTTTCGGATTTGGTAAACTTGTCGAAAATGAGGAAATCAAGAGGGGTATTCTGGAGGAAACCAGCCGTTTAAATGATTTTTCTATGAACCTTTTATCTCTTTCAGGGCCGCTAAAGTTAGAGGTAGGGGATGTGAATCTAAAGGATTTGATAGCTTTGGTAATTAAAAGATTAGAGAATGAAAAGGTTGATATAAAAACCCATATAGGGGATGATATTGGATTGAAAGTTGATGGAGAGCTTTTAGGTAGAGCGATATATAATATACTTGATAACGCTCTGGATGCGTGTAAGGAAAAAGGTCAGATAATTGTTTCGGTTGAGAAAAAGAAAAAAAACATTAATATTCTAATAGAGGATACGGGAGTTGGTATGGATAAAAGAACTTTATCCTCCATTTTTGATTTGTTTTTCAGCAAAAAAGACGGGGGTGTTGGAGTTGGAATGGCTGTAGCAAAGAGAATTATAGAGTCTCACAATGGAGATATTAGAGTAAAGAGCAAACCCGGCAAAGGCAGTAAGTTTTTAATAACTCTTCCGCAGGAGTAAGATGAATAAGATTCTTATTGTTGAAGATAACGAGAATTTCAGGAAAATGCTGGAACTCAATTTCGATAAAGCGAATCTCGCTTTTGAGTCCTGTGCTTCTGCCGAGGAAGCTTTCGATGTTTTTAACAGGGATATCTTTTCGGTAGGCGTTTTTGATCTTAAGCTGCCAGAAATGGGCGGCTTGGAGCTTTTAACCAGAGTGCTTGAAGTGGCGCCCGAATTTCCTGTTTTTATTGTAACAGCATACGGGGATATCGAAACTGCTGTAGAAGCAGTGAAAAAAGGTGCTTCGGATTTCATTCAGAAGCCCTTTGATCCGGATTTTTTAATTGATAAAATAAAAAAGGAAATAAAGAAAAGATCTTTTCCTTCAAAAAGACAAATAGTAGGTAATGCGGCTCTTTTAAAAGAAGCAATAGCACTTGGTAAGAAAGTTGCGGTAACAGACCTTACTGCTTTTCTTTTTGGAGAGAGCGGGACCGGCAAGGAATTATTTGCCAGGGCTATTCATGACTGGAGCCCAAGAAAAGAGGCTCCTTTTGTTGTTTTGAATTCTGCTGCAATACCCGAGACTCTCCTTGAGAGCGAGTTATTTGGTATAGAGAAAGGTACAGCTACAGGGGTTTCTAAAAGAATAGGTAAAATTTCTCAAGCTTCAGGAGGTACGCTTTTCTTTGATGAAATTGGAGATATGCCCTTACTTCTTCAATCAAAAATCCTGAGAGTTATTGAAGGAAAAGAATTTGAAAAGGTAGGTGGAAGAGAAAAATTAGAAGCTGATGTCAGGATAGTTTGTGCTACCAATCGGGATTTGGAAGCTCTAGTTGAGAAGAGAAAATTTAGAGAGGATTTATATTACCGCTTAAATGTATTTCCCATTCATTTGCCGCCTCTTAAGGATAGACTCGAGGATATAGAGGTTCTTGTGAAACATTTTATTGATTTATATGGCGGCAGTATCCCGGGTAAAGTTAAAAGCTTTAGCGGCGGTGCTTTTATGAAATTGAAACAGCATGAGTGGAAAGGAAATGTGCGTGAACTCGAGAATGTTGTAAAAAGAGCTTTGATTATTTGTGATGGTGATGTTATTGGAGAAGATGACATTGTATTTCATGGGAAGAGAAAAGAGGATAAGAGGATCGAAGGTCTTAGTCTTCGAGAGGTTGGGGAAAGAGCAAAAAAAGAGATAGAAATCAAGATTATTAGAGAGGCCCTGAGGCAAACTGAGGGTAATAAAGCGCAAGCCGCACGGCTGCTTAATATTTCTTATAAAACTCTCTTTAACAAACTTAACGAATACGACCTCGAGAAATAGATAATGGCCACCAAGACACGAAGGCACAAAGAATAATTTAATCTTATTTTAAACAAAAAAATAAAATTGGGGATGGATGGGGCTTAGTGACTTGGTGCCTTTGTGGCATTTATAAATATGGGGTGATATTTGAAAGAGATTGAAGTCAAAATTCTTGAGATAAATGTAGAAGAGGTAGAGAAAAAACTAAAAGAAATGGGGGCGGAGAAGGTTTTTGAAGGCGAAATGGTTAGTATATATTTTGATTTTTCAGACAGACTTTTAGAAAAAGAGGGTAAAATTTTGAGACTCAGACAAAAGGGCGGCAAGGTTATTTTAACCTATAAAGAACTTATAACCCAGGATAAAGCAAAAATCATGGATGAAAACGAACTCGAGGTGCAGGATTTTGACTTAATGCTAGAAATTTTTGAAAAAATAGGTCTTTCGCCTCTTTATAAGTTTAAAAAGTATAGAACAACTTATGAATTAAACCGGACACATTTTGAAATAGATAAATATCCTGATATTCCCGCGTTTCTGGAGATAGAAGCTCCGGATTTATACACAATAAATGAAATGGTATCAAAACTTGGTTTTTCCGGAGAAGAAGTAAATTCCTATTCAATCAAAGAGGTTCTTGAACATTACGGGAAGCTTTAAAAAACTGCAGGCAGTTTTTTGGTAATAGGTGTATTGGTATATTGGTTAATTGGTTTTTTTACGAATATACTAATCAACTAATTAACTATCAACTAATTTATAGATTCGGGTAATGTTTGCTTTTTACTTTACCCTTCCCGGAGTCATACTCATATTCGTTTATATCTTTAACCTTAACAGGTAAATCGGACAGGCTTTCGGGATACTTCTCGTTTTGTGCTTTGTACATATTTATAGCCTGCCTGAGAGAAGCTAATTCGGTAACAACCCTTGCTTTACCTGGTACTTCGGCTACGCCTTTAGTATATTCCTTTGTAACAGTTTTAGTCTCTATTACTGCTTCTTTTGCTTTTTTGCAGCCAAAATTTAATAAAACAGAGACAAAAGACAAAAATATTAAAAAGCTTTTCATTTTCTGCTAAAATGGTGAGAGGTGGAATTGAACCACCGACACCGGGATTTTCAGTCCCGTGCTCTACCGACTGAGCTATCTCACCTTAAAAATTATTATATAAAAAAAATCAATAATGTCAATAGTAGGGATAAGTGGTTTTTATAGGGGGAAAGTCATTATGGGTAATTACAAAACTTTTATTTGAAAAAAACCTTTTAAGCAATTCAAGAGAGATTGGCAAATAAAAAATCCTTTATGTCCATGTAGAGAAGTCAAACAGCATTTTAATAATATTTTTTCTTGACTTTAGTTATTTAAATATATATATAATTTAATATGACTAATGATGAAAAAATAAAAAGACAGGAAATAATTGGTACCATAAGTATATTCATTGAGAGTTATATTTTCTCATTGATTGCTTTCTTTCTTTCATATAATAATATACGTAAAATAATTCCCAATTGGACTAATATATTAAATGTTTTTAAGTCATTATCATCGTTAGAAATCGATCAGGTTACGTTTTTTTCTCAAACGATTGTAACTGCCATTTTAGCATTTGTGAATGCTACTGTTGGTTTTTTATTAATCATCAGGAAAAGACCTTTACAAAAACCAAAGGGATTTCTCGAGATATTTATTCCTACAGTATCAACTTATTTCTGGATTACTTATAATGCAATTCCATATATCCCCAAAGAACTTAATTTTTATCTGGTTCCTATGAATACATTACTCTTTTTTTCGTTCACAGGATCCATTGTTGTGCTGGCAGGATGCGTCATAAGCGCAATAGCAGTTTTTAATTTAAGGCGCTCATTCAGCGTTATTATACAGGTACGTAATATTGTTAAACATGGATTATATCGTTATGTAAGACATCCTATGTATTTTGGTTACGTCGTAACGGCAATAGGCCTTTCTATGACAAGTCCCCAGTTTTTTTTCATATTTCTTACTTTAATACATGTAATTCTATTGTTTTTCAGAGCATATCTTGAAGAAAAAAAACTTGCAGCTTATTCGCGAGAATACCGAAAGTATATGCAAAATACACCTTTTCTATTTCCAATTAAATTCAAAAAATTAACATAATATTTTGTCGTTGCTAAATTTTTGATAGGGTTGGCTAATCAATACAATTAGATAGGTGGGAGTAGAGTAGCTTTGTGTCCTTTGGCGTCATTGTGGTTAATTTCGACGGTTTCGCCGAATTATCTCTCTTTAGTTTGCAAATGAAGGGACTTGACTTAGAAATGAATAATGTTATAATTAAAAAAATGAAAACCAAGGAAAATGTTAATGCTTTAGTAGCTTGTTTTAAGGAAAAAAAGCATAACTTGCTCCAAATTTCCGGGGATGATTTTGATATAGAAGAGACATTAACTTCCATTAGGGAAGATTTTGAACCTAAAGATATAGAAATTTTTTTTCCGGATGATGCCTCAGAAGCCTTGAAAAGTTTACATATGAAAACTTTATTTGGGGGTAAGTTGATAATATTTTATGAAGTGGATATGCTTTCGGCATCTTTATTTAAGGAAATTAAAGCTTCTGTTAAGAATCCTGTTTCTTTAAGCCCTAATTTTGCAGTTTTTATTTTCAAGGATCAAAGGAAGATGTTTAAGATTGAAGGAAGTTTAATAGGTAAATTCAAGCCGATTTATGATTCGGATATACCTGCTTGGATAAGAAATTTTGCTTGGAAAGCGGGATATCAAGTGAGTAAAGATGCTGTTAATCTACTTTGTTTTCGCTGTGGTAGTAACAGGGGTGAAATAAAAAAACATATTGAAAGGATCATTTTATTGAAGGGAGATAAGGATAAGAGTATAGAGGAAGAGGATTTGAAAAACATTGGTTTCTACAGAGATGATACGATATATAAAATCTCTAATTCAATATTGGATGGTAAATACAATGATGCTCTAAGGTATTTAGTAGAATATTCGGATAGTATTCCGGTTTTTTATTTCGTAAATAGAGATATTCGTTGCCTTTTAACTATTCGCGCGTCTATTGATGAAGGCGAAAATCTAAATGAATCGAACTTGAATAGAAGGTTGAACATGCATCCTTATATTTTTAATAAGAATTATCTTCCGGCCGCAAGGAGGTTGTCCTTTGCAATCCTTGAGAATAATTTTGAAAGGATTATGGAAACTGAGTACCAAATTAAAAACGGTTGGGAAGAGTTCAGTATGAATTTTAATTTTGTGAGTCAACTTCAATAGGAGGGAAGCGATGAGTGAAGATGTTGCTGCAATTAAAGCTGCTATAGAAGATATAAAAGAAAAACTGAGTAAAATTGAAGGCAAGAGGGGTTCTATCAGAGATTCTGTATATCAAAAAGTTAAAAGAGACTATGAAGTGAGACTTGAAGATTTGAGCGGGCAGCTAGCTGGAAAGAAAGAGTCGCTTAAGGAAAGTTTAAAGGAAATAACTACTAAGAAAAAACCTTTGAAATCAAAATTAGACGTTTTGCAGGAACAGCTTGAGGAAATTGAATTAAGGCACTCAATAGGAGAATACTCTGACGCACAGTATGATTCAATGAGTGGAGAAATAAAAGAGAAAATGTCTGAGATAGAGAAGGATTTGGAGTCTATAAAAAAAGAAGAAAAAGAAACCAAAGAGCTTTTGGGGGAACATGGGATAGAAGTAGAAGAAGAGGCGGAACCTGAAGAGGTTGAAGGGGAACAGGAAGAAGATAAAGAAGAAGAGGAAGAGAAGCAAGAACCTTTGCCTGAAGTATCCGAAGAGGATATGATTGCGGAAGAGTTGTTTACAGGTGAGGAAAAAACTGTCGAAGAGAGTGAAAGTGTTATATCTAATGCGTCTTCCGCTGAAGAAGAAAACAAGGCTTTGTTGGAGACTCGAGAAGGAAATCCTAAACGAGGAGCAGAGTTATTTGATTTGCCAAAAGAAAAAGAGAGGGCAAAAAAAGAACCTGAAGGTGGTTCTGCGGAAGAAGAAGATTGGCTTTCGTCCCTTGAGCAGGAGTTAAATGAGGAAGCTGAGCAAGAAAAAGGCGCGGGAAAGACTGAAAAAGAAGGAAAGGCAGAAAAGAGTGATGAAGAATTGGTTTCGATATGTCCCAAGTGTAATTATAAAAACAGACCTGATGCATGGTATTGCGAGAATTGCGGTTCAGAGCTGACTTCTCCGGAGTAAACAAAGAAGAGTTATTTTATATTTAATCTGATCTAGCACCGCAAACAGATTATTTAACCTACAGAAACACTAATAACCCTTGACAAAAATGAGAAGTTAACTATTATACGGTACACGTTTTATGTATATCTCTGAAATCCAAGATAAAGATAGCACGGGATTAGCAAATACAGCTCGACGATTAGGAATCTCTTTTACCGGTTTAGATAGAGAAGATTTAATATTTTTTATTCTCAAGGAAAAAGCCAGTAAGGAGGGACGTGATTTAATACGTGGGGTTATTGAAATTTTAAATGAAGGTTTCGGTTTCTTAAGAGCAAAGGAAAATGATTATACTCAGAGCCCCGAAGATATTTACGTTGCTCCGGCAATTATAAAAAGATTTGGAATAAAAACTGGTGACACGATAATTGGGGCGGTTAAACCTCCTCAAAATTCCGAGAAATACCATTCTATAGAGACCATAGAGAGCATTAATTATGCGCATCCCAGTGAAGCCAAAGACAGAGGAAATTTTAGTAATCTTACACCTCTTCATCCCAATAAGAAGATAAATCTAGAAGCAGGTGATGAAGATATTTCTACGAGGATTATTGATCTTATTGCGCCTATTGGGAAAGGACAGAGAGGTTTGATTGTTTCTCCTCCGAAGGCGGGTAAAACTGTTTTGATAAAAAAAATAGCTCATTCTATTTCCGAAAATCATCCTGATATGCATTTGATGGTACTTCTTATTGATGAGCGTCCTGAAGAAGTGACTGATATGGAAAGGTCGGTAAATGGTGAAGTTCTTTCTTCGACTTTTGATAAATCCCCGCAGAGGCATTTGCAGGTTGCAAAATTGGCGCTTGAGAAAGCAAAAAGATATGTTGAAATGGGGAAGGATGTGGTTATCTTGCTTGATTCGATTACAAGATTTGCACGTGCTAGCAATTTAGTCGTACCTCATAGCGGCAAGACCCTTTCGGGCGGAGTTGATTCAAACGCTCTTAGAACACCAAAAAGATTTTTCGGAGCTGCAAGAAATATCGAAGAAGGAGGAAGTTTAACCATTCTGGCAACTGCGCTAGTTGATACCGGTTCCCGAATGGATTCAGTCATATTTGAAGAGTTTAAAGGTACCGGTAATCAGGAAATCGTTTTAGATAGGAATTTATCCAATCAAAGGATTTTTCCTGCAATCGATATTCTGGCTTCCGGTACCAGAAAAGAGGAACTTCTTCAGCCATCTGATGTTTTGAACAGGATATGGGTTTTGCGTAAGATATTGAGTGATATGGAAGACAACTCCGAGGCTGTTGAATTTTTAATATCAAGAATGAAACGCTCAGAAAACAATGCTGAGTTTCTGCGTCTCATGACAGTATAAGGGGGAAAAATGAAAAAAGATATTCATCCTGGATATAAAGAAGTCACGATTAATTGTACCTGTGGTAATGTGATAAAGACCAGGTCCACAAAAGAGAATTTACATGTGGAAGTTTGTTCAAATTGTCATCCGTTCTATCAGCAGCTTAGAAAGGAAGGCTTAATTCCCGATTTAAAGGAAGTAAAGTAGACAAAATTCTCCAGTAATTACATATAGTTGAAGTATTAGTTCTCCACTGCAGAAGAGTTATAAAACTGCATGTTTGTATGATCTGTAGTTTCGAGTTTCGAGTAAAACAAAGACCCACACCACCCATTTTTTAACAACAAATAACACAAATTACACAAATAAATTAATTTTTATTTTTTTATATTCGTGATATTCGTGTAATTCGTTGTTCCTCTATGGTGGGGTGAGGTGTGGCTTAAAAAAAACAATAAAAATTTCGTGTATTTAGTATGTTTCGTGGTTTATTATGTAAAAGTAATCTTATTTTTACATTATTGCGAATTAGGTACGCAAAATGCAAAAATCCCCAAATCTAAGTTTTTGTTTATGAACAACTTAAATTTTGGAACGATATTTGCATATAAATATGGTAGTCCTTTTAAATGTAAATTTTTCAGGTTTTTGTTCTTTTAAAATTAAAAATTTAGAAATAACCTTCCTTAAAGATTCCCTTTCTTTTTTTTATGCAGGGGAGGAATTTTCTTAAAATAGTTTTTAGTAATCTTTATAAATACCCCCCTATCCTCCCCTGCTAAATTATATGTTAAGTAAATTTGTTCTTAATACCTCCTTGTTTCCGGCCTCTTCTCTTGCTTTTGGCAGGGGAAGAGGTTTTTATTTTACTAGCCACTAAGACACGGAGGCACAAAGAAAAACAACTTATTAACCACGAAATACACTAAAAGCACGAAACCACACCGCCTTGTGAATTTGAATTTTAAAAAACACACTAAAAAAATCCGGTAAATCTGCGTTTACCTGCGTCCCATTATTGGGATGGGGCTTAGTGTCTTCGTGGCAAATTACGGGAATGAGGGTTGACATATCGCATAAAAAATATATAAATAACACGTAAAAACATATCAAGAACCATAAAAGGGGGCAATATGAAAAAGTTTTTGTTTTTTGCGTCTTTAGTTATTCTTTTGGGAGTTGTTTTTAATGGTTGTAAATCTGCCGAAGAAACAGGCGGTAATATTCACTTGCAGCAGGGCAGATATGATAGGGCTATTGAGCAGTTTAAAGAAGCCGAGGAAAAATATCCTGGCAGTTACGGTCCTATAGTATCATTATCTGTGTCTTATTATATGAAGAAAGAATATAAGACAGCTGTAGATTATCTTGAAAAAGCCATAGAGATGGACAAAAAAGGCGCTGAAGGTAAGATTCAGTCTTATGAGGGTTTGTTAAACACGAAATATCTAAAATGGCAGATATATTATAATGGCGCGGTTGAATATTCTAAAGATAATTCTGCAAAAGGGGTAGAGTTAGCCAAGAAATCTCTTGAAGTGGATGATCCCGCGCAAGTATCCCAGAGTTACAACTTGCTGGCTAGTATGATGTTTAACTCGGGTAAAATAGACGAAGCCGTGAAATTCCTCGCAAAAGCAATCGAAATAAACACAAAAAATATCGAGGCTTACATGACACTGGGGCATTTTTATCTCACGCAAAAGAATACGGACGAAGCCCTTAAAAACTTTAATGAGATTCTGAAAATAGATTCAACACAGGTCAAAGTTTACGAGTTGATTGGGCAGGCTCATTTGCTGGAAAAGGCATATGCGGAGGCTATGAAAGCGCTGGAGAAGGCTCTGTCGATCACAGGTAAAAACCCGACAATTCTTTATAATCTTATGCTGGCGCATTACGAAGCCAAGGAATACGATAAAGCAATAAGCTATGGAAAGGAAATTTTGGGTCTTCCGAATGTAGAACCTAAGGTATTAATAAGTACTTACAATCTAATGGGTCAGACATATCAGAAAAAGGGAGATTATAAAGCTGTTATTGCAGTTATGAAAGAAGCGATAGAAAAAGGAGTAAACAATTGTGACTCGTATTCGCTAATTGCTCATGCGTATTATAAATTAGGGGACGTAAAGACATCTGCTAGTTGGTCGAAGAAATGGGAAGAATGCGATAAGAATCAGTAGTAAGTGATTTTTATCGTAGTTTAAGTGAGTTAAATATAAGGGGTAAGTGAGAGCTTGCCCCTTATATTTTTGTCTTATATCAAAATTTATTTTTAAGATATTTTTCTACGCGTTTATTGGCTTCTTTTATTAATTCAAAAGTTTTTCTGCAAGCTTCTAAATCTTTACCTGCGGGATCGGTAATTGTGTGTTCTTTTTTGTTGGACTTGAAGGTACCAAAGAATGCAATTTTGTCTTTGTTTTCAGGCGAAAGAAATGTTATGTATTTCTTATGGATGTTTTCCATTACGAGGATTAAATCAGCCCATTCTATAAGCGGTTTAGTCAATAACCTCGAAATATGTTTTGAATTAAGGTTGTTTTCCTCGAGAACACTTTTTGAATGTTCGTATATATCTATAATCGGCATTGCGTGGGTGCCTGCAGAACGGATGTTTACTCTATTTAAATCTTCGGTCAAATGTTTAAGATGTATTTCTGCCATTGGGCTTCTGCACAAGTTTGCCGTGCAGACAAACAATACGTTGAAATCGATATTTTTTCCGAGCTTTACTTCTTGCCCGGTCGTGTTTTCGATTTCCATTATAGATATTGCGCCTTTTCGTTTAAGGATTAAAGAATTATTTGATATATCTAGTACGGTAGATGGGTTTCCTGAACCGACCTTGCCGTTTATTATTTTATCTGCAGAAAGAGCGACCTCATTTAAATCTTTTGGTGTGTGTTCGCCCGAAATATTGGCGCTTGTGGATATTAGAGGCATCTTGTTTTTTCTGATGAAATCTCTTAATTCCTTGTGGTTCGGAATTCTGATGCCGACTTTACCTTCGTTTGACAGGACTCCTTCCGGGAGGCTCTTTTTTCCTTTAAAGATGAGAGTTATTCCTCCTGGTAGATATTTTTTTAGTTTTTCGTAGATGGGTGGAACTTCTTCAACCCAATTTCTAATTTCTTTTTCATCGGAAAGAAGCAGGGGAAAAGGTTTGTCTGGGGGGCGTTTTTTTATTGTGCGTAATTTTGCTACGCAAACACGAGATAGAAAGCACCCAATACCCGGAACCGTATCTGTGGGGAATAGGAATATCTCAGTTTTTTTTTCTTGTTTGCTCATCCTATTTGAAACGGTACCGGTATAAAGGTCAATATAAATATGGCAAGGGAAATTATGCCGATTATTTTATTTCTTCTGGAGAGTGGAGATACTCTGTCGAGTGGCGGAGGATGTTTGAATCTAATGATTAAAAAAAGAATAGCCCATATTGCCCATCCCGGCCACAGTGGGATGAGTAAAATTACGGTTCCGAAAATCAAATAGCCTATTATTCGATGCTTTTCTCCGATCAGTGCGTATAGAATATGCCCGCCGTCGAGTTGTCCAACAGGGAGAAGGTTTATCGCTGTTACAAGGTAACCAAGCCATCCTGCGAAGGCAATCGGATGAAACAGAACGTCTTTTCCCGCAGGTAAATCGGAGAAATATAGTTTTGTTAGAAATTTAATCAGAAGCGAATTTCCGAGTATCAATCCTTCTTCTCCCTGGATGGTTGCGATTGTTGATAGGGAAAGGCCAATCGCAAGCGCTATTGTGGAAAAAATAAAACCGACGATAGGTCCCGAGGCTCCTATTTCTATTAGCGAATTTTTATCTCTGATGGGAGATTTCATTTTAATTACGGCTCCGAAGGTCCCTATGAAAGTTGGCCCCGGTATAAAATAAGGTAGAGTGGTATCAACTTTATTTTTTTTAGCCATGAAGTAATGCCCGAGTTCATGACTTCCGAGTATTATCATTATCGAGAGAGAGAAGGGTAAGCCTGTAAGGAGATTTGTTATTGGGATAAAAGGATTAACTCCCTGTTGGAAGGCTCCCGCCGCCAGTGTAGTCAGGAAGGTGATTGCCAAGAGTAAAAAATTTATCCATTTCTTTGATTCTCTATTTTCGGGTTTTGGTCTGAAAGCAACAGCGATGCCTTCTTCCTTATTTTTAAAAGCTACGTCCAGATTTAACCCGTCGGACTTTTCCTTTATAAAGTTTAGTGCGTCCTTTTCCGGTATTTTAAAAGTCCCTTCCCAGACAAGGCTAAAATGCTCCATTTTGGAACATTTTATATCCATTACTTCCTTTAAGAAGTTTTCTATCGTGGAGGTCAAGTTCTCCATTACATTCGTTCCGGGGCTGAGACGCCCAGTAATTTCAAGCCTTTTCTTATCACGTTTCTTACTGCGTTTGAGAGGAAAAGCCTTTGAGGTATTAGATCTTTATTCCCGTCTAATATTCTTATATTTTGATAAAAGTTGTGATAAAGTTTGGAAATATCAAGTAAATAGTGTGTAAGAAGATGGGATTCTCTTATTCGCGCAGAGTCTTCAAGGGTTTCGGTAAATTCAGGTATCTTTTTTATTAAATTCCATTCTTCTTTTTTATTCAACTTTAAAAGATTTTCTTTTGAATCTATAGAATAGCCCTTTTCTTCCGCAAGTTCAAGCAAAGATGAAATCCTTGCGTGCCCGTACTGTACATAATAAACAGGATTTCTTTCTGATTCCTCTTTTGCGAGTTCCAAATCGAAATCCATAGGAACTGAAGATTTTCTTAGGAGATAGAAAAATCTCGCAGCATCCACTCCTACTTCGTCTACTAACTCGTCTATTGTTATATAAGACCCCTGTCTTTTTGACATTTTTACGGTTTCTTCTCCTCTTTTTAATGTTACCCACTGTATGATTTTTACTTCAAGCTTTTCTTCCGGATATCCAAGAAGGCTGAGACTTTTTTTGAGTTCCGGCACATGGTCCTGATGGTCGGGGCCGAGAAGGTCTATTAGAAGATCATAGCCTCGTTCGAACTTAAATCGATGATAAGCGATATCGGGAACTATGTAAGTCCAACTTCCATCGCTCCTTCTGAATACTCTCTCTCTGTTTCCCGGGGTAAACCACAGGGCTCCTTCTCTTTCCGTGAGAGGATTGGGTTTTAGTTTTTGTAGGTCAGTGATTATTGCTTCAACCTTACCCTCTTTAATTATTTTTGACTCTCTTACCCATTCGTCGAAATCGATACGCAGTCTTTTAAGTGTTTCATTGATTGTTTTTAAAATCCTGTCTCCGGCAAATTCTCCGTAGTCCTCGATGTTTTTATCCATAACTTCTCTTGCTATTTGTTCTATATACTCGCCCTGGTATGTATTTGGAGGATATTGTATTTCTTTGCCTTTTAATTCTTCGATCTTTAATCGTACGGAATCTCCAAGATTCTTAATCTGGTTACCGCTGTCGTTAATATAATATTCCCGGTCAACATTGTAACTCTGAGATTCCAGAACTCGGGCTAGGGAATCTCCGTAAGCTGCGCTTCGGGCGTGGGCGACAGTTAGCGGTCCTGTAGGATTAGCTGAAACAAATTCGATTAATACCTTTTTACCCTCTCCCAAATTCCCATTGCCATAGTCAGGTGTAATTGATTTGGTTAATTCTTCGAGCCATGACTCCTTTTTTATTCTGAAATTTATAAAACCTTTAATTTGTGATGCGGATTCGATTATTTCTGAATCTATTTCATCCAGTATTGTTTTTGCTATGTCATTTGGGCTTTTCTTTAATTTATTCGCCAGGAGAAAAGGCGCATTTACACTGTAGTCGCCCATTTTTTCGTCCGGAGGATGTTGAATATCGAATTCGACTTCTTCGTCGAATAGTTCTTTGATTATTCCCTTTACTATTTCTCTAATTTTAGTCCTCATCTTCAAAGTCCTCTCTTTTTACGTCTCCCCATAAGCGCTCGAGATTATAATACGAGCGCTGATCTACTTGAAAGACATGTATAACAAAATCAATATAATCCATTAAAATCCACTTAGCCATTTCGTATCCTTCTATGCTATGGACATATTTATCTTTCTTTTTAAGTTCTTCGGAAATGGCGTCAACGACAGCTCTTGATTGAATGTCAGAGTTCGAAGTGCAGATTATAAATGATTCGGTTAAATCGGTTGCTTCTCCTACGTCTAGTTTAACGATATTATGACATTTCTTTTCTTTTATTTGTTCAATAACCGTCTCAATCAAATTATTGCAGGGTTTCAATTAGCCTCCTCTCTATTAATATTCTTTTCGGCATAACTTCGTCATAATCTTTTCCCAGAAGTACCAGTACATGAACACAGAGGCTGGAATCTACTATTGCGGAAGTTAAATTAACTTCCAGGGCGTCAGCTACGATTTTCGCCCATTTTTTTTCAGGCGACAGGCGATCTATTATTACTGTTCTTTTTTGTTCTTCTGCGGCATTTGCGTAGTTTATAACATCAAACCCCTTTTTTCTAAGATAATCGGTTGTTACCCGGGCAAGGTCTTGAACTCCGCATCCGTTCAGTACTTCTATTTTTATGTTTTTGTATTGCACCGGATTGGTTATTTTGTAGCTGAAGGAAAAAATATACAGCCCTACAGATAATATCAAAATTACAGTTAGAGAAGGAAATCTCTTTTTATTTGAAGGCCTCTTTTTACTTGCCACTCTTTATTGTTGTCCTTTTGGGAATTTTTTCTTCCCTTAAGAAATTATTTAATTCGGAGAGATCTTTTCTGGTATTCACTCCTTTTAGTTCCATTGGCTTTTTCGTTTTCAACCCCCCAATTTTGCCTCCGGCGTTTCTTATAATAGCAATTGCATCGGTAAGATAATATTCGCCCTGCGCATTTTCTGGAGTTATCTTTTTTAGGGAGTCCCGTAGATGTTTTATGGAAAATAAGTAAACACCGCCGTTTACTTCATTTATCTTCTTCTGTGAAGGGCTTGCATCTTTTTCTTCCACGATTCCAATTATTTCATCTTCTTTTCTTATTATTCGACCGTAACCTGTAGGATCCTCTGGACAGAAAGTCATAACCGTTACGTTTAGTGTGTTCTTTTCATGATAATTTATTAATTTTTCTAAAGATTTTTTGCTCAGAAGAGGTGTGTCTCCTGAAAGAATAATTACATTTCCTTCTTTATCTTTAATTTCGTGAAGTGCAATCCTAACTGCCTCTCCTGTTCCATTCGGTTCTTTCTGGAAAGCATATTGTATACCTGGGAATTTATCTTTTAGTTTTTTTCCCTTTTTACCGTAAACAAGGATTATAGATTCCGGAGAAATACTTTTTGCCAGATCAACAACCCACGTTATCATAGGTTTACCCATTAAGTCGTGGAGAACCTTGATTTTTTCTGATTTCATCCTCTTGCCGATGCCGCCGGCGAGAATTATTATATGATAAAGCATTATTCTTTTTCTTTCAGTTTTAAGCCAGGTATGGCAAGCTTCACGGCTTCCTCGATTCGATTTATAAAATGGAAATTGAGCCCTTTCTTGTACTCTTCCGGGATGTCTGCAAGGTCTTTTTCGTTATCCTGGGGTAGTACTACTTTCTTTAGACCAGCCGTTTTGGCCGCCAGAACTTTTTCCTTTACTCCGCCTATGGGCAGTATTTTACCTCTGAGTGTTATTTCTCCTGTCATTCCGTAGTCAGATGACACTGGTTTTTCAGCAAATATGGATATAAGCGCCACAGATAGTGTGATTCCCGCCGAAGGCCCGTCTTTTGGTATTGCTCCTTCAGGTATGTGTATGTGAATATCTTTATTCAAGAATTTACTTGGTTCAATATTGAATATTCGAGCATTGGATTTAATGTAGGAAAGTGCAGCTCTCGCAGACTCCTTTAAAACTTCTCCTAACTGCCCGGTTAATATTAGTTCTCCTTTCCCTTCCATTATTGTTGCTTCTACGAAATGTATTGTTCCTCCCGCAGGCGTCCAGGCAAGGCCGGTTGCGACACCTATAGAAGGCTCTTTTTCTTTTTCTTCACCACGGAATCTAATGGAACCGAGATAATTCTCAAGCGATTTTTCGTCAATTTTGAATTTTTTTCCTTCTTCCTTTGCAACCTTTTTTGCTATTTTCCTACAGACTTTTCCGATTTCTCTTTCAAGATTTCGAACCCCAGCTTCTCTAGTGTAGTTATTTATTATTTTTCTTACAGCTCCGTCAGTAAATTCTATTTGTTTTTTAGTTAAACCGTTTTCCTTTATTCTTCTTGGAACAAGATATTTATTTGCAATCTTAAATTTATCCGGAGCCGTATAACCAGGCATTCTGATTACTTCCATCCTGTCTAAAAGCGGGTCCGGTATTGTATCGGTTATATTCGCCGTAGTTATGAACATAATAGAGGAAAGATCAAAAGCTACTTCGAGGAAGTTATCCCTGAAAGTGTTATTTTGCTCGGGATCGAGTACTTCAAGAAGAGCTGAGGCGGGATCTCCTCTGAAATCTTTTCCGATTTTATCTACTTCGTCCAACATGAAAATAGGATTTTTTGTTTTTAGCCTTTTCAAATGTTGGATTATACGTCCCGGGAGTGCTCCTATATATGTCCTCCTGTGACCTCTGATTTCGGCTTCGTCGTGAACACCTCCAAGAGATAGTCGGGTAAATTTTCTGCCGAGAGCTCTTGCGATTGATTGTCCCACGGAGGTTTTTCCTACCCCTGGCGGACCTACAAGACATATTATAGATCCTTTAGCGTCTTTTTTAAGTTTCCTTACTGAAAGGAATTCTAATATTCTCTCTTTTACATCTTCCAGATCGTGATGATCTTCATTGAGTATTTTTTCCGCCTTTTTTATATCCAAATTATCTTTGGTTTGCTTCTGCCAGGGCAGATCACACAACCAGTCGAGGTAATTTCTTATGACGTTGTACTCGGGAGAATGAGGGGGAATCATTTCTATTCTTTCGAGTTCGGTTCTTGCGGTTTCTTCCGCTTCTTCGCTCATTTTCGCTTTTTTTATACGTTCTTTATATTCTTTAATTTGTATAGCTACGGCGTCCTCTTCACCCAACTCCTTTTTTATTTCTTTTAGCTGCTCCCTAAGTATGGCTTTTCTTTGAATATCGGTCAGCTCCTTTTGTACCTTACCAGATATTTCTCCCTGTACCTTTGCCCGGGCAAGTTCATCAGATAGTATTTTTATGAGTTTTTCATAGCGGTCTTTTACATCTCGCGTCTGGAGTAATTCCTGTCGTTCTCTTAAATCTATTTTGAGGTTTCCGCTTATGAAGTCGGCGAGATTTGAAGTATTGTCTATATTGAGAGCAACTGTCGTTATTTCATCAGGAAGATAGGGAGAATAGTCAACAAATTCCTTAAAGATGTTAAGAAGTTTATTTTTAACCGGCTCTATCTCTTTTTCGATTATAGGTGCATCTTCTACCTTTTCGACTCTTGCCGAAATATAGGGTTTTTCCTGAACTATACTTTGAATTCTTATTCTATTTAACCCTTGAGCAAGAACTCTTATACTTCCGTCAGGGACTTTTATCATTCTTATGATAGAACCCATTGTCCCGTATTCTTCGATTTCTCCCGGTGCGGGATCTTCAGGAACTTTGCTTAAGAATACCCCCATAAGTTTATCTTTGTTTAGAGCATCTTCTATCAACTTTATATGGTGTTCTTTTTCCACTGCAATAGGTAGAACCATTGCAGGAAATAAAACTATTTTCCTGAGAGGCAGTATAGGCAATATTGGAGGAACTTGATAGTCAAGGTCTTCTAAGGCTGCTTTTTCGTTTTCTTGCATATTCTCTCCTTATTCGATATCTATTATTCTTTCTTCTTCTTCTTTGACTTTTGGCAAAGTTATCTGAATAAAACCGTCTTCTTTTTTTACAATAGCTTTTTCCGGGTCTGTAGGATAGGGCAGGTTAACTCTTCTTTCGAAAGTCCCAAAAGCTATTTCCATCGAGTAGAAACTTCTCTGCTCTTCAGAGAAAGGGTCCTCTCTTTTTCCGGAAATGGTAAGGATATTACGTTCAATTGTTATTTTTATATTCTCCGGTTTAACGCCTGCGGCTTCTATAAGTATGACGAGGGAGTTTTCTTTCTCGAAAATATTTATAAGAGGTTTCCATCCACCTTTAAAAGGTATGCCTCTGGAGGGATTCATGAAGTCGTTGAGTAGTAACTCCATATCTCTCTCGAATTTTTTTATTTCATCAAAAATATCACTCATTCTTCCCCCTCAAAATAATTTTCTCTCCTACTTGAGAGTTTAAAAAAGAGGCGGCATTTCCTCTGTTCAAGCATACTTCCAGAGTTTTAAACCCACTATTTATAAGTGCGATGGGCCTATCCTTACTGCCTTCTGAGTATTTTCTTGATAGATTTCGTATTTTAATATCTTTTATTACAATTTCAACGTCGCCTTGGGGAACTTGCTCTTCTTTAATGTTTGAAATCAGATTGCCAAATTTATCTATATAAATAATTTCACCGATTGTTTTATTGTTTTTTAATAGAGGAAAAGGTTCTTTTATCCTAACTGGATCTGTTATTCGGTTTCCCAGATTTTCTGCTTTTTCTCCCGAGGCGAGCCTGGCGGCGACTTCGGCAAATACATCCCTTCCGTCAAAAGTGTTTGATTTTTTGCCGATTTCTTTTTTGATTTCAAAGGTTTCAGAGAGAATTGGGGTCAGAACTCCGTTATCAGGCCCCACAAAGAAATGTTCTTTTTTAATGGAAAAAATAGCCCTTCTACCACTTCCGACTGTTGGGTCTACGACTACAAGATGTACACTACCGGTAGGGAAATATTGATATGAATTCTCTATGATAAAAGAAGCAGTTGATAAATCGCCGACCTTGAGCTGGTTAGCAATATCTATGCAGGTTATATCGGGATTTATTCTTAGTATAGCCCCTTTTACCATTGCCACATAGGGATCTTCAATACCGAAATCCGTTGTGAATGTTACTATTGGCATACCTAAAATATATAGCGGAAAAAGCAATACGCAAGGGTACGCCGTGCAACTTTACCGGCTTCTAAATTGATATCACGGAGATGGTTATTATGCAGAAATCTCACCACAGAACGGGCAGCGAATCAAGAAAAAAATTGCGCTCTTTATCTGCCCGAAATCCTAAAGAATGTTCTTACGCAGGAGCACAAAAAACCACAGAGAAGAAATCCTTTAGAATCGTAAACCATTTGTTGCTTTATATGTAAAATTTTATTTACGCAATAAATTATGCCGTGAGTCTCGTGCTGAATTTTTCTCGAGATGAGAAAAGCCCTATGGAATATAAGATATTTAAAATCAGTATCTTATTGCCTTTAGGCTGTCGCCTTTTTGGTGAGATCTGTAACGGGAGAATATCTAACGCTGCAATCAATTTTTTGTTTTTTCTCTTACTTTTCCTGCCCTTTTTGCATAAAATGTGTAATTAAAATTTTACAAAGACAATAAAAAGCAACAGTCTCTTTGTGTTAAGGCTTTATAAATCAAATATTTAGCATTTTGGAACGGTTTTTGTATTTGTAAATATGAGGTTACAGATTATGTATATTTTTATTGTTTTAATGTTAATGGGAGTAAAATCAAATGGGACGGCGACGTTGAGTTTTATTTTTCCTGCAGAGCAGGAAGAAGAGATTTTTATTGAAACAGAAAAAATTAGCGAGCCGTTAGTTAGTGTTAGTGGGGTTGTGGAGAATGATGGGGTCCTTGAAATTGATTTGGTTTCTCGTGAAGAGCTTGAGATTAGCTTTGATGTTCTCTACGATGATGGCTCGATTGAAAGTTATGCTTCTGATTTTATTGATGGTTTTAGAAAATTGAAAGTCCCGGTTGTTCTTAGTGGTTCACGGAGAAAGATAAGGTGGGTAAATATTTTTTGGGAAGGGGATAGTTTGGTAATTTTTAATGTTACAAATGAAAAATTTTCCGATCTGCTTTGTGCTTATCAAAATAATAAAAATAATTAAACCTGCATTATCTTAACTTCCTTTTTTTAGTCTTTTACCTAATAAATATATAAATTGCTAAATTGTCGATACGCTATTTTTAGCTGTATTTTTTTCTTTTTGACGTATTGAAAAAATATTATTGTTGGAGCTATTATAACCATTGACAAAAATGATATTCTTTTTATATTTTATATTAAGTATTAAAGAGGGGATTACAATGAATAATGATTTAAAAAGAATAAAAGAAAGAATGGAAAGGGATCCAAATTCGCTGCTTTTTGCCCAATATGCTGATCTTTTAAGAAGAGAGGGGAAAATAGAAGAGGCGATAAAAGTCGCAGAAGAGGGTGTAAAGAAACATCCGGAATATGCGACTGGTTTTTTGGTTCTCGGTAGATGTTACAATAAAAAGGGAGAGATGGATAAAGCGGTACGGAACCTGGAAAAAGCTACAAGTCTTGACAAGCAGAGTATTATAGCCTTACAGGAGCTTAGTAAACTTTACGTAAAATCAGGGGATAAGGAAAACGCAAAGAAAACACTCAAGAAACAACTTGAACTTGATCCTTTAGATAGAGAAGCGAAAAAATTATTAAGGGAAATAGAGGAAGAGAAGTCTGAAGATAGTGTTGGAAGCTTATCTTCTTTTTTTGAAGAGGAACTCAGTAAAGAAGAGGAAGAGTCCTTTGGAGAAGAAGAAATTTCTGAAGTTGAGTCCGGTTTAGAAGGAGAGGATGAAATAGAAGAGGACGAGTTTTTTGAAGCAGGAGAAAAAGAAGAAGATAAAGAAGCAGATGAAGAGATCGATATTCAAAGTATTTCAAGTGAAGAATTCGAAACGAAAGAAGAGAATGAAGAGGAACGAGAAGAAGAGGAAGAAGAGGTGGATGAAGAAGATTTTTCAGAAGAAGATTTTTTTGGTATTGGAGAAGTAGATACCGAGAAAAAAGAACAAGTATCGGTAGAAGATGAGGGTTGGGAGGAATTAGAGGAGGAAGAAGTTAAAGATGAGGATTGGGAAGAAGAAATAATCGAAGGTCAAGGTTGGGAAGAGGAAAAGGAAGTAAAAGATGAAGATTGGGAAGAAGCGGAAGAATTAAAGGAGACAGAAGAGGTAGAATTAGATGCAGATGAGAAAGGGGCAGAAGAGGAAGAGGGGGAAGAATTGGTTGAAGAAGAAGAGGAAGAAGAAGAGGAAGAGGAAGAGGAAGAGGAAGAAGAAGAAGAAGAAGAAGAAGAAGAGGTTATGGGTGTAGAATCAGGTGGAGACGAGGATAAGGAAGAAAAATGGGAGGAGGGAACGGAAGATGAAAGCGGTGGCTGGGAAGAGGAAGAAAAGAAAGGAATAGAAATTGGTGATTTTTTTGGTAAAGAAGTAGACGAAGAAAAAGAAATAGAGGAATCTATCGAAGAATCGCCGGAAAGTGAAGAAGAAGCAGCCGAGGTAGAATTCTTAGAAGAAAAGGAGTCTTTTGAATTCGAAGAAGAGGAGGAAGAGGAGAAAGAAGAAGAAAAAGAGGATATAGAATTTGCTGAAGAAGGGTTAGAGGAGTTTGGAGACGAGACCTCCGAAGCAGAAAAAGAAGAAGAGATTGCTTTAAAAGAGGATGAGAAAAGTCTTAAAGAACTTGGAGGTGTTTACGAAAGCCACGGATTTAAAGAAAAAGCTTTAAAGGTTTATGAGAAACTTTATGAAATCAACAAGAGCGAAGAGATAAAGGAAAAAATTGAACGAATTAAAAGGTCTGAAAAAGGCGACATTTTAGATTTGGAAAATGAAGAAGTGCAGGCGGAAGGAGGAAGTTTGTTTTCGGAGTTTGATAAAAAAGCTCCGATAGAAATGGAAGAAGATAAGGGGGATATAGTAGAAGATAAAAAGAATAAGGAAAAGGGTGGGGATGAAGAGGTTGACGATAGTTTTCGCGAATGGATTGACGGCTTAGGTGGGGCTTCAAGTGAATGATAGAATAACAAAATTACAAAACCAATTTAAAGAAAAAAACATCGATTGTTTTCTTGTAACCTCTAAAGAAAACATTTTTTATTTAACGGGCTTTACAGGTGATTCCGGTCTTCTGTTTATAGCTCCCAGGAAAGCTCTATTAATAACCGATTACAGGTTTCAGGGTGAGATAGTTGACAAAGTTAAGAACTCTGATGTCTGTGTTACAAGAAAGGCTTACATAGAAGAACTTTCGTCGCACCGTATAGCAAAAAGAAAGAGCAGGATAGGATTTGAAGCCACAGACATAAGCTATGGTCTTTATTGGGAGTTAAGAAAAAAGTTTGATTGGCTCAAATTTAAAAGTTTTGATTCTTTTGTAGAGGATTTAAGAATAACGAAAACTAAAGAGGAAATTGGTAAAATAAAAAAGGCATGCGGTATATTGGATAAATCTTTTGAGGAAGCCATCTCTTATATAAAAGAAGGGGTAACAGAAACGGATATTGCCATTGAACTTGAGTATAGAATGAAAAAAGCCGGTGGAGAGAAGCTCGCATTTGAAACTATCGTTGCGTCAGGTTATCGTTCTTCAATACCACATGGGGTGGCATCGAATAAAAAGATTAAGAAGGGTGAGTTTATTACAATTGATTTTGGTACCACTTATGAGTGGTATAACTCTGATATTACCAGAACAGCTTTTTTAGGCACGCCTACAAAGAAAGATAAGGAGATTTATGAGACAGTATATAACGCACAGAAGCTTGCTATCGAATCTGTGAAGGAAAATATGCGAACCAGGGATCTGGATAAAATAGCAAGAGATTTTATATCCAAGAGCGGTTTTGGAGATTATTTTTCTCACTCTTTGGGTCATGGAGTAGGATTGGGAGTACATGAGAAGCCCAGTATTTCTAAAAAAGACAAACATTCTTTAAAAAAGGGGATGGTTTTTACTATAGAGCCTGGGATATATATACCGGGTTATCAGGGGGTCAGAATAGAAGATACAATTGCTTTGGAGGGCAGTAACCCTACTTTATTAACCAATTCTAAAAGAGAATTAATGGTTCTATAAATATGGCTACTATATCCGATATAAATAAAGGTACAATTTTAAGATATGAAGGTTCCATATACGAAATAATCGAGTTTCTTCATGTTAAGCCGGGAAAAGGGCAGGCTTTCGTAAGGACAAAAATGAAAGATTTGGAAAACGGTGCAACAATTAGCAAAAATTTTAAAAAAGGTGACAATTTTGATATAGTTACCCTTGAAGAAAAAGAAGTCCAGTTTTTATACAAAGATAAAGGTGAGTTTCATTTCATGGATCTTGAGACTTATGAACAGTATCCTATTGGTGAAAAAATTCTGGGAGAGTCCAGTTTGTACTTGAAAGAAAATATGAGATGCGGGTTAAGAATTTCAGAGGGTAAAATACTAGGTATTACTATTCCCAACTTTGTCAATCTCAAGATAACTTCAACCGAACCAGGAGTAAGAGGTAATACGGCTCAGGGAGGTTCCAAACCAGCTGTACTCGAGACCGGTCTAAAAGTTAAGGTTCCCTTGTTTCTTAAAGAGGGAGAAGAAATTGTTATAGATACGAGAACTGGTGAATATATAGAAAGAAAATCATAAGGAGGATGTATGGAAAAGGTGAATGAAAGTATTGGTTATGAGAAGCATTTAAGGAGTGGGGAAGTCCTATTCAAAGAAGGAGCCACGGGAGATGAGATGTACCTTATCAGGTCCGGTAAGATTAGAATTATGAAAGACCTGGAAGGCACGAAAAAAACACTGGCCGTTATCGGCGAAGGTGAATTTTTTGGCGAAATGGCTCTCTTAGATAAGAGACCTCGTTCTGCTTCTGCAATTGCTGAAACTGATGCAAAACTTATTATTGTGGATAGAAATGCGTTTTTAAGTTCGGTTAATAAGAATCCTTTTATAAAATATATTATTGAGACTCTGACTACGCGTTTGAGAAAAACAAACAATATGTTGAAGTATTTTTCGGTTCCTAATGAAAAAATTCGATTCCTTTTGTTTGTTAAAGATCGATTGAGTAAGAATGAAGAGGGTGATATGGATACAGGTTTAGATGCGGATGGAAAAGAAATAGCTGAAGTTACGGGAGTGCCTTTAGATAAAATAAAAGAATATCTGAAAGAATTGAAGGAATATAATATTGCCAGTCTCGATGGTAATCTTGTGATAAAATCTCCTCAGAAGTTCGAAAAATACGAAGAGTATATTACGCTTCAGGAAGAATTCAGAAGATAAACAGTAATAATTTAACCACAGAGTACACAGAGAAAAGAAACGCACAGAGAGCACAGAGAAAACAACAAAATTATATTTATTTTGTTTAAAACCCCACCCATCCCCAAAAGAATATTGAACCACAAAGTCCACAAAGAGCTCAAGGATTTTAAACTGTTGGTCTGATGGTCAGTTAGTCCGTTAGTCTGTTTTTTTTTACACACCAACACACCAACCCACTAACACACGAACAAAGTTCAAGTTGTAACCCTAAACTATAGTTCACAAGGTATGTTGAAAATAAAAAACTCTGGAGCCAAAGCATTTAAAACTTCAACTCCAGAGTTAATCTTAGCCTTTGTTCAGGCTTATATACCGCAGAATTTGTTTACTTCGTCAATAGAAACTTCTGCGAAGCTTTAAAGTCATCAGTTTTTATACGACAGAAGTAAACACCGCTGCTCAGGTTTGCTGCATTCAATTCTACAGTATGTATTCCCGGTTTCTTAACCCCGTTAACCAACGATACGACTTCTCTACCAAGCAAGTCATAGACCCCAATTCTTACATGGCTTTCGCGTGCTATCTCATAACTTACTGTTGTTTTTGGGGTGAGCGGATTTAGATAGTTTTGCGTTAGAGTAAATGCTTCTGGCAAATCTTGTGTTTCTTCTACACCTCCCTCTGAATTGTCCACATCATAATATTGATTAGCGGCTAAACCCAAAATTTTCTTGGAAGAGCCATCTGGCCAGTTGATAATAACACTATCAGCCTCTGAAGCAAAACCAAGTCCGAAGTGTGCTACTAAATTTCCACCTGTCAATCCTCCGTATCCGCCTGCCTGTATGTCTCGTATTATGCTCAAATCACCTGCTGCTACTCGAACCCGTGCACCTATTGCTGACTTGTTATTACCCTCTGTCATCGATAATCTAAATCCTATCCAGTTATTTGAATTTGATAAATCATTTTTCAGTAACTTAACATTCGATGTGTAACTGGTAAATACATCAAGTAAACCATCTGAATTATAGTCAACAAATAACGCAGATCGATGCCCCCCCATTCCGGTACCTACTGTGCTCGATGTAACATCGGTAAAGGTAAAACTCCCTCCTATTAACTGATTCTGGTATATCGTCAAATCCATGCCATTTCCACCTATCAATAAGTCTTGATCTCCATCATTGTCATAATCTCCCAAAGATAATCCTCTCATCTGATTATTCGCCGCTATACCTGAGCCGGCTGCAACATCGGTAAAGGTACCATCTCCATTATTCAATAATAAATAAAAAGGAGCGGGAGCGTCAAATGCCTGTGCAATCAGATCCATATCTCCGTCATTATCAATGTCTCCCCAAACAGATGCAATTGCCGAAACATCTGTGTCTAAACCATCAATATTGATCTCACTCCAATCTAATCCTTCACCATTGTAGTTAAAATATAAGCCGGACCTGTTTGTCGGGAAACTAACCCTAATCGATGGCAGAAATAAATCTATATACCCATCATTGTCAATATCTACCCACGTCGGATTCCACGCCTCAAATTTATGAGTAGTATCGTCAAGCACTTCAGCTGCTACATTCTCGTATTTACCCGTTCCAATATTGAACTTCGCCAGGCTTAAAGGACTTGGAGTAGCGTCACCATATGAACCTACAATAGCTATCTCCAAATTGCCATCCAGGTCAAAATCTGCTGCCGCCGGTACGCAAATACCACCGCTGGGTATGGTAATCGAATCCAACCCTACACCAGCCGTAGTATCTATAAACGATAACGTATCCCCCGTGTTTACTATCAAGGCTAAAGCACTACCTTGCGTAGTTAGCAGGTCTAATAAACCATCCCCTGTGAAGTCTGCCATCAATGAACCGATTCCCGTAGTAGCCGCCGGGGATGTAGAAACAAGTGCAAATGCATCATCTACTCCCGTGTTAATATACAACATATTTAATGTACTATGGTAGAGATCTATCAGACTATCATTGTTATAATCACCCCAACAAAATCCTTGACCAGTACCAGCCGGTATTCCGGATTGTGCCGTCACATCAATAAAATCTTGTGCGAAACCAATATTTGCTAAAAAAACAAAAACAGTTAAAACAAATAATACACATATTTTGCGCATTTTACCTCCTTGATTTTCAATGCACTTCTCAACGCCGGTTAGTAAACTAAATTCTTCTCTGAAGGAATCCCATAAAAATTTTAGCCTTCCCCCTTTTCTATTTCGGAGAGAAGGCCTGGATTCACAAACTTTAATTTCATATTCATAATACCTCCTTAGTTCTTATTCTAAGATTAGCATAAGTAGAAAATATTATTTTGTCAATACGGTTTTTTACGTATTTAAAAATAAGTGTTTGGATTGAGCTGGGATTTTGGCACGCAGATAAACGCAGATTTTCAGGATTTTTAACCACGAAACACACAAAATACACTAAAATTTTTTTATTTTTTAACCTCCCAACTTACTGACCTCCTAACATTCTAACGAAATTCGTAACAACAAATTACACAAACAGCACGAATGTTTTTTTTACTAAATCCAAAATCCTAAATCCTACTATTTTTTGATTCAAGACTCAAGACACGCGACTCATGACCCGAGAGACTCTGTTTATTGTTCTTTAGTAGTATCAGCAGACGGTGTGAAATTAAAAGTCAGCGGATTTTTATTGTTGAAGATATCATAATGTAAAATAAAATCACTTTTTTCTGAAAATGGGGCGGTAGGGACGCGCTTAACATGTTTGGCGAAACTTTCGAATTTAAGATTAACAAATAATTTGTCTTCTTTATGTAAGAAATAAGGACCTGAAATTTCATCTTTATTTATTTTTTTAAGCTTGTTATCAGGAGTGTATAAAGAATCACCGGGAAAACATCCGGCTTCTATTTTATTCGGGAGATGTGTGTTGTCAACAAAATACGGTGATCTTATATATACGGATGCAGGATATATTTTAATGCTGTCACATGAAGTAGTTATTTGCAGATTAACGTGTGTATTAAATGCAAAATCATCCGCATTTAATTTAATGTTTAGCGGATAACTTCTGTATACGTATTCATGATGATAAGTGTTTTCATGATAAGGGTCGCTTACTTTATATTTCCACCTTGGCCCAGTAACCCCGCAGGAATTAATAAAAAAAACTAATATAAGCGAATAAATGAATAATTGTGTAAAGTGTTGCTGTTTCAATTTTAACATATACAGCTCCCCCTTTTTACTAAAACATAAATTTTTAATGTTGACTACTTAATATTTAAATCAATCGTCTCGAAATCCGTGTATGGGACGAGTACATCGGGGATTTTTATTTCTCCTTCTTTTGTCTGGTAATTTTCCAGTAGCGATATCATGAGTCTAGGAGTGGCTACACCCGAACCGTTTAAAGTATGAACATATTTTGTTTTTCCTTCTGCTTTGACCCTTATGTTTGCTCTTTTTGCCTGGAAGTCTTCAAAATTACTTACGGAAGAAACTTCGAGCCACCTATCCACACCCGGAGCAAATATTTCTATGTCGTATGTTTTAGCTGAAGCAAAAGATAAATCATCGTAAGGGAGCTGAATGACTTTGTAAGGAATGTCTAATAGTTTTAAAACCTCTAATGCTTCTTTGAGCAGTCTCTCGAGGGCATCGTATGAATCTTCAGGCATAACGAAATTAACAAGTTCTACTTTATTGAATTGATGAACACGAAGGAGCCCCTTTGTCTCTTTTCCGTAAGACCCTGCTTCTCTTCTGAAACAAGCAGTGTAACCGCAGTATTTAATTGGCAATTCATCAGCTGTTAAAACTTTATCGGATAATATATTTGTGAGAGGAACTTCGGCTGTAGGATTCAGGTAGAGCCCGTCTTTATCGGTTATATACATATCTTCTTTCATCTTGGGTAGCTGTCCAGTGTTGAACATAGATTGTTCGTTTGCGAGGAAAGGCGGAAAAACTTCCGTATACCCGTGGCGTTTTGTATGCAAATCTAGCATGAAGTTTATCAAAGCTCTCTCTAATTTTGCACCTTTCCCTTTGTATAGACTGAAATTGCTCCCGGTAATCTTTGACGCAGAGCTGAAGTCAAGAATGCCGAGTGATTCACCCAATTCGATATGGGTTAGAGGCTTGGAGGGCAATTTTTTTAATCCGGTCGGCTTAATTATTTCGACCGGTTTGTTTTTGACCGAGCTGTGAACCAGATTCGGTATCCAGGAAATAAAATCATCGATCGCCTGCTGTATTTCTTTTAAATCTTTTTCCTCTCTGATTAGCTTTTCTTTAAGAAACTCTAATTCCGATAATAATTTTGAGGCATCTTTTTTGTTCTTTTTTAATTCACCTACTTTTTTGCTCTTTTCGTTTCTTTCTCTTCTGAGTTCATCGACAGAAGACTGCAGGGTTTTTCTCTTTTCGTTGAGTCCTGTAAAAAGTTCGAAGTCGATATCAACGCCTTTATTCTTAGTGACTTCCTTTAGCGAAGTTAAGTTCTCTTCGATAAACTTCATATTATACATTCAGAAACCTCAATTCTCTTAAAACTCTGTCTCGTATCACATCTAACTCTTCTGCTGCCAGAACTTTTCCCTTTTTCATAATTTGTTTGGTCACTTCCTTCATCTTGCTTCCGCAATCGCAATTTTTGTTGGAATCTCTAAAAAAAACTGTTTTTCTATTGCCGCAGCGCTCGCATTCCAATACTTCTTTTTCCCCTGCGACTTTTCCTTTCTTGGCTACTAATTTACCTTCGATTTCTATAATATCAAGGCTAAAGTTGATTGTAGGCGCATTCGAAAGGCTTGTTCCTATTCCGTATCCGTCGGCGTAGGGATTTAGAGCCTTAAGGCAGTATTCGTCTAGTCCACCTGATACGAATATGCCTATATCGGGAAAACCTCTGTTGTTTAGTTCTTCTCTTATTTCTTGTAGGATTGATGGCAGATTGCCTCTCCTTGAGGAAGGTGTATCTACCCTTATCGAATCCAATCTGTCTTGTAAGTTTTCGGCTAGTCTTAAGCTTTCAGTTTTTTCATCGCCGAACGTATCAACAAGAATTGTTCGTGGTATTCCCTTTGCGATTGCTTTATCGTAAGCAGACCCGGCTTTCACCGTGTCTCCGATAATAAGTATGACAGCGTGAGGTATTGTTCCTTTTGGTTCCAATTTTAATTTTTCTGCGGATAAAACGGCAGAGACGCCGTCAACTCCGCCGATATAAGCGTACCTGTCTATTACAGGAGTTAAACAGGGGTGCATTCTCCTTGCTCCAAAGGATAAAACAGTCCTGTTATCTGCCTCGATTTTGCATCGTGCCGCTTTTGTTGATATACCGGAAGCCTGACATATATAACCGAGCAATGGAGTTTCGAATTTTGCGAAATCCAGATATTTTCCTTTGATTGTAAGAACCGGTTCTTTTTCAAAAAATACACTGCCTTCCGGAAGTGCTTTAATATCTATTTTCTTATCCTTAAATAATTCTATTAACTCGCTTAATCCTGTAAATATTGCCCATTTATATTTATCTGGTAGTTTTTTCGCGCACACTTCCGCTACGACATAGGGATTCTTCTTTTCTTTTTTCAATATTTCTTCAGTTCGGTGAAAATATATATCGGTAGTTTTGCCGTTTAGTATTTCTTTATGATTTGCGTGAATTTGCATAGGTATTATTTTAACTCCTCTTAAGAAAACTATTTAAAAACTTTTTTATGTCAAGGAGTTTTATTGCTTCTTTTTTTTGCCTGTTCGATTAATTCGACTATTGACGTAAGCTTTGGTTTTTGGACTTTAAAAATATATGAAATTTCTTCTTCTTTGTAGTTTTCTTTTAAAAATTTTTTAATGGGTAGTTTCTCAAACCAGCAGTCTTCTATCTTTCGGCAGGGTAAACCGCTGTTTTCTTGACGACAATAATTAAATGTGAGCCAGTGTCCAAGTCTGCGACAATAGATACGTTCGTTATCGTATTGATTCATAAATGTTTTGAAGTGTTAAGAGAGCCGCAATATCTCCTATAAAGTACTATCAGTTAATTTTTTATTTTTTTGCGAAGGACCTCTAATCGTTTCCATCGTCTTTTTCTGGGAAATCAAATATCAAAAATCAAAAAGCAAAGTGAATAAAAACACGCAGAACCCACCTCTCTCAACCCCCAATTTTTTTAACCACAGAGAGCACAAAGTTTTATTTTTTTTCTCTGTGTTCTCTGTGGTTTATTTGAAGGTGACTACCATTTACCTGTTTTTGCTTCTTTCGGTTTAGGTAATCCTTCTATACCCTTAAGAGATTTTTGCATTTCTTCTTCAGGTAGAGGATAATCCTGGAGCTTTCCGGCAAGATAACTTTGATAGCCGGTTAAATCCATAAGCCCATGTCCGCTCATATTGAAAAGAATGACCTTTTCTTTGCCTTCTTCTTTTGCTTTCTTCGCTTCCTGTATAGTCACCGCAATGGCGTGACTGGTTTCCGGAGCGCAGATTATTCCTTCCGTACGCGCAAAGGTTATCGCTGCCTCGTAACATTCCAGCTGGTGGAGTGCTCTTGGGGTAAGTAAGCCTTCGACTATGCCTTGAGATACCAGAGGAGCCATCCCGTGATACCTGAGACCCCCCGCGTGAATTGGAGGCGGAATAAAATCGTGCCCCAGCGAATGCATCGGCAGAAGAGGGGTCATCTTTGCTGTGTCGCCGTGGTCGTATGCAAAGGGAGCTCTTGTCATTGTCGGGCAGGAAGTAGGCTCCACAGGTATTATTTCTATTTCTTCTCCGTGTATCTTGTCATTGACGAACGGGAAAGCTGTTCCTGCGAAATTGCTGCCTCCGCCGGCGCAGCCTATCACGATGTCTACCTTATTTTCTCCGGCCTTTTCAAGCTGTTTTTTTGCTTCGAGTCCGATTATGGTCTGATGCAGCAATACGTGGTTCAATACACTTCCCAGAGAGTATCTGGTTTCCCCTTTTGTGTCCGATACCGCTTCTTCGATAGCCTCACTTATAGCTATACCGAGACTTCCCGGAGTGTCAGGCATTTTTTCCAGTATGTCGCGTCCTGCTTTTGTTTCCTCGCTTGGGCTTGCCACACAATTTGCCCCCCAGGTCTGCATCATGGTTTTTCTGTAAGGTTTCTGGTCAAAACTGATTCTTACCATGTAAACTTTGCATCCGAGACCTACAATCGAGCACGCGAAAGCGAGAGCGCTTCCCCATTGTCCAGCGCCGGTTTCGGTTGTAAGTTTTTTTATTCCGAATTCTTTGTTATACCATGCCTGCGCGACAGCGGTGTTCGGTTTGTGGCTTCCAGGAGGCGAAACACCTTCATTTTTGTAGTATATCCTTGCCGGGGTACCTAAATAGTCTTCCAGAGCCTTAGCGCGATGCAGAGGTGTAGGTCTCCATTTATAAAGAATGTTTAGAATTCCTTCGGGAATATCTATCCATCTTTCCTGGCTTACTTCCTGTTCTATTAAATTCATAGGGAAGACAGGGGCAAGCATCTCCGGTGAAATAGGGTTTCCATCCGGACCAAGCGGCGGCTGCAGGGGACTGGGTAAATCAGCTGCAAGATTATACCACTGCTTTGGAATTTCGCTTTCACTTAATACTGTTTTTATCCGCACTATAACCTCCTTATTATTTATTCTTTACTTTATTAAAAGCATTTTATTCGCGTCTTCGAATACTCCATCTTCGGTGATTACTGTTAGTCTATATATGTAAACACCGTTTGGTGCTTTAGAACCGTTTTCCTGACTTGCATCCCAGATGACAGAATAAGTGCCCTGGGGTTGATTCTCATTTACGAGAGTCTTTATTTTCTGCCCCATCGTATTGTAAACAAGCAGCTCTACATTTGCTCTATCTGCAATGTTATATTTGATAGACGTAAAATTTTTGAAAGGGTTAGGTGAATTCTGGTATAGCATCGGCTTTGCCAGTGTTTCTATGTCTTCCGCTACTCCGCCCTGGGAAGAAAGGATTGATACAAGTTCAATACCGTAGTTCTCACCGAGATTTCTTGAATATTGTCTGTCTGTTGCGTTGTTCCAGTGTTCGTGTACTCCGAGACTCGGTATCGGAGTACCATCATTTTCGGGATCATATTCGATACCGGATGGCCAGTTATCAGAATCTGCAGCCTGTTCTATATGGTCGTCCGCTCCTTCCAACTGAGGATAGGTATTTCCGGGATGATTTTCGCTTGTATATTCGGTTCTCAAGAAGTCGTAACCTACAGATTCTATTGCTACCGGGTCCTGGGATATAAATATAGAAGAACTCCAGTCATTATTGAATGGTGAAAGAACCCATTTGCTGGGAGCATCTAGTTCCCAGCCAGCCGACCAAAGAGCATCCATTAAATATATCACGCTTTTTTCTCTAAGTAATTCCCAGCTTAATAAATCTACCAGAACTCTGTATTTTCCATAGCCGTATCTCGCATTCTGTTCATTAGGATATTCATCCGGAACAACAAGGCCCATGTGGAGATGTTGGGCGCTTGAACGTGTATGAGAACCAAAATGATTCTTCGCAAACATTGTTACTCCGGCTCTCTTATGACCTTTAAGGGTCGGAACGTTTATAAGATAATCGCAATCATCAAATATTGCGTAGAAGTAATCATCGTAAATGGGATCTCCCGATGAGGCATCACCCCAATTCCATCCTTCACGGAGGACTTCACCGCTGTCGGAATAGTGGATCATCGAACTGCCCACCTCGGCAACTTCTCTTCCTGCATCTGATCTGTTATGATCCAGATAATGGATGTCGGGGAATTCTCCATGCCAGAGTTCATAGTCCAGTTTATAGATGTGTTTCATGGGGTCGCCAATGTAGATGTCTTCTTCCGCAACGCCGACTTCATCTACAAGGTGCTTTAAAAGGGCCAGGATAACATGAGGAGATGTTTCAGATGTCTGGTAGTTAATTCTGGAAAAATCTCCGGCAATGGAATAAGCGCTGGTTCTGTTGATTTTTATAAATATAATTTCTCCGCTTTGATATCCGACATTGCCTTTGCTTCTGTTTGAATTATTGTATTTAAAAAACGCATCCCAGGCGTTGGCGACAGTTGATTGTTCGGATAGGGCCATAACGGCGGTGTCCAGCATCGCGTCTATTACGCCCTGGTCATTGTTTTCGTTCTTATACCATCCGTCACTTTGATTCCAGGGATTACATGTTTCATCGGTGGCATCCGGATCGTGAACCCAGACCACCCTTCCCGGGAAAATGCCTTTTTCTTCTCCCATGGGTTGATTTGCCTCGAGTTCTCTAGTCTTTAAATTAACGGTTTGTGCGGATGCGTATTGATTCGTATGCAGTATTAAAAATGTTCCGCCTGCTATACTGACTAAAAGAAGTATTATGGCGAGGGAGTATCTGGATTTGCGCAGGTTTTCTCTGGCTTTACGGAAAGAAAAGAGTGAGGTGAATATCGCGATAATATAAGCGACAAAAGTCGTAGCGGTCGGCACGGCAACCTTCATACAGGGATATCTCAGTCGGCTGGGCTTTGTTCCTACCCTGACAATTACCCATAACAGGGAAAGGAGTCCAATAATAGGAAATAATAACACTGATTTGCTCCCCGTATATTTGTTTTTAGTTCTTTTAAAATGATGCTTAATATGTTTTAGTAAGAGGCCTATATTTTCCTTTACTTTTCCAACCATCTGTTTTTCCTCCTTTTCAAGGTTATAAAAAAACACGTTTTAATATTATATTATTTTCTTATCTTGTCAAGGAAACAAATAAGCTGCTTTTCCCTATTCGGTAATTTATATTAATCTCCATATAATTATTATATAGTAATCATTACTATTTGTCAAGGGGCTTCTTATAATTTTGTAATGCTTTTGTCTTTTCTGGGAATAGCGGCAAGCGGATAGCGTATTAGCGTATTGACGAGGTTATAAATGTCAACGGGGTCTAACCCCGTTGACATTTTGTTAAACTTTTATCTTATTAGAAGCATTTTGTTTGCGTCTTCGAATACTTTATCTTCTGTATTTACTGTTAGCCTGTAAATGTAGACGCCGTTCGGGGCTTTAGCTCCATTATATAGTATCGCATCCCAGTTTGCTGTATAGGTACCTGGGGTCTTAGTTTCGTTCACAAGAGTTTTGCTTTTTTGTCCCGAAATATTATAAATAGTAAGTGTTACTTCTCCCGTTTGAGGTATATTGTATCGTATAGACGTCGAGGTGTTGAATGGATTAGGTGAGTTCTGTAGCAATGTAGGTTTAGCAAGTAATACTATGTCTTCATCTATACCGCCTATGTACTCTCCCGGAACTGATACCAATTCGATGCCATTGCCTGTTCCGAGATTTCTGGAATACTGTCTGTTCCAGGAATTATTCCAGTGTTCGTGTACTCCGAGACTCGGAATCGGAGTTCCGTCGTCTTCGGGGTCGTAGATAAAACCGTCTGGCCAGTTGATTGAATCCGCAGCCTGCTCCAAATGATCATCGGCGCCTTCAAGCTGAGGATAGGTAAGAGAATCACCATGGGTTCCCTCCGTATATTCTGTTCGGAGAAAATCATAGCCCACGGATTCGATTGCTACCGGGTCCTGGGAGATGAATATCGATGAGCTCCAGTCGTTGTTGAATGGGGAGATTAACCATTTGCTCGGTGGGGCAAGTTCATATCCCGCCGACCACAGAGCATCCATTAAATAAATAACGCTTTTTTCTCTGAATAATTCCCAACCCAATAAATCTACAAGAACTCTGTATTTTCCATAACCATATCTCGCGTTTTTCTCATTAGGATATTCATCCGGAACAACAAGTCCCATATGTAGATGTTGAGCGCCGCTTCGTATGTGGGAACCGAAATGATTTTTGGCGAACATGGTTGCACCGGCTCTTTTATGTCCTTTTAGGACCGGAACGTTTATCAGATATTCGCAATCCTCGAAAATTGTGTAAAATGTATCCGCGTAAATAGGAACTCCCGATGAAGCATCGCTAAAGTCTTCTGACGAACGAAGAATTGCGCCCCTGTCAGAATAATGGATAATGGATTCACCTATTTCTACCGCTTCTCTTCCCGCATCCGATCTACTATTATCCAGATAATGAATATCCGGAAATTCACCATGCCATAGTTCGTAATCCAATTTATAAATATGTTTCAAGGGATCCCCAATATAAATATCTTCTTCCGAGACCCCAACTTCATTAACCAGATGCCTTAAAAGGGCCAGGACTACATGGGGAGATGTTTCAGATGTTAGATAGTTAGTTCTAGAAAAATCTTCATAGTTGTAAGAATAAGAGGCGGTCCTGTTGATTTTTATAAATATTATTTCACCCGACTGGTATCCTACATAGCCTTTACCTCTGTCGGAATTATTATATTTGAAAAACGAATCCCAGGCGTCGGCAACAGTAGATTGTTCGGATAGAGCCATAACAGCGGTATCGAGCATCGCGTCTATTACGTTCTGATTATTGTTGCTATTTAAATACCATGCATCGCTTTGTTCAAAGGGATCGCATGTTTCATCGGTTGCGTCCGGATCGTGAACCCACACTACTCTTCCCGGGAAAACGCCCTTTGCTTCACCCATAGGTTGATTTGATTCGAGAACTCTCGTTTTATAAATGGGAACTTGAGCGTAGGCGTATTTATTCGTATGTAATACTAAAAACGTCCCGCCTGCTATACTGATTAAAAGAAGTATTATGGCGAGGGAGTATCTGGATTTGCGCAGGTTTTCTCTGGCTTTACGAAACGAAAAGAGCGAGGTAAATATCGCGATGATATAACCAAGAAAAGTTACAGCAGTTGGTACGGCTACTCTCATACAGGGATATCTCAGTCGGCTGGGTTTCGGTGCAACTCTAAGGATTACCCATAAAAGGGAAAGTAGTCCAATAACGGGGAATAGTAATACCGATTTAATTCCCGTATATTTGCTTTTTGTTCTCTTAAAGTGATGCTTAATATGTTTTAGAAGTAGAGCTATGTTTTCTTTTCTGATCATTTTTTCTCCTCCTTTTTAAGGTATGCAAAAACGCATTTTAATATTATATTATTCTCTTATCTTGTCAAGGAAATGGATAGCCCACTTTTCCACTATTCCGAATACAATATTTATGCCAATATACTTATTGTATATTGATAGTTACTATTTGTTAAGGTGTTTCTTTTTGTTTTGAAAAACCGGCATAAATTCAATAAATAGGACGTGGTTAAATAGTAAAGTGGTTGAGTGGTAACGTTAGGCTTTGGTTCTCTGTTATTAGGTTTTACTAAAATTACAATAAAAAATTTCGTGTATTTAGTGTGTTTCGTGGTTGAATAAATTCTTTCTTTGTGCTCTTTGTGTGAGGCGAAGTTTTAGTGCCGAGTACTGAGTGCTGAGTGTTGAGTTAAAAAAACTACAATTACTACATGTTCTACGTGTGAATAACTGGGGGGTTGGGGTTTTTAAACAACAGCATATCTTTTTTCTCTGTGGTCTCGGTTTGTTCTTGTTTCTCTGTGACCTCTGTAGTTAAATACGTAGATTCTTTGAATCTAAGTTAAGTGGTTGAATTGTTGAGTAGTTGAGTAGAGAAAACAAAAATGAAATCTTTGTGTTCTTTGTGCTCTTTGTGTGAGAATGATTTTGGGGGTGGGAGTGGTTGACATTATTCTATCTTTTAATATATTCCAGACATGGATGAAACACTCGATCAAGTAAAATTCAGGAAAGGACATTTAGACGAATTAAAAAAGAGGGGTATAAACCCTTATCCTTATAAATTCGAGCGGACGCATACAACGGAAGACCTTAAAACAAAGTTTGATAGCCTTGAGAACAAAGATGTTTCCGTGGCCGGCAGGGTTATGCGTATAAGGAGCCACGGCAAAAGCACCTTTCTTGATATTCAGGACGCTTTCGATTTTGTTCAGATTTATCTTAATAAGGATACCCTATCGGAGGATTATGAAGTAGTCGGATTGCTTGATATAGGAGATTTTATCGGAGTTAAGGGAAAATTAATGAAGACCAGAACGGGCGAAGTGACGATATTGGTCGAGGGAATGACCGTTCTGGCTAAATCTTTACACCCTTTACCTGAAAAATGGCACGGTCTCAGCGATAGGGAAGACCGATACAGAAAACGCTACCTGGACTTAATCGCGAACGAGGAGAGCGGAGAAGTTTTTAAGAAACGCACATTGATAATTCAGGAAATAAGAAATTTCTTAAACGAGAGGGGTTTTGTCGAAGTGGAGACTCCGATTCTTCAGCCGCAGTACGGAGGAGGATTCGCAAAACCGTTTAAGACCTACCAGGAATCTCTCAAGAAGGATTTATTCCTCCGCATTGCTTACGAGCTGTACTTAAAGAGGTTGATAATCGGTGGGATGGAAAAAGTTTACGAGATTGGAAAAGATTTCAGAAATGAGAGTGTAGACCGTTCGCATAATCCTGAGTTTACGATGTTGGAACTATATCAGGCTTACGCGGATTACTACGATATGATGGAAATCGTAGAGGCACTTTTCGAGCGTTTAATGATACGTTTTGTCGGCTCAAAGGAATTGGAGTATCAGGGAGAAAAGGTTTCTTTTGAGAAAGGCTGGCAGCGACTTTCGTATTATTGGGTTCTTCAAGAAAAGACTGGCATTGATTTTAAAGGTTTGTCGTTTAGTGAGATTAAAAAGCAGGCTAAAAAATTAAATATAGATATAGATGGGCTTTATACTTCAGGCAAGGTGCTCGATGCGATATTCTCTGAGGTAGTGGAACCGACTATAGATAAGCCGACGTTTATTATGGATTATCCGAAAGATATTTCCCCTCTTGCGAAAGACAAAAGGGATGAAGAAGGGGTTGTAGAGAGGTTCGAGCCGTTCCTTTTCGGGATGGAAATCGGAAACGCGTATTCGGAATTAAATGATCCGATTGAGCAGAGAAAGAGGTTTGAAGGGCAGTCAAAACTCAGAGAAAAAGGCGACCTTGAGACGGAATCTCTTGACGAGGATTTCTTAACCGCAATGTCTTACGGTATGCCTCCGACAGGCGGTCTGGGATTGGGAATCGATCGAATTATTATGATACTACTGAATCAGCCCTCTATTAGAGATGTAATCCTTTTTCCTCAACTTAAATAAATAATATGAACCACAGAGATCTCAAAGGTCACAAAGAAATAAATTGTATGAATAAGGAAAAAAATAAGCTAATTTTGTGTTTCGTGTTAATCGAGGTTTCGAGTTTTGCGTTTCGAGTTTCGTGTAAAAAAAACAATGAAAAAATCAGTGTTTAACTGTGTAAATCTGCGGCAATATTTTAGGGTTTGGGGGTTGGGATTTAGTAATAATAAAATAAATTTTCCGGGCTGTGTGTGGGGCTTTGTGTTCTCCGTGTCTCTGTGTGAGAATAATTTGGGGTTGTGGGATGGGTTTAAAACAAAGAAACTTTATGTGATTTGTGGTTAAAGATGACTGAAGATTTAAGTAAGTTAAAAAAATTAGGTTCGACTTTAGAAAAAATCCCGAATAAATTTCCCGAGGCCGATTTCCCGGTCGAGTTTAAAACATCGGAGCTTACTTCATTATGTCCGTTTACGGGGCATCCTGATTTTTATAGACTTAAAGTAAGATATAAGCCTGGTAAATTTGTCGTGGAATTGAAGAGTGTAAAACTATATATAGAAAAATTCAGGTATTTGAGGACTACTCATGAAACACTTTTGAACATAATTTTCGAAGATTTAAAATCCTTGTTGTCTCCGAGATACTTATTTGTTGAGTTGAAAGTCAACGTACGGGGCGGTATAAGAACGACACTTTCTCGCGAAGAAAGTTTTTAGTCGCCGGTCTCCAGTCGTCAGTCACCAGTCAACAAAACAAAAGACTCTGTAGTCTCTGTATCTTTGTGTAAGTTAACGTTTCGGGTTACGTGTTTCGTGTTTCGAGTAAGAAAAATATAATCAGTTCTTATCCGTGTAAATTCATAACAATAATATTTCCAATTTATAATTTCCAACTTCCAACTTCCAATTTACAATTAGACACTAAGGAGTGTCGTATTTCTCTGTGTCCTCTGTGGTTAGAATAGAATAAATATCTGCATGACAATCGCTGCTGCCAGTGCTACCGTAAGATTATCGTTTATCTCTATAGGAAGAGCTTCGGTAATGGTAGCCGCGATCGCTCCGAAAATCAAAATTATAAGGTGAATATGTATTCCCGTCCATTGAGAAAATATGAGGGCTATTACCATTGTAGTTATAAAAAATGCCAGGCTGCCTTCCAGGCTTTTGTCCCCAATTTTTACTTTTCCGTATTTGGTGCCTATAACAGCTGAAGCCGTATCCCCGAAAAGCATATATAAAAGACTCACAATTGCAATCTGTTTGTCGAAAAATGCTATTACTATGATATTTGAAATAAGAAGAGCAGTTGTTCCTGTGATTATGCCCTGTCTTACCTTCAAGATTCCTTTAGAATGTTCCGCTACCACCCTCCAGAGGTTTGGGGAAATGTATCTCATAACTTCGAGAGTTGTCATAATCCCTAAAAGATACAGGAGTAACATTTCAACGATAATTTTATTCGGTGAAAAATAATAAACAATCGGAAATACAATTCCGGCTCCGATTCTGTAAATTTTTCTTCTTTTTAATATCACTTATTTCCTCCCTTAATGAGTTCCTTGATTAAATCGATGTTTAAGAGAATTCCGAGGGTTAAAAATATAAGCACAAACGGAACAAAAAGAGGCATGGAATCCCAGTAAAGCCATATCCAGAGGCCGAGAGCTATCAAGAATATTGGCAAGAATGTTTTAAGAGTTCTAGGAATTTTCTGAAGCAGAAAGAAAGCTAAGATAGCTATAATAGAAAACTTCGGGAAAAGATATATCATTACTCCTCCGGAACTCGCGGCTCCCTTTCCTCCCTTAAAGCGAAGGAATATTGAATAGCAGTGTCCGATTACAGCGGAGAGGCCAGTTATGCCTATCCGGAAGGCATTCAGGTGAAATACTTTATCCGCTATAAGCATTGGTATTATTGCTTTTATGGCGTCCAGAATAAAAACAAGAATGCCCCAGAATTTTCCTATTTCTCTTGCGACATTACCTGCTCCGGGATTGCCGCTACCTATATTTCTTATATCGACTTTTTTAAGCTTTGCGATTATAACTGCGTTTGGAATAGAACCGAATATATATCCTGCGATTAAAGAGACTATAATTTTAAAGGTTAGATTTTGTATACCCATCTCAAACCCGAATTATTAATAAAAGAAAATTAAAGAGATTTGGTTTTGTTTTTTCTATACCCTGCCCCCTAAATCCTATACCCTTAGAATTATAGCGGGGGTGGGATTCGAACCCACGACCTTTGGGTTATGAGCCCAACGAGCTACCTAACTGCTCCACCCCGCGTCAAACATAATA
>JAFGHJ010000021.1 GCA_016930175.1 Caldifarciminota bacterium
AGCCATGGAGAAAGAACTTCGTTTCGCGGTGAGAGAAGGCGGAAGAACTGTCGGTGCCGGTGTCGTAACAGCAATCGAGGAGTAAATGGCAACCAAACACATTAGAATAAGGATGAAATCTTACGATCACAAAATACTTGATGACTCTGTAGAAGAAATTGTGGAAGTTGCCGAGAGAACGGGAGCGGAAGTGTCGGGGCCTGTGCCATTGCCGACAAAAAGAAGGATTTATACGGTTCTTCGTTCGCCTCATGTGGATAAAAAATCAAGAGAGCAGTTCGAAATAAGGATTCATAATAGGCTAATCGATTTAAATAAACCTTCCCATCAGACAATGGAAGCTTTAACAAAAATGGATTTGCCTGCCAGAGTAGAAGTTGAAATAAAATACTAGAAAAGGGGTTAGGAGATGCTTATTGGTCGAAAGTTGGGAATGACAAGAGTTTTTACCGAAAGCGGAGAAAATATTCCGGTTACCGTTATAAAAGCATCTCCATGTTTTATTATAGACAGAAGGACAGAAGAAAGGGATGGCTATACGGCTTATGTCATGGGATTTGGCGAGAAAAAGGAAAAACGGGTTAAAAAGCCCGTTTTAGGTTTATGCAAAAAGGCAGGAGTTCCCCCGGTTGAGGTTATAAGGGAGTTTAGAGTCAAAGATACTTCCGTTTTTGATATCGGAGAGAAAGTTCCTGTTTCTGTTTTGCAAAAAGGAGATAAGATTAACGTTGTAGGGTGGAGCAAGGGCAGAGGTTTCCAGGGTGTTGTTAAAAGATGGGGGTTCAAAGGAGGACCCGGTTCACACGGGTCAACTTTTCATAGAGCTCCCGGTTCGGCAGGAGCCGGAACTTTTCCCGGTAGGGTACTGAAAGGTAAAAAGTTACCCGGTAGAATGGGTAATGATAGAGTAACTGCTAAGAATCTTGAGGTTGTTACTCTAGACGAAGAGAATGGTCTTATAGCAGTGAAAGGTGCTGTACCTGGGTTTAGAAATGGAATTCTTCTTATTAAAATCGGACATGATGTAGATATTTCTGCCAGGAAAGAGTTAGCTAAAGAGACGGCGGAAAAAAGAAAGGCTGAAGCCTCAAAAGAGAAAGCGGAAGAAGCTACTCCCGAGCTGAAGGAAAAAGTAGATGAAACGGCTGAAGAGAAAGAGAAAAGTACGACTGATAAAAAAGAGAAGAAGATAAAAGATAAGACCGAAAAAACAAAGAAGCAAGAAGAAAAAGAAGAACAAGCGGAAGAAAAAACTGAAGAAGCAACGGCGGAAGGGAAGACGAAAGCAGCCCTTGATGGAAAGGAAGAAGTAAAGAAAACAAAGACCGAGACTCAAAAAGCGGAAAAGAAAGAAGAAAAAACAGTAGCGAAAGAAGAAAAGACAGAAGCAAACGTAAGTAAGAGTGAAGCGGAAGTAGAGAAAGCAGAAGATGAAAGTAAGAAGGTTGACGATAATAAAGAGAATTTAAAAAAAGAAGATCAAAACGAAAAGAAAGGCAATAGTTAAAAAATGGCAGTTAAGGTTAAATGTTACAATAATTCCGGTAAAGAAGATGGAACTATTAGTTTAGCCGGAGATCTTTTTGAATCAAAGTTCGACGAGAACTCCTTATATTATTCCGTAGTAGATCATCTTCATCAGAAAAGACAAAATACAAGTAAGACGAAAACTAAAGGTGAAGTTGCCGGAAGCGGGAAAAAACCATGGAGGCAGAAAGGTACGGGTAGAGCTCGTGTAGGGACAAGAAGGACTCCTCTTTGGATTGGTGGAGGTGTTGTCTTTGGTCCGAAAAGGACGGAATATAATTTTAAAGTAAACAGAAAAGTAAAAAGAAAAGCACTTAATACGGCGATTTCCAAAAGAGTATCAGATGGTCGTTTTATAGTAATTAATAAAAAGAAATTCGATGCACCTTCTACAAAGACTGTAGCAAAGGTGCTTAAATCAATAGGTATTTATGGTGGTAAGGTTTTGATTCTAGATGACGGAAGTGATAAGAATTTTTATAGATCATGTAGAAATATATCGGGATTACAGGTTATTCCGGCAAAACATGTTAATGCTTATCAGGTTGTGAATAATGATTGGTTGGTAGTTGTAAAAGAAGCTGTTGGTACATTGCTTGAGGTTTTTAAATAATGGATTCACGTGATATTGTTATAAGACCGATTATAACTGAAAGAGGTACCGACTCTATGGCTATCAGCAGATATACTTTCGAAGTTTCTGTAGGAGCCAACAAGCATCAGATAAAAAAAGCGGTTGAAGACCTTTTTAAAGTTCATGTGTTGGATGTAAATACGATGATTGTTAAAGGTAAATTTAGAGGTATGGGAAGATTGAAGGGAAAAAGAAGAAATTGGAAAAAAGCGGTTGTTTCTCTTCGTGAAGGGGATTCTATACCGTTGTTCGAGGGAACATAAATGGGAACAAGAAAGAGTCGTCCTGTAACTCCTAGTAGTCGATATTATTGGCCTGCGGATTTCTCTGAGATTACCAGGAAGAAAAGCAATAAGAGTTTAACCAGGAACCTTCCCGGCAAAGGGGGCAGGAATTCTGAAGGCAGAATAACTGCCGAGCATAGAGGTGGGAGGGTTAGACGTAAGTACAGAATTGTGGATTTGAAGAGGAATAAAGTTGGAATGAAGGGAAGGATAGATTCTGTCGAATATGATCCCAATAGAACTGCTAGAATCGCTCTTGTTATATACGAAGACGGAGAAAAAAGATATATTATTTCACCTGATGGTATGAAAGTCGGAGATATTATACAAGCAGGGCCAGGTTCGCCAATATCTATCGGAAACTCTCTTCCTCTTTCGGAAATACCTCCCGGTACTTTTATACATAATATTGAGCTTGAGCCTGGTAGGGGTGGAATGTTGGTAAGGGGTGCCGGTACAGGTGCTCAGATTCTTGCAATAGAGGGTAAGCATGCTCATGTTAGATTGCCTTCAGGAGAAGTTAGGTTGATACTTTCTTCTTGCAGCGCTACGATTGGGCGGGTTGGCAATGTTTCTCATGACGCTATTTCGTATGGTAAGGCCGGAAGAAGAAGATGGAAGGGGAGAAGACCCAGGGTTCGCGGGGTTGCCATGAATCCGGTAGATCATCCTCTTGGGGGTGGTGAGGGAAGGTCGTCGGGAGGACGGCATCCTGTTTCCAGAACCGGTGTTCCGGCTAAAGGATACAGAACCAGGAATCCTAAGAAACAAACTTCTAAATATATAATTAAAAGAAGAAAAGTGAGAAGGAGAAAGTAGAGCATGGCTGAGAAATATGTAGATGAGAAATTATTAAATAAGATAAAAAAATGGAAGGAAGGCGATCCGCCTATAAAAACATATAAGCGTAGTTCAACAATTATAGAGGATTTAGTAGGTCATACAATTTCTGTTCATAATGGTAAAGATTTTATTTCGGTCTATGTAAGACCCGAAATGATAGGTCATAAACTTGGTGAGTTTGCTCCTACCAGAAAGTTTATTAAGCACGGTGGGCAAAAAGAAGCAGTGGTCGGTTAGAGGTATATTATGCAAGGCAAGGCAGTACAAAAAAATATACGAATATCACCGCGGAAAGGTAGGAGAATTATTCCTCATATTGAAGGAAAATCAGTTGTTGAAGCAAAAACACTACTTGATTTTTTACCACATAAGGCAGCTAGAATTCTCAAAAAATGTGTTCATACTGCAGCTAGCAACTGTATTGATAAAGCTGGTGAAATGGATTTAAAGGAAGAAGATTTATATGTCAAATCAGTTAGAATTGACGAAGGGCAGAAGTTTAAAAGATTCAGACCTATGTCTTTCGGCCGGGCCGGTCTTATTAGAAAAAGAACGTCTCATATAACGGTAGTAGTTGATAAACGAGGAGAGAAATAATGGGTCAAAAGACACATCCAATAGGGTTTAGAGTAGGGGTAAATAAGGACTGGAAGTCAAGATGGTTTTTTGGCAAGAAGTTTTCCGGACCTTTACAAGAAGATATTAATATAAGAAAATATTTGAACTCTGAATTTAAGGATGCCTGGATAGCGGGGATAGAAGTGGAGAGGACAGCTGAAACAGTAAGAGTCATAATTGAGACGGCAAGGCCGGGTATGGTAATAGGTAAAGGTGGAGAAGAAGTCAAAAGAATCCGGGGTAAGTTGAATGAAATATTAAATAAAAATGTTTATCTTGATATCAAGGAATGTAAAATGCCTGAGCTGGATGCTTCACTTGTTGCGCAGTCGGTAGCCAGGCAAATCGAGAGGAGAGTTTTGCAGAGAAGAGCGATGAAAAGAGTTGTTGAAGAAGCCATTAAAATGGGCGCAGCTGGTATAAGAGTTCAATGTAAGGGAAGACTCGGAGGTGCTGAGATAGCAAGAAAAGAATGGTATCTTGAAGGGAGAGTCCCTCTTCATACAATAAAAGCTAATATTGATTATGCCCATGAAACAGCAAATACCAAATCAGGAACTATAGGTGTTAAGGTTTGGATTAACAGGGATTTTTAATAATTATGTTGATGCCAAAAAGAGTTAAGCATAGAAAAAGACAGAGAGGAAATCTAAAAGGTAAGGCAACTGCATCTATCCGTTTAGATTTTGGGGATTTTGGTCTCAGGGCAGTTGAGTCAGGTTGGATTTCTGCTCACCAGATAGAAGCAATGAGAGTTACTGTAGCTCATTATTTAAAAAGAGCGGGTAAGTTATGGATAAGAGTTTTTCCTGATAAACCTGTGACTCAGAAGCCTGCAGAAACACGTATGGGAAAAGGCAAAGGAGAGCCTGTTTCTTGGGTCGCGCCCTGCCGAAAAGGACGTATTATTATAGAATTGGAAGGCGTTACTGAAGAAGAGGCACGAGAAGCTTTGAGAAGAGCAAGTTCGAAATTATCTATTAAAACCAGATTCATAAAGAGAGAAGGAGTTATGTAATGCAAGCAAAAGAGCTTCGAGAAATGACTGATGCGGAACTGAATTCATTGATGCATGACTTAAAGGAGGAGTTGTTTACCTTGCGTTTTGAAAAAGCAAGAGGAAAACTGAATAATCCTTCTCGCTTCAAACACATAAGAAGGGAAATAGCAAGACTTGAAACGGTTTTTAATGAAAAGGAGAGACAAAGTGGCTTGGAAGGTGGGTAGAGTTGTTTCGGTTGCTCCGTCAAAGACAGTAGTTGTTTTGGTGGAGAGAAGAGTTCAGCATCCGGTTTATAAGAAATATATTAGAAAGAGGAAAAAGTTTTACGCTCATGACGAAAACGAAAAAGCTTCTTTAGGAGATTTAATTCGTATAGTTTCGACTCGTCCCCTTTCAAAACTTAAAAGATGGAGAGTTGATAAAATTATCGAGGCAGCAGAGGTAAAAAAGTGATTCAGCTGGAAACAAAGTTGAAAATAGTAGATAATACAGGTGGAAAAGAAGCTTCTTGTATCAAAGTTTTAGGAGGTTCAGGTAGAAGATATGCGACATTGGGTGATATTATAGTTGTCAGTGTTACTAAAGCTACGCCGAGGTCTTCTGTTGAAAAAGGTTCTGTTCATAAAGCTGTTATAGTTCGTACAAAAAAAGAAAGAAAAAGAGACGATGGTACTGCTGTAAGATTTGATGATAACGCATGTGTTTTACTTGATGCGAATAAGGAACCGGTTGGTACCAGAATTTTTGGCCCCGTTGGTGAAGAATTAAGGGATATGGGCTTTATGAGATTGATTTCGCTTGCTGCGGAGGTGCAATAATGAAGATAAAAAAGGGAGACGTGGTTTTAGTAATTTCGGGTAACTACAAAGGTAAGAAGGGGAAAGTTAGGGAAGTAATAACTGAGGATTATAAACTTGTTGTTGAAGGGATAAACTTGAGAAAATTTCATAGAAAACCCAGAAAAACCGGAGAACCCGGTGGAATTTTAGAAAAGGAACTTCCTATTTCTATTTCTAAAGTGAAATTGGTATGTCCCTCTTGCGGTGAGCCTACGCGGGTCGGTTTTATGTTTCTTGAAAATAAGAAAAAGGTTCGTTATTGCAAGAAATGTAATGAGATAGCTGACAAGGTATAAAAATGAAAAATAAGCCAAGATTGCAAAAATATTATCAGGAAGAAATTAATAAAGGACTTCAGGAAAAATACGGGAATTGCATGAGAGTTCCCAGATTGCAAAAGATTGTCGTCAATTGCGGTTTAGGTAAATCCGCAAAGGATCGCAGCGTATTTGATTCTGCTGTTGAAAGTTTAAAAGAAATAACAGGGCAGAAACCTATAACTACCCGCGCCAAAAAATCTATTTCTACTTTCTTTTTAAGGAAAGGTGATCCCGTGGGTTTGAAAGTCACTTTGAGAAAACAGCGAATGTTTGAATTTTTGGATAGACTTGTAAATGTTGCGATTCCGAGGATTCGTGATTTCAGGGGCTTGGATCCCGATTCTTTTGATGGCAGGGGGAATTATACTCTTGGTATTTCGGAACAGTTTATTTTTCCTGAGATTGATTACGATAAAGTTAAAGAGGTGATAGGTATGGATATTACTATAATTACAACAGCCGAAACTGATGAAGAGGCGTTGGAACTGCTTAAAAGGTTTGGGCTGCCATTTACACTTAAGAAGGGAGCATAATGGCCAGGAAAGCATTAATTGAAAAGGTTAAGAAAACTCCTAAATACTCGACTCGCAAGGTTAATAGATGTTTCAGATGCGGAAGAAGACGTGCTTATATGCGTGATTTCGGATTATGTCGTTTGTGTTTTAGAGAGCTTGCTCTTAAGGGAGAAATTCCCGGCATTAAAAAAGCTTCCTGGTAGGAGGTTGTTTTGTTGACAGATCCGATTGCTGATATGATTACACGCATTAGAAACGCAGTTTCTGCAGGACATAGACATGTTGAAGTTCCTGCTTCAAATATGGCGAAAGAGATAACGAGAGTGCTTTTAGAAGAAGGATATATTGGTAATTTTGAGTTTATTGAGGAAGGTAATCAAGGGGTGGTAAGAATTACGCTTAAATATATAAAGGATGAATCCCCGATTCATGAAATCAAGAGAATTTCCAAACCTTCCAGAAGAATTTATGTTGGAAAAAAAGAAATTCCTCTGGTTAAGAGAGGTTACGGAATTTCTATTCTGTCTACTTCTAAAGGTATAACAAGCGACGCTGAGGCCAGAGCCGAGGGCGTCGGCGGTGAGCTTTTACTGCAAGTTTGGTAAGGAGGATTAATGTCTAGAGTTGGAAAGCAACCAATTTCTGTTCCTGAAGGTGTAGATATTAGAATAGATGATAGAAAAGTAAATGTAAAAGGCAAAAAGGGAGAGTTGGAAACAATTATTCCCCGGGGAATTAGTGTAAAGATAAATGACGGTAAGATTTTCGTGTCGGTAGAGAGTGGGGCAAAGGAGAGTAATTCTTCCTGGGGTCTGGCTCGTTCTTTGTTAAATAATATGGTTATAGGTGTGACAAAAGGTTTTACTAAAACACTTGAGATTCGAGGCAGAGAGTACCGCATGAATTTGAAAGGTAAAGATTTGGAACTCGACCTTGGATATTCGCACCCGATAAAAGTTACACCAAAAAGAGGAATCGAATTCAAGGTAGAAGAAACTAAGCTGACAGTTATTGGCATTGATAAAGCTTTGGTAGGAGAGCAGGCGGCTGAGATTAAAGCTTTACGGCCTGCTGAAGTTTATAAAGGCAAAGGAATAAGATATGATGGTGAATACATTATTCATAAAGAAGGTAAGAGAGGCTTATAGTGGGTGAGTTTGAAAGAAGTAAAATTAGAAGGTTAAAGAGAAAAATGAGGACGCGGAGTAAGGTTTTCGGAAATTCCGAAAGACCCCGTTTGTCAGTTACAAGGACAAATAAACATGTTTACGCTCAAATAATTGATGATTTAAAAGAGTGTACCTTAGTACAGGCGAGTACGCTGGATAAAGAATTACGCAGTAAAATAAAAGGTAAGACATTAAAAGAGAGATCGAAAGAAGTTGGACTGTATTTGGCTGAAAGATGTAAAAAAAAGAAGATTGATAAGATAGCTTTCGACAAAGGTAGATTTTATTATCATGGTTGTATTAAGAACCTGGCAGACGGTGCGAGAGAAGGAGGTTTAAAATTTTAAGCGGATTTACAAAGTCTCGAATGAAAGTAGACCCAAGGGATTATGAACTCGAGGAGAAAGTTGTACACATTGGCCGTATTTCTAAAGTGGTGAAAGGCGGAAAGAAATTTCGATATTCTGCATGGGTCGTGGTAGGTGATCGACAGGGCGTTGTTGGATACGGTCATGGTAAAGCTGATGAAGTACCCGCAGCGATTCAAAAGGCAGTAAAGGGTGCCAGAGGTCGATTGATTAGGGTTCCGATTGTTGGAACTTCAGTGCCTTATTTGATAACTGCGAAATATAAATCAGCCGAAGTTATGATTAAGCCTGCTGCTCCGGGAACTGGTATTATTGCTAATGACAAATTGAGAGCAATATTTGAACTTGGCGGATATAATGATGTTCTTACTAAGTGTTTTGGTTCTAAGAATCCTTTTAATAATATTATTGCAGCTTATAATGGTTTGTTGTCAATGCGAACTCCCGAAGAATTTGCCGAACTTAGAGGCAAAGCAGTCGAGGAAATTTTAAAGAAAAGACGGAAGACGGGTGAAGAGAAAGATGCTTCGGATTAAACAGATAAGAAGTGGTATTGGATGCGAGAAAAGGCAGAAAAGAACATTAAAAGCTCTTGGATTAAAAAAGTTAGGCGATTTTGTCATCCATGAGGATAATGCTGTTATTAGAGGGATGATAAAGAGAGTATCTCAACTCGTGGAAACGGAGGAAGTTAGTGGGAATTGAATTAAGTAAACTTAAACCACCTAAAGGTAGTCGGAAAAGTAAGAAAAGAGTTGGTCGGGGCCCCGGTTCCGGTATGGGGACTTATTCTACACGTGGTTTAAAAGGACAAAATGCCCGGAGTGGAGGTGGAGTCAGAGAAGGTTTTGAGGGTGGCCAGACACCTCTTATAAAAAGAATACCTAAAAAGGGTTTTAATAGAATAAGAAGTTATAAGATATCGATTATTAATATAAAAGACCTTAGCAGATTTAAGAAAGGAGAAGAAATAACCGTTGAGAAGCTAAAAAAGTTTGCTCTTGCCGGAAAAAAAGATAAAATTAAAATTCTTGGTTACGGTGATATTGATAAAAATTTAAAAGTACATGCTCATGAGTTTTCAAAATCTGCTAAAGAAAAGATTGAAAAAGCGGGAGGAGAGGTAGTAAAGGATGCTTGATGCTTTTAGGAATCTCTGGAAAGTTGGAGATATAAGAAAAAGAATACTTATTACACTGCTTATGCTGGCTGTATACCGATTAGGTAGTCATATCCCGGCACCTGGAGTTAATATAGCGGTACTTACTGCTTATTTTGATAGAGTGCGGGGTTCTGTACTGGGCCTTTTTGATCTATTTGTGGGTGGAAACTTAAGCAGAGCCACAGTATTTGCTCTCGGTATCATGCCTTATATAAGTGCTTCAATTATACTTCAGATTTTAGGCGCTACAATTCCTTATTACCAGAGATTATCGAAGGAAGGAGAAGAGGGGAGACGTAAAATGACTCAACATATAAGGTATCTTACAGTAGGTATCGCGATTATTCATTCTTCCTCATTTTCTATCTTTTTGCAAAATCTTTCCGTTAGTGGGATTCCTGTTTTACCGAACCCCACTCTTTTTGTTAAATTTTCGATAATTGTTACAATGACGGCAGGTACTATTTTCCTTATGTGGCTTGGAGAGTTGATAACTGAGAATGGAATAGGTAATGGGGTTTCGCTTCTTATTATGATGAGTATTCTTGCGAGAATACCGACAGAGATGCTGCAATTATGGCAGATGTTGGTGGCAGGAACAGTAAGTTGGATACTTGGATTCGGTTTTGCCGTATTTGCCGTTTTAGTGGTTGCCGCAGTAGTTCTGGTTACACAGGCTCAAAGAAGGATACCCGTTCAGTATGCAAAGAGAGTCAAAGGCAGAAAGGTTTACGGCGGACAATCTACTCATTTACCGCTTAATGTTAATACCGCAGGCGTTATTCCCATTATATTCGCTCAATCGGCTCTGATGATTGTTCCAACTTTTGCCGGGTTCTTTAAGGGAAAAGCTTGGGCAGATTGGATTGTTAATATCCTTTCTCCGAGCGGGTTCCTGTATAATTCTTTATTTGTCATTTTGATAATAATGTTCGCGTATGTTTATACTGCTATTGTGATAAATCCTCAGGACCTTGCAGCAAATCTGAAAAAATATGGAGGTTTTATACCGGGGATCAGACCGGGAAGGAATACTGCTGAGTATATTGATAAGACAATTGCTAGAATAACATTCCCCGGCGCGACCTTTTTTGGAATTATTGCCGTTCTTCCTGTAATTTTAACAACGAAATTTAGATTACCTTTTTATTTCGGAGGGACTTCAATTATTATTATAGTGGGAGTTGCTCTGGATACTGCCAGACAACTAGAGTCGCAACTCCTTATGAGACATTATGATGGTTTTATGCGGAAAGGCAGAATTCGAGGGAGAAGATAAATGATAAGGTTAGTTTTTCTTGGGCCTCCAGGAGTTGGTAAAGGTACGCATGCCGGTCTTCTGGCTAAAAGTTTAAAAATAACACATTATTCAACCGGAGATATATTCAGAGAGATATTAAAAGAGTCTTCTCCTTTGAGTGAAAAACTTGATAAGTATGTCAATTCGGGAAAGCTTGTCCCCGATGAAATAGTTTTTGAAACTGTTAGAGAGGTACTTTCAAATGAGGAAAATGAAAACGGATGGTTGTTGGATGGTTATCCTCGAAATAAGAATCAGGCTGAATTATTGGACAATTTTTTATTAAGTAGGGACGAAGAATTAGATTATGCCGTTTATCTTTACGCTTCTACGGAAGTACTTGTAAAGCGTTTGACTAACAGAAGAGTATGTTCTGATTGTGGAGCTATTTATAATCTGGTTAATAATCCTCCAGGAAAAAAGGGTATATGTGATAAATGCGGTGGGATTTTAATTCAGAGGGAAGATGACAAGAGTGAAACTATAAAGAAAAGAATATCAATATTTGAAAGAGAATTTGAACCCTTAAAAGAGTATTATGATGATGCAGGTATACTTGTTAAGATTTCTGCCGAGGGTGATTTGGAGCGTATTGCAGGCAGGATTAAAGAAGGGTTGAAAATTGGCTAAAAAGGATATAGTAAAAGTAAAAGGCGAAGTGGTTGAAAAATTACCCGATTCTAAATTTAGAGTGAAACTTGATCTGGATAATCAGCCTATTATACTTGCTTATTTATCGGGTAAGATGAAAATGAATTATATAAAGATCGACATTGGCGACATTGTGGATGTTGAGCTTTCTCCTTATGACCTTACTAAAGGTAGGGTTGTTTATAGAGAGTCATAGGAGGTATAGATGAAGGTTAGAGCATCGGTTAAAAAGTTATGTAAGGAGTGCAAAATAGTAAGACGTAAAGGTAGAATTTATGTGGTTTGTAAAAATCCTAAACATAAACAGCGACAGGGGTAGGAGGTAATATATGCCGCGAGTGGCCGGAGTTGACTTACCTGCTGAGAAGCCTGTTCAAATTGGCTTGACAGCGATTTTTGGAATCGGTAGGCGTACTGCCCTCAAGATTCTTGAAAGTGTTGATATTGAAAAAGGTAAAAGAGTTAAGGATCTGACAAACGAGGAAGTTGATAAAATCAGGCATTTAATTGAAGGTGAATACAAGATAGAAGGTGAATTGAAATCCGAAATCAGGCAGAACATAAATCGTTTGAAGGATATTAAATGTTATCGTGGAATAAGACATAAAAAGGGTTTGCCAGTACGGGGTCAGCGCACAAGGACCAACGCAAGGACAAGAAAAGGTCCGAGAAAAGGAGCTGTTGCCCTTAAGAAGAGAGAGATTAAAAAGTGAGGGGGATCAGTGGCTAAAAAGAAAGCAAAGGACACGGGAAAGAAGAGAAAACTAAAAGCACCGGAATCAGGTATTGTTCATATACATTCTACGTTCAATAATACCCTGGTTACCATAACTGATAAACAGGGTAATACAATAGTCTGGACATCTGCGGGCAGCATTGGTTATAAGGGTACGCGTAAGGGAACGCCATATGCTGCTACTAAAGCGGCAGAGACGGCTGTTCGTAAAGCCATCGAAGCGGGTATGCGAAATGCCGAAGTGTGGGTTAACGGGCCCGGGAGAGGAAGAGAATCTGCAATCAGGACTGTGCAATCGGCAGGAATGAATGTGATTGCAATTAAAGATGTTACCCCACTCCCCCATAATGGATGCAGACCCCCAAAGAAAAGGCGGTTGTAAATGGGTAGATATACTGGTCCAAAGTGCCGAAAATGTAGAAGATTTGCGATGAAGCTTTATTTGAAAGGAGATAGATGCTATTCGGAGAAGTGTCCTCTTGGGGAAGAATATATAAAGCCCCCAGGTGAACCATCAAAGAGGTGGCGTTCAAGAGAATCTTCTTACGGATTGCAACTTCGTGAGAAGCAAAGAGTTAAATGTATTTATGACCTTCGCGAAAGACAGTTCAAGAATCTATTTAACAAAGCAACCAAGATAAAGGGTGTAACAGGCGAAGAGCTTTTAAAACTGTTGGAAAAAAGATTGGATAATGTTGTTTATCGTTTGGGTTTTGCTATGTCAAGAAGGCAGGCCAGGCAGGTTGTTCGACACAATTATATAAAAGTTAATGGTGAAAAAGTTGATATTCCTTCATACCAGGTTTCTGTTGGTGATGTTATTTCGATTAGCGAAAAGGGTAAGGGTGTGCCTATTTTTGTGGAGGCTCTTGCTCATGAGATTGAAGCTAAAGAGTGGTTATCTGTCAACAGAAAAAAAATGGAGGGAAAGGTGTTGGCGGATCCTGGCAGGGCAGATGTGGAATATCCTATTAAGGAAAATTTAATCGTTGAGTTGTATTCTAAGTAATGGGGAGGTAAAAGTTGAGAATTAGATCCTTGGTTATGCCGGAAAAAGTTTCTGTGATTGAAAAGAATGAAACATATGGTAAGTTTTCTTTGTCTCCTTTGGAAAGAGGATATGGTATTGCAATAGGACACGTGCTACGGAGAATGTTGATTTCTTCAATTCAGGGTGCAGCGATAACAGCAGTTAAGATAGAGGACGTGATGCACGAGTTCTCAACAATTGAAAATGTTAAAGAGGATGTTGCCCAGATTATTTTAAATTTGAAAAAAGTGCGTTTTAGATATAACAGCGAGGAACTTCCTCAGTACGTTATTCTTGAGGGTAAAGGTCCTGGAGAGGTTAAAGCCTCTGATATAAAATTGACTCCTGGTTTGGAAATGAGTACTCCTGATCAGGTAATAGCGACTTTGGAAGATGGTGCTGAAATAAAGGCTACATTAAGAGTAGATGTTGGTAAAGGATTTAAACCAAAAGAGTATTTTGTGGATCCCGATATGCCTGAAGGCACGATATTCATAGATACGAATTTTTCTCCTGTTAGGAGAGTTAAGTATATGGTAAATAATGTAAGGGTAGGACAGAGAACAGATTTTGAAGAATTAATTATGGAAGTTTGGACGGATGGCTCTATTTATCCTAACGAGGCTTTAAATCTTTCTTCAAAGATAATAAAAAATCATATTGAACTGTTTATAGAAGAAGATATATTTGAAGAAGAAGAGGAAGGTGGAACGACTGAGAAAGAAGAGATGAGGAGAGCCTTGGAATTACCTGTGGAAGAGTTGGGGATGGGCAACAGAGTAAGTAATGTTTTAAAGAATAAGAATATTAACAAATTGAAAGATATTGTGAAGTATTCAGAGGAAGAGATGCTTAATTTTCCGAACTTTGGTAAAGTTTCATTAAGAGAAGTAAAAGATAGATTGGCTGAGTATAATCTAACATTGAATATGGATTTAAAGCATTTGGAGAAAGAAGCATGAGACATGGAAATAAAGTAATAAAATTAGGAAGAACAAAATCTCATAGGAAAGCGACTCTAAATAACCTTTTCTGTGCCCTTATATTGAACGAGTCTATAAAAACAACAAAAGGGAAAGCCAGGGCGCTGAAGAGATTTGTTGATAAAGAAATAGCTCGAGCTATAAAAGGGGATCTGAATACAAGAAGAAAACTTAAGAGCGAGTTGGGTTCGAGTAAGGCGTATTATAAATTATTTGAGACTATAGTTCCGCAGTGCAAGGATAGGAGTGGAGGATACGTTCGTGTCGTTGACCTTTCTACGGGAAGAAGAGGGGATGGTACTGTAGAAAGTATAGTAGAGTTTGTATAAGTCTAGACTGTGTTAGATGAGAAGATTTCTTCTTTAGAAAGAAAAGCGGAAGAAGAATCAAATTACGCCGAAAGTCTTAGAAGAAGTTTTGGCAGGAAATCTTATTTTAATTTATTAAAAGATTGTTTACTTGGTCTTTTTACTCCTTCCGAGATCGATTTTTTAGGTAGTTGTGATTCATTAACTTATATCGTTTTTTCTGAAAAAATTCAGTCCGAATTGAAAAAAGGTTTAAAATCAATGAAATCTTTCCTGTCAGAGGGAGAGAAAAAGTATCTAACGGTCCAATTGGACGAATTTATCCAAACTCTGAATAAAATCTTTGATGAAGGTGTTAAAACCGGTATTTCTCCTGTCTTGATTGAATTTGCTCTAAAAAGGTGGTTAAAGATTCAGATGCCTTCAAATAGTGCTATCCCGATTCACAAAAAAGTTGGTCTCTCGTTGCAATTTTTCAGCAAACGAGAGCTTCGCAAAAAAGCCTCAAGAAGCAATATTGTTCGTTTTACGGAAAAATCGCTTTTGTTACCAGTGTCGTTATCTGAAATAAAAATAGAAGATCTTTCGGATTTTATAGAGGCTGGTGATTTCTTCTGCGATGTTGCCAAGATATTCGCTGATTGTTTTATTAATCCCATCAAAATTGAAGTTCAGCGTGTAGATTATACAGACATAAAAGAAAGAATGAAATCTACACAGGATTTGATCAAGGAAAATGCTTCCAAGAAATTGAAGGAGATTTTTGAAGAAGTAAACGATTTAAGTGTTAAAGAAATCCAACAGTATCTAAATGAAATAGTAAAGTATATAAATAGCGGAGAAGCTAAGGTAAGAGCTTTGAATGCTCAACTTTTACGGGCTAAGAATTTAACGGAAATCGAGGAAAAAGTAAGTGTTCCCGGCATTCTTAGATTTTTTGATCCGAATCTGGGTGAGAAGATAAGAAAGAACATAAATAGAGCGACAGTGGGATTAAACGAGAATCTAAGCAGTGCGCCCGACTCTTTTTTATCGCGCAGTCTGTTGGGTAAAAAGACAGATTTTGATAGTATTATAGATTGGTTCATTAAAACTTATGATCAGGTGTTTTTGCCAACTATCGGAGAACTCATTTTTGAAGAAATGGTCAAAATATTTCCCGAAACCGAGAATGATTCTTTAGAAGAAGCCCACTGGATAGGTCTTCTTGCTCGAAAGAGCGATCAGCCAGCTGTGTATTTTATTCCTGAAATTGAGAGAAAACTCTCGAGGTCGGAAAGTATAGTTAAAGATTGTTTGAAGACCGTTTCAGTAATGGTATACGATATCAGAGGTTCTTCTATAATGGGTGATAAATTATTAAATGCTGAGATGGAAGATCAAATACGAAACGAATTTCAGTTAGCATTATTGAAGGCGGTAGAAGATACAAATGGTTTCTTCGTGAAAGATACTGGAGATGGAGGGATTGTTTTATTTTCAGAGGAAAGCAGTGATTTCAATTTAATGCAGATTTCGAAGTCGGGAAATGATAAGGAAAAGTCAGAAGTTGATAGAATTGAGCTGAAAGCTTCTCTTGATGCGGCGAGTCGGGCTATTAGATGCGCCAGGAATATGCTCGAGTACTCAGAAAGATTTGTCAGGAAAAATCTAAACAGGTACCAGGAATGGTTTAGGGATTTTGATGTTAAAGGTATAGATTTTGGAGGGATTACTTATGAGCGATTACCTCCTGAGTATAGAAAGATATTTCAGATAGGTATAGGGATCGCTTCAGGAAAACCTGGAGAAGACGTTTATTTGGGGAAAAATGTACTGGGGCGGTTTGATCTTACGGGGAATCTTATTCGCAGAGCCAATATGTATTCTACAGTTCATCACCCAGACCGGTCGGTTATACTTATAGGTGCTTCTACAATGTTTAGTTTCTTACTCAACGTTGGTTCTTTTGAGTCGGTAGGGAATGAAGAAAAAATTGAAAAGTCTTCTTATCTTTCCCTGCAGAAGAAACTAATTGAGGAGGTTATTCGATGGGTGAAAGGTCTCTCTGGTAATTACGTTATAAGTGATCACAAAGTTTCCTTACAAAGAATAGATTATTTGCTGGATGGTATAGGTCAAAAAGAAAAAATAGAAGTTTCCGAAGAGTCCGTAAGTGTTGAGAAAGGAGTTAGCTTTTTTGATGGTAAAGTGAGGGAAGAAAGAGTGCTTTATGAAGTCATCCCGGAGAATAGGAGGTAATTTTGGAACTTCCTAAGAGGTATACTCCGGGTCCAATCGAGGAAAAATGGAGAAGAAAATGGGAAGAGTCCGGAACTTTTGTAGCAAATTCCGAGACCGAAAAGCCTATTTATATAATTTTGCTTCCTCCGCCTAACGTTACTGGAATTTTGCACCTAGGGCATGTACTTAACATGACAATACAGGATATTTTTATACGTATTCATAAAATGCAAGGGTTCGAAGTCTTATGGCTCCCGGGAACAGATCACGCTGGAATAGCTACTCAGAATGTTGTAGAAAGAAAATTAGCTAAAGAAGGACTCACCAGATTCGATCTGGGCAGGGAGAAATTTGTCGAAGAAGTCTGGAAATGGAAGGATGACTATCATCAGAGGATTGTCTCACAAATGAAAGTTCTTGGTCTTGGTTGTGATTGGAGTAGAGAAACGTTCACTTTAGATGAGGATTTTTACGGAGCCGTTGAAGAGGCTTTTGTGAGATTATACGAAAAAGGTTATATTTATAGAGATGAGTATATAGTTAATTACTGCCCCCGTTGTGAAACAGTTATTTCGAATGAAGAGGTTGAAAGTAAGGAAGTAAAAGGGTCGCTTTATTACATTGATTATCCTTTACAAGAAGGTGGAAGATTACAGGTGGCAACGACTCGCCCGGAGACAATGTTAGGAGATACAGCTGTAGCAGTTCATCCTGATGATGAAAGGTATGAAAGTTTTATTGGAAAGAAAGTGATTCTACCTTTGATGGACAGGGAAATCCCTGTAATTTCCGATGATAAAGTTGAAAAAGATTTTGGCACGGGAGTTGTTAAAATAACACCAGCCCATGATCCGGACGATTTCGACATAGGTGGAAGGCATGATCTCCCATCAATAAATATTTTCGATAGTAAAGGAAATATCAATGATAATGGCGGCAGATATAAAGGAATGGAGCGCTATAAGGCGAGAGAGAAAGTAATAGAAGATCTAAAAAGCAAGGGGCTTTTGAAAAAAGTTGAGGATCACTTGCATTCTGTGGGACATTGTGTGCGTTGCAATACGGTTCTCGAGCCTTACATATCTAAACAGTGGTTTGTTAAAATGGATGAGATGGCAAAGAAGGCAAAGAAGGCTGCTGGGGAAGGAGAGGTGAAGTTTTATCTTCCCAGATGGGAAAAAGTTTATAATCATTGGCTTAGTAATATTCGTCCCTGGGTAATCTCAAGACAGCTTTGGTGGGGACATCGGATGCCTGTTTATTATTGTGAGGATTGCCAGGAAGTCATGGTAAGTCGAGAGGTTCCTTCAGAGTGTTCTAAATGTGGAAGTAAAGATATTCATCAGGAAGAAGACGTTCTTGACACCTGGTTTTCTTCCTGGTTGTGGCCTTTTGCTCCGTTTGGCTGGCCAAATAAGAATAAAGAATTAGAAGTATTTTTCCCTTCTACAACATTAGTTACAGCATGGGATATAATCTTTTTATGGGTTGCGCGGATGATTATGGCTTCTCTTGAATTTATGGGAGAAGTCCCTTTCAGTAAAGTATATTTTACCGGTATGATTCGTGATTCCCGCCGCAGAGCTTTTTCTAAATCTTTAGGAAATTCTCCGGATCCACTTGATTTAATTGCAAATTATGGAGCTGATGCTCTTCGTATAGGAATCCTGCGCATTACACCTGAGGGTAAAGATGTAATATATAAAGAAGATAGTATTGAGCAGGGAAGAAATTTTCTCAATAAAATATGGAATGTTACTCGCTTTTTGATGATGAATTGCGAGGCAAACGATGTGGGAAGTGTCGAGGGTATTCGTCTTACTAAAATGGATGAATGGATTATATCGAGGGTTATGGGACTTCTTAGAGATATTGAAGAGCAGGTTGATTCTTTTAAAATAAGTGAAGCAAGTAGGTTGCTATCTTCACATTTCTGGGATGAGTTTTGTGATTGGTACCTGGAAATGATAAAACCGCGTATCTACTCAGGTGATAAAGATGAAAGGAGAAATGCCGTTTCAGTTGCCCTTTGGGCTTTCGAACGATATCTCAAACTTATGCATCCTTTTATTCCTCATATAACTGAGGAAATTTATGAGATGCTGCCTTATACGACCGATATGATTATCAACTCAAAATGGCCGTTTTATGATGAACACTACAGAAATTTAGAATTGGAAGAAGAAATGGAGTTATTACGTAATTTCGTTGCCAATATACGGAATATCAGAGGAGAGTTCAATCTGCCTCCGGATTTGAAGCTAAAAATCATTATTAATTGTGAAGATAATATTCTGGATTTAATTAAGGGTCAGACCGAATGGATATTCCGCCTTGGAGGAATTGAAGAGCTTAAAGCTGGGAAAAAAGTTGCTAATGCTGCTTTTTTCCATCTAAAAGGTATAGATGTATATGTTCCTCTTGAAGGAATAATCGATATTGATAAAGAGAAGGAAAGATTGAAAAAAGAAATTAAGGAACTTAAAGGTTTTATAGAAAGAACAGAAAAACAACTTTCTCGAAAAGATTTCTTAGATAAAGCACCGGCGGAAATTGTGGAACAAGTTAGAGAAAAAAAAGAAAGACTTGGCAATAAATACAATAAATTAGTCGAGAATCTCAAACGTATTTCTTAAAGAGTATTGAACCACAAAGTACACGAAGATTTTTCTACTTCCCAACCCCCCTTTTTTAACAACAAATAGCACAAATTACACAAATAAATTAATGATAGTTATTTCTTAGCAAAAAACAGAAATTTTTTGTTTTTATTCGTGCTATTTGTGTAATTCGTTGTTTCTCTTTTTTGGAGGGGTTGGGGGTTTAAAAAAACAAAATATAATTCTTTGTTGTTTCTTCGTCTCTTTGTGGCAATTTCATTGCTTGTAAAATATTGTTTGCCAACGGAAAAAGTTGGCTTTATGCAAAAAAATCGCATTTTGCGAGGCATTTTGCAAATTAATAGTCTGTTAATCAACCACTTATCTTATGGAATGAAAATTGTACGTTTATTGAATAGCTCTTTGGCAATTTAGCGGTAGGTGGTTATTGGTTATTAATGAAATGCCTGAATTAATAACTTTTAGAGGGAGGTGATAATGAGAAAATTAATTCTCTTGATTTTAGTTTTGCCTGTTATACTTTTTGCTCAGGCTTCCGATTCTTCTACTGCTATTCTAACTTTTATAATTCCTTCTGGTGTTGGGATAGTTGTAAATAACGATGCCGAGTGGGATTTTGGAAATATAACGTTCAATCCGAGCAATCCCGTTTACCCTCCTGCTGTTTATCCGCAGCAATATTATCCGACAACCCCATCTGCGTCTCCCTATCAGCAATTAGAATATATGGTAGCTGGTTCCGGAACTGGAAGTCCTGTTGATTGGGTTCTTACGGTTTACGGAAGCGCAGATCCTGGAAGCGGTATTCTACTTTCAGACATAGAGCATAGTCCTGCCGGAATTGATTCATGGGATGCGTTTAACACATCAGCCGCACCTGATACTCTCGCGAGCGGAAGCGGTAATACTGGAGGATGGCAGTCCCTCAATCAGGATTATAGAGTGACTTTAGACGGTGACGAAGAACAGACTGCCGGTGTGAGCTGTATCTTAACATATACTATTCAGACTGATTAACCTATAACCATCGAGTCTGCTTGTAAAGAAAAAGGGCGTTATTTAACGCCCTTTTTTGTTTTTGCGATAGACTTTTTATCGTAAGTTTATCCTTATTTCGTACACAAATCTTCCTTACCTTGCCATGCAAGGTGGAGAGGTACTTTACTTATTAATACAGATAGTTTTACCTTTTGCTTCTCCTGTTATGGTAGCAACTCTACTTATATAAACGCCAGCAGGTAAATCCAAAGGAATGCTGTAGGTTCCGGCAGGCTGCATGCCAACAGGTATTTCTAATTGCTTTCGACCGGTTAGATCGAAGACCTGTACGATTACCGGTGCACTGGAGCTAATAGCATATTCCACGCAATTAATCGAACCCTTGGAAACGCTAACTCCGTTACCCAGTTCCGGTATTTTAATTCCTGACTGTCCGGCGGTGTCGCAGTATTTACTGGGTACTCTTCCTTTTGAGCTGATAGCGTCAACGTACAGTGTACAAGCTGGCGGATTCACCTCTGGGTTTGTATGTATTTCGAAATCGCTTTGTATGATTCCAGTCGTGATCTCTAAATCATCCGAAATACCATCTTTTAATTCATTCCACCTACCAAAATGTAAATTTCGGGGGTAGTAAGTCGTATGTCCATCATGTGCCCAATCCTGGTTTCTTACGAAGATAAAGATACTATCGATTGGGGCGTTCCAGGGAATATAAACATAATAATACATCGTATCTCTATTTTCTACGCCGATCAAAAAAGATGTATCCCGGTTCTCAGGCTGAGAACCTATGACCGCGTTCTTAGCCATGATATTCCACCTTGTACCTTCATGAGTCATACACATCTGGATCGAATGAGTACCATGCCACCATTTTTTACCCTCAACAATTGAAAAATCTTCCGGTCGGCTGTCTCTATAGCCTGTTATAAAGGGTTCCATACCTTCATAAACTGTTGAGGGAAGAACACTATCAGCGTACTCATAGGGTTCGAAACTAAACGCATCTTTCGCCTGTGTATTAAGAGATAAGACAAAAATAAGGATGAACAAAAATGCTAATAACTTTTTCAACTTTACCTCCTTTACGTTTAACCTAAACTTAAATTCGGACACTTTCTTCTAATTTCTTACTCTTTTGGCTTGTTATCGTAACGAAATTAATCAACAAGCCTTTACGTCTTATTGTTTATTATATAAATACCTTGATGGTTTGTCAAGAGTTGAATGGCTAATTATTTGTACTCTTTTACCTTACCATCGAGTCAGAAAAACGCTTATCCAGAATGATAATTCTAAGACGTTAAAACTTAGATTATATATCGCGCCACTAATTTACGAGAAGCTACAATTATTTAACGAATTGTTTTATTTCATTTCTGACTATTGCTGAAATGTTATAGTCTTTTTTCAAAGAGCTTAAAACCAGAGGAAATCTTTCTTTTAATATCAGAATATTAACCTGCGAATACTTTTTACCCGCGATTATTGTCGGTTCATCAGCGCATAATTTTTCCGTAATCAGGTAATTCCTGACTTTTTCTATGTTGTTATTGTTGACGTTAAACTTGACGTCGAAATATCTCCTTGCCGTTACTGCGCCGTATAACTGCTGATATATATCTTCTGCTTTTTTCTTCTTCCATTCGTCGCAAGTAGGACCACCGTACAGACCGGCGCTAGAATGCATGATTTCTTCAATTTCTTTCAAGCCATATTCTTTTAGTGTTTTTCCGCTTTGTGCGTTATCTACTATAATATCCGCTCCTTTCGCTATATAACCTTCTGTTACTCCATCTGAACTTATAATTTGAACCTTCTCATTCTCTCCTTCTATAAGCCCCCTGATCTGGACCAGGGGATTTTTTGCTCCATAATTCGAAATGTAGGCTTCATTTTTCACTATAAAATCTTTTGTAATATTAATATATTCGGTAAAACATAGAATTGGTTTTTTTCTTTTTTTATTAAAGAGATCTCCGAAAGATTCGAAAGGAAGATTATTAGGAATAGCTGCAACAATTCTTGTCTTTCCGTATTCCAGATCACCTATTTTGAAAATATTATTTTTGGAATTGGCTATACTCTCTTCCGTAACCCAATCATCGCCGACTATCGCAATATCTAAAAAGCCCTTATTGAGTTCGACCGGGGCGCTCTGAGGTCTGACAAGATAAACTTCAATTTCCGGGTCGTTTAAAATTTTTAATTTTCTGTCGGATTCATCTCCCGGATCGTATCCCCTTATATCGTAACCGGAATCGATTAGCAATTGGTACGTATTTCCTCTATCCCTGCTATTTAGACTGCCTTTTGGAAGTCCTAATTTAATTGTATTCATTTCCAAGCCAAAAATATAGTCGCCTTTATTCCTTTGTCAAGCTTTTGCCCTGCCCACCCCCAAAAATTTATTATCACACGGAGACACAGAGAACCCGGAGGCCTACCACACCTACCTTTTTATTTGTATTTACTAAAACCAAAACCACAACACCAAAATTAGCCGTTTATAACCACGTCTTGTGGCACATGCCCCATACCTAAAAAGTGAACATGCATCCATTTCAATTTTAAATAAGCAAGGGCTAGCCGTTCTGAAGGACGTCGCGGAGTCCGAAGCGGGCACGGACTTAAACTTCAAAAGTGAGTAAGGAGTACTATTCAGGAAAATATCCCGGAGCTCGAACGGGCATGGTTTTTCGATTTCGAAGAAATCGAAAAGAGTGAGAGCTAAAGAGCAATTCTCTCGCTGGGAGAATTGACTCTGTTTTTCTCGAATAGTACTCCTTACGAATAAAACCGCGGGGGAAATTGACCGCGTTCCGGAGGAACGGTTAGCCCGACCATTTTATTCGATTAAACTGAAACGCTAAACTTAAAACAGCCCTTGATATTTTTATTAAATCATGTATTCTCCGTAAAGAGAATTGTATTATTGAGGAGGCCAAAGTGAAAATCGAATTTTACGGTGCAACTAAAGAGGTTACAGGAAGTAAATTTTTGCTAATCTCTGACGGCATAAAAATACTAGTTGAATGCGGTCTTTTCCAGGGAAGACGAAAGGAAACGGAACGGAAAAACAGAGAATTTATGTTCGATCTCAAAGATATTGATTACATGCTTCTTTCTCACGCGCACATTGACCATTCAGGTAATATACCAAATCTGGTGAAGAATGGATTCTCGGAGGATATCTACACAACCCCAGCAACTATTGATCTCCTCAAATATCTGCTACTCGATTCGGCTTACATCCATGAAAGAGACGCCGAATATATTAATAAGAAAATAATGAAAAAAGGAGAAGACCCAATAGAACCTCTATATACTGTGGAGGATGCTAAAGAGTCACTTAACCTTTTTAAGCCCAAAGTTTACGAAAATAAGCATGAAAGAGGCATCAGCTTCGAGTTTCTGGATGCAGGTCATATATTGGGTTCCTCTGAAATTTTAATGGAATTAGAGGGTAAAAGAATTTTGTTTACCGGCGACCTCGGCAGAAGTAACCTTCCTATAATAAGAAACCCAAAAATCCCGGGGAAGGTAGACATTCTTATTATGGAGAGCACATACGGCAATAGATTGCATAGAGATATAGAAAATGCAAAAAAGGATCTTGAAGAAATTTTAAAAAGAGCTATGAGTAGAAAAGGTAAAGTTATAATTCCTTCATTCGCATTGGAAAGAGCTCAGGAGGTAATTTATGCCATAAACTCATTAATCATAGATGGCAAAATACCTGAAACACCTATTTATGTCGACTCTCCTCTTACCGTTGAGATAACGAGTGTATTTATGAAGCATCCAGAATATTTTGACAAGGAAGCATATAAAATGCTCGCAGAAAATCATATTTTCAATTACGGAAATATAAACTACATAAAGGATGTGGAAAAATCGAAAGCATTAAATAAAAAAGAAGGACCTCTTATTATAATATCTGCTTCGGGAATGTGTGAGCACGGGAGAATACTACATCATTTGAAGAACAATATTGAAGATGAGAGAAATATAATCCTCATTGTGGGTTATCAGGCAAAAAACACGCTTGGCCGGAAACTTGTCGAAAAACAGGAGGTAGTGAATATTTTCGGACAGCCTTATGAGAGAAAGGCAGAGATTGTTGTCCTTAATGAATTCAGCGCTCATGCTGATAGAAACGACCTTATGTCTTTCGTGGAGAAAGTTTCTCCCGAGCGAATTTTCCTGGTTCACGGAGAAGAAGAGCAGATGGAGCCTCTTGGTGTGAGTTTAAAGGAAATGGGATATGGTGTTGAGATGCCTGAGGTACCGGGAACAAAGTACGAGATATGAGAAGTATTTATAGAATAAATTCCTAACCCTTGACATTTGATTAGATTTTTTTATATTATTAAAGGAAAAAGGAGGTGTAATATGAAAAAATTAAGTATTATCGACCTTATTGCCCTGATTCTATTGATCGTTGGCGGATTAAATTGGGGGCTTGCATTATTTAATATCAACTTAGTTCCACTTATATTCCGAGTCGACATATTAATAAAAATCGTATACGCGTTGGTGGGACTCTCCGCTATCTATATATTGGTCATTATAGGAAAATTGGGTAAAAAATAGTAAGGAATTTGTTTCATATTACAAAACGGGTAATTTCTGAATTACCCGTTTTTTTTCTTACCGCAAAGATGCAGAGCTCGCGGAAGAAAATTTTATTTAACCACGAAACACACGAAATACACTAAACCCACTACCCTATTAATATATGTTTAAAAAAATACACGAAAAAAATTTGTCATTGCGAGTTTTGAGATATTATTTTATTCGGAGAAGAATAGGAGCGTGGTCGGAACCATATACGTCCGAAAGAATGACCGACTTCTCAATTCTATCGATTAACCCCTCTGTAACAAAGAAATAATCTATCCTCCACCCGATATTTTTTTTTCTGGCATTGAACCTGTAAGTCCACCACGTATACATTCCGGTCGCGTCCGGATAAAAATGTCTGAATGTATCTATGTATCCTTTTTCTAAAAGTTTATCGAGCCATTTTCGTTCAATGGGAAGGAATCCGGAATACTTTTCATTTTCTTTTGGGTTTGCAAGGTCTATCTCTCTATGGGCGGTGTTGAAGTCTCCTGTAATTATAAGCTCTTCGTCTTTACGTTTTAAACCTTCGCATAAATCGAGAAAGGCATCGTAATAGTCGAGTTTGAATTGAAGACGTTCTTCACTGCTTTTTCCGTTCGGGAAATAAACGTTAAATAAATTGAAATCAGGGTATTTCAACCTGATGAGTCTTCCCTCGTTATCGAACTTTTCTATTCCGATTCCAAAACTAACATCTTCGCACTTTACTTTTGATATAGTAAGAACTCCACTGTATCCTTTTCTTTCTGCGGAGTTCCAATAAGAATTATAGCCTTCGAGATTAAGAAATTCATCTGAATTTATCTGAGTTTTATCCGCTTTTATCTCCTGCAGGCAGAGAATGTCGGGTCTTAAATTTTCAAACCATTCGTTGAATCCTTTTTTCAAAATCGCACGAAGACCATTTACGTTAAAAGAAACAATATCCATATGTTATATTGTATAACTAATACTTTTTTGTTTTTTTGAAATAAGTATATTAAAACCAACGAGACAGATTAGAACTTTGAAAGCCATTAGCTATTTGCTTTTCGCCTTTAGCTCTTTTTGTGGAAAGCTAAAAGCCAACAGCCAAAAGCGAAGAGCTTCTTTATTGTTTTTCCCATTTTTATAGTCTTACTTTAAGGCCTTTTTCTCTCAAATATTTTTTTACATCTTCGATGCTCAAAATACGGAAGTGAAAAACCGAAGCAGCTAAAAGAATGCTGGCTCCTCCTTCTACTATTCCCTGGTGAAAGTGTTCGAGAGTTCCCGCGCCTCCTGAAGCGATTACCGGCAGACTTACCGCGTCAGAAATTGCCCTTGTAAATTCTATATCATAACCTGACTTTGTTCCGTCTCCATCCATACTTGTGGGCAGAATTATTCCTGCACCCAGTTCTTCACACTGTTTAGCCCAAAACGCAGCATCTTTTCCTACGGGTTTTGTGCCTCCCGCAACTACCACCTCAAATCCCGAAGGCATCTCGTTGTTTCTTCTACCGTCAATTGCTATCGTTATCTTTTCTGAACCGAAAGCAGAAACAGCATCACCGATTAAATCCGGATTTTTCACTGCTGCACTATTCATAGAAATCTTGTCCGCGCCGGCGGAAATAACCAGTTCTATATCTTCCAGAGTGGAAATTCCACCTCCGACGGTAAGTGGAATATCAATAACCGAAGAGACGTTTTTAACCCATTCCAGACGCGTTTTTCTGTTCTCCAGCGTTGCAGCTATATCCAGCATGGCGAGCTCATCAGCGCCTTCTTTCTGGTAAAATGCAGCATTCTCTACCGGGTCCCCTGCTTCTTTCAAATCAACAAAATGAACACCTTTAACAACCCGACCTTCTTTCATATCTAAACACGGCATAATTCTTATTTCATTCATTTTTGCTCCTTCTCTATCTTTAAAAATTGTTTCTCCTCAAAAATGCTTCAAGACAATTTTATTAAACTATAATGATATGTCAAGCTTCATGTTTGATTTTGTTGATCTGTTAGTGTATAGGTCTGTTAATCTTTTTTTACAATCCAACTCACCGACGGACTAACCGACCAACAATTCAAATTTACCCTTGACTTTATTACCTTTTATTTGTAATTATTTCCTATGAAAAAGAATACAACATTAATTTTACTCGGTTTTGCGATCGTAATTATTCTATTTGTGTTGATGGAATTCCGTCCCCAAATTTATATGCCCCTTGAGAGATTTCTTTATGACAGGAGAGAATTCTTTGAAATAGATCTTAGTAGGGAAAGAAAAGAAATAAATATCGTAGATATTGATGAAAAAAGTGTTGAAGAGCTAGGCAGATATCACGACTGGCCAAGATATTACTTTGGGAGAGCAATAAATGTTATTTCCGCACAGAGACCTTACGTGATTGGGCTGGACGTAATATTTTCAGTACCAGATTCTTTAAACGATTTTGCGGAAGCACTATATATGCATCGTTTAAAAGATGAGTTCAAATCACTATTTTCGTCCGATGATTCTGTAGAGACAGAAGAAAAACTCAAAGCCTTTCTTTCCTTTTTTTCCTTTGATTCATACGTTGCGCAATCGCTAAACAATGCAGGAAAGGTAGTTCTTGCTTCCTACTTGAATACAGACAGTACCAGAAAACCTCTGAGTGATTTGAGTGAATATTACCTTGATAGAGTTAAAACCCCTATGAATCAGGAACTCTCTTTTGATGGAATAACTGCTCCCATTCCGGAATATTTAGAAGCTGGTGCCAGTATAGGATTGGTTAACGATGTTTTCGACCCTGACGGGATAAGAAGAAAAGATCCTCTGTTTTTTAATTACAAAGGTAGTACACTACCCTCTTTTTCTCTTGCGGTAGCCATGAAAGCAGTAAAAGATTGGGATTTTAGGGATGGGAAATTGCAAATTCTGGGCAGAGAAATTCCTCTTGAGGACAATGTTTATTTAAGAATAAAATATCAGGGGGATGCAAAGACATTCCAATATGTTTCGTTCGTAGATGTGGTAAAGGGAAATATTCCTGATACTTTGTTTACAAAAAAAATAGTTTTATTCGGTTCTTCTCTTCCTGAGTTATACGATTATTCTCAAACCCCCTTTGGCGCTAAATTGCCGGGAGTAGAATGTCATGCTAACGTCATACATAATCTTTTATTTTCCAACCCCATAACTACTCCCCCTAAGTATATAGTAATTATGATATCAATCTTCTTGATTTTCCTTACATTGTTATTGGCAAACAAAACAGCTCCTTACGTTTCACCCATAATTACTTTTATAATTATAATTGGATATCTGTTGTTTACAATTGTAATGTACATGAGTTATTTCGTTTCATACGAGATGTCTAGGCCGGTAATTGGCATTATGTTTGCCTTTTTTGCCGGACTGTCTTCCCGAATTTATTTTGGGGAAGAAGAGAAAAAATGGATCAAAGACTTGTTTTCAAGATATGTTTCAGAGGAAGTAGTGAAACAAATAATGGATTCTCCTCATTTAAGTCTTGAAGGTAAACGCCAGGATATTAGTGTCTTATTTTGCGATATCAGAGACTTTACTCCGAGAGCTGAAAAAGAAGATCCGGAAAATATTGTAGCAATTCTCAACGCTTACTTTGAAGAAATGTCAGACATAATTTTCCAATTTGGTGGTATGGTAGATAAGTACCTTGGGGATGGAATCATGGCACTTTTTGGGGCGCCAATAAACCAACCAGGACATGCTGACAGAGCAGTTTCCTGTGCTATTGAAATGCAGAATCGTGTTCATTATTTAAACCAAAAGGAAATACTAAGAGGAAAACCCCATCTGGAGATCGGAATCGGTATAAGCTCTGGTGAAACGGTTATTGGTAATGTGGGGTCTACAAACAGAATTGAATACACTGCTATAGGAGATCCGGTAAATACGTCTGCACGTATCGAACCTCTTAACAAAGAATATAAAACAAAAATATTAATATCGGAAAGCACAAAAAATAAGCTTCAGGGAACTTATAAAATCCATTTTGTCGGGAAGATACAGCTTAAAGGTAAAAGTGAAACAACTGGTATATATGCAATTACGTCCGATTTATCCTTATGGTAGACATAATTAAACCACAGATTACACAGATTAACGCAAGATTCTTTTATTTACTTTTTAAACCACGAAACACACTAAACCCCACTACCCTTAATTTTTTTTCAAAAAAACACACGAAAAATAAGGGTACCATTCAACACAATGTTGTTAATTTTGTCATTGCGAGTTTGGCTGCTTGCCTGGCTTGCGCGAAGCAATCTCAATAACTATACTGAGATTATGACAAATCTTCAGGTTTTCGATGGGAAAAAAATATTTACGGAACTTATTATTTGATAGTTTATCTAAAATAAAAAAGGAGAAGTTATGTTGTATTTAATTTTGGGAACGATTTTAAATTTTTATACAAATGATGTAGTGATTAAAAGAGCCGATAGTACAATTGTACCTACAATAGGTATGGTAATATTGGATAATGATACGATAATAGCAAACGATAGTTCTCAGGCGGAAATACTTTATCCCGACAGCAGCACTCTCTACTTAGACGAGAACTCACGAATTGTTGCCTCGGGTGTAGAAGAGAGATCTGTTTTTATTTCTGTTGGGCGAGTATGGGCTAAGATAAAAAAATTGATGAAAGGCGAATCTTTTGAAGTAAAGAGCCCGCTCTCTATTTCCGGAGTACTTGGAACCGAATTTGAAGTCTCTTATGTTAACGATGAAACTGAAATTAGAGTGGTGGAGGGCAAAGTTAACACGAAAGACGAACAAACAGGCAGGGAAGTAATTCTGGAAAGAGAAAAAATGGCTAAGATAAGAAGAAATCAGGAAATGGAAGTAAGAGAATTCAAATTAAAGGAATTGAAAAAGTGGCATGAATGGAAAAAAGGGCACCTGGAATTTTTGCTCAGAAAAATAGAGGAAGCTTTAAGCCAGGGAAGGCCGATGCAGGCCTCAAGATTAATTTCCCAGGGATATATTCTTGCCAGAAGATTAAATTTATATGATGAGTATGAGCATAAAATTGAAAAATTAAAGAAAGAATACGAAAATTTAAAAGAGGAACAAGGCATACTGGAAAAGAGAATTAAGGAAATCAATGTTTATTGTAACGCGGCTTCGCTGGACCTTAACAGGAAAGGACCGCAACTGATGGAATTAACAGCGAAAATAAATCGCCTGTCTATGCAGACAGCAGAATTGGAAGGTTATGTAAACAAGCAAAACGCATTTATCGCTAAACAGCAATTGAGCTTTATTAATCGTCAAATCGATGAAATAGAGAGCCTGATAAAGAATATAAAGCCGCAAACCATATATGAATGGCAGCAAAGGTTAGATAACGATTATCAATTCCTGCGGAACGCTCTCAAAATGCCGGGTCTAGCTGCTGATAAAAGGAGTAAAGTGCAATATACATCTAAAAGAGTAGAAGAGTTAAGAGATAGAGTGCAAAGGATAAAGATTACCCTTGTAAAAGACATGAGCGCTTTCAAGAAAATAAAGCTTGATCTAGTAAAATTAAAAATAGAGACTAATCAGAGGTAAACAACTTTTAGTATTTTTTAATAATATAAGAAAAGAAAAAATGCGCAAGTTTGATAGGCCTCACGCATTTTTTTATTAGTTAAAACTTAACTTTTTCTTAAGTCCAATTAATATTATAATCCAGACATCAGTAAAATTAAGCCTAAAACAGGTTTTTTTCTCAAATTATTTCCCATTCTTCTATGTCTCCTTCAACTACCTTGAACAAAGGATGAGGTTCGAAATTTGTTTTCTTTTTTAACTCTTTATATCTTACGATGTCTCGCATTTTTAGTTTTTTGAGCAAATGATTTTTTTCATAATTTAATTGTCCGCTCTTTACATTCAATTTAAAAGGTTTGAAGTTCCATTTGATTTTGCCTTTGTTGAAATTATACCCTCTTTTAACCGATTCCTGATAGACGGTTGCCAGATATTGATTGATACTGTCAGATGGGTTCCTGGCTTTCTTGAACCGTTCAAGCTGAGGGTGATTTTTGTATCCTTTTGTCTTTCCTTCAAGAACTTTTTTTGCCAGAAGAGTCTCTCTCCAGAGGGCGAGTAGCCCCTGGTTGTCCAGATACTTCGGATGCAGAGACCAGATTCTCATTTTTTACGCTTTTGAAACCGTTACCAGTATGTTTCTGCTGTTTCTTGGTCCGTCGAATTCGCAGAAAAAAATATTCTGCCATGTTGAGAGCCCTAATTTACCTTCGACTATAGGAATAGTTTCGCTTGGTCCGACAATACCGGCTTTTAAATGTGAATCTGCGTTTTCATCCTGGACATCATGTTTCCAGATACCTTGAGGGATTAATTTTCTTAATAAGTCAACGACATCCTGCTGAACACTTTCATCCCAGTTCTCCTGAATCATTATAGCAGAGGTTGCCCCTTGAGCGTAAACGTTTACAAACCCGGATTTTACCTTAGATTCATTAACGCACTCTGCCACCTGTTTGGTAATGTCGTATAATGCTTCTCTCCTATCTGTCGAAATTGTAATAACCTTCTGCATCTCTTATTTCTCTTTTTCCTTGTTTCCTAACGCTTTTTTTGAATTTTAATCTTCTTTATCCCAGTAATGATGTACTTTTCCCTTCTTTATCCATTTCTCAAGCCCCATTGATTTTATCTCTTTTAGATTTTTAATTATAGCTTCATAGTGAAGGCCTTCCATGCCCGATTTAAGTTTTTCACAGTTTTTAAAATCGTCACACTCGTAACATGCAAAAAAACCCTTACTCTTGCAGCATTTCCTAATTTCACATTCTATATTATCGTCCGTTCTTTCCCTGCAAATCATCGGACACCTTAGACTTGCCATAAAAACTATTTTATCAAAAATTTTATCATAGTCTTTGAGTTGTTCGGGAAAAATACATTTGGCTGACTTCTCGAATTCATATTTCTCCAGTACTTTCTTAAACTCCCCGGCAGCATCAGCAATTACGCCGGTATGACCCAAACAATCACCGCAATAAACCCCACAATAGGCAAGTAAATCTTTTTTCATCTTCTTCACTTTAATTTTTTTAGCCATTGAAATTCAAACTCCTACTTCTTAATTTTATTCATAATATTCATAAACCTTTTATTACTTATGGGATGGTCAGCAATAACTTGCCCTTCATATATAATACAGAATGTTCCGAATGGTCTAGGCGTGTTTTGTGCTTCTTTACAATTTTTCAAGTTAACTAGATTTACCTTTATGTCGAACTCTTTTTCTGCAGTTTCGACTATAGCTTTTACATTTTTTACAGAGTAAGGGCATTGGTCTGCTCTTATTATAGTCAAGCCTTTGCCATAGGAACTAAGCCTATTTTCCATTCCTTTTTTGAATTTGGGTGTTTCCGCTTTCTTATTAAATTTTTTCACTAATAGCTCAAAATCGGGCGGTGCTTTATCCGCAATCTCAAAGGAGTGCTTTAAGAAGAATTCATTTCCTGCCATAAATGGACCTTTACGGGTTACGACTGCGACTCCATACATATTCTCATTTTTTGCGTCTTTAAAACATTCGTTTAATAACATTGAACCATATCCTTTATTCTTGTAAGCCTTTTTAAAACCTGAAAAAATACAATGGATAAACATGTAACCGTCTGCATCGACAGGTCTCCAGCAGTATTCCCCGGGGATGTATTCAATCATCCCCTGGTTTTTATCTTTGTCCGAATACAAAGTTTTTATTTTTAAACCTTCGGTAAAACGTTTTTTTAGCCACTCAACTTTTTCCGGAAATCCGGGTGTATTTAGGTTCTTATACCCGCAAACTCCTAACTCAAGAATATTATCCGAATTTGTATCGATTATTTTTATTTCTTCCAATTTAATTCCCCCTTTTTATGTTCTAAGTTTATCTTTTTATTCTAAGCAATAATCGAAGGCATGTCAAGCCACGTAAATGTTTTTCAAAAAATAAAAATCTTTGTGCTCTATGTGGCCTTTGTTTGAGATTGTTTTGGGATGGTTAAGTGGGTTTTAAACAGCAGAAAATCTCTGTGTCCTCCGTGTGAGTGATTTAGTCGCAAGTCACTTGTCACTAGTCATTAGTCAAAAAAGCAAAACTATTTGTGCTATTCGTGTAATTTGTTGTTAATAAAATTGTTAGGATGTTAGAAAGTTAGGAGGTTAAAACAAAAAACATTTAGTGTATTTTGTGTGTTTCGTGGTTTAAAAAATCAACAAAAAATCTTGTGATAATATGCCTGCCCTGTAGGAAGGAACGACCGTTCAGGGTGTTCTCTGTGGTGAGAATGAGGGGAGTGGGGGGAAAGAAAATGTGTTGACAATATTTAATGATAAATTATAATCAAATAAATGAAAAGCATAGGGCTTACAGGCGTAATTGTAAATAAAGTTTGCGGATTTGGTAAAGAAAGAGAAAAACCTCAAAAAATCTATATTGATGTCTCTCTCGAAACCGATTTCAAAGCTGTCGCGGAAGAAGATGACCCTTCCGCGGGAATCGATTTCAGGACTATTTATACTTTAATAAGAAAAGGTTTGGAAGGTGAAATATACACTCTTGAAAAAGCGGCACTTTCGATCTTGAGACAATTAAAAGGTCTTGATAATGTCGGCAAAGTCGAAATCACGGTTAAAAAAATTAATCCTACGTTTCAAGGTGAGGTAAAAAATTCCTGGGTTACAATTGAAGAATAATAAAATGATTGAAGCATATCTTTCTCTTGGTTCAAACATGGGTGATAAAAAAAAGAATCTAATGAAGGCATTTATAAGGCTTTCGGAACTCGGAGAAGTCAAAGGCTCTCATGTATATAGAACAGAACCATGGGGTAGGGAAGACATCCCGGAATTTTTAAATGCCTGTGTCTACATAAAGACCAGGTTGGATATAAAGAACCTCTTTCATGCCTTAAGTTCTATTGAAGCGGAAATGGGAAGAGAAAGGAAAGAGAAATGGGAAAAGAGAATTATAGACATTGATTTACTCCTGTCAGATCAGTTAATATTTAGAAGTCCGACGCTTACAATACCCCACTCTTATCTTCAGATAAGAAACTTCTACCTCGAACCGCTTTCGGAAATAGCAAAAGAGGAAATAGAACCAATTAGTGGAGAGAAAATTAAAACTCTGCTGGAGAGATGTCCGGATAAAAAAAGAGTATGGAAAACTGGGAATATATTGCGATTGAGGGCGTAATAGGTGTAGGAAAAACGACGCTGACAAAGTTCCTTTCCCAAGAGTACAAAGCAAAGGCAATACTCGAAGACATTGATGGAAATCCCTTTCTTCCTCAATTTTACGAGGATCCGGAAAGGTACGCTTTCCCTACGCAGATTTTTTTTCTTCTTTCCCGCTACAACGAACTTAGAAATTTAACGAATAGAGAACTTTTTACCAGAAAGATCATTTCCGATTATACTTTTGATAAGGATAAGATATTCGCCTTCATAAATCTTGAGAAGAGAGAGAAAAGTCTATATGAGAAAATTTACAATCTTCTTGATAAAGATATCATAAAACCGAATCTTGTAATATACCTTCAGGCGAGTCTTGATACTTTGATGGAAAGAATAAGAGGCAGAGGAAGAAGTTATGAGAGGAGAATAAAAGAGGATTATATTAAACTCCTTATTCGTTCATACGATGAATATTTCTTTCATTTCCAGAAAAGCCCTGTATTGATTTTAAATTCCAATGAATTTGATTTCTTAAATGAACCCTCACATCTTAATTTACTGAAAGAAGAAATCGCCTCGATAAAGACCGGAATAAACTATTTATCTATAGCCTGATGAAAATTTTCAGAACAATAGAAGAACAACAGAATTATTCTAAAAACGAGAAGTGCGAGAACATTAAAATAGCTTTAGTGCCCACAATGGGATTTCTACACGAAGGTCATTTAAGCCTTATAGATAAAGCAAAAGAACATGCGGATAAAATAATCGTGTCAATTTTTGTTAACCCGACTCAATTTGGAGAAGGAGAGGATTACAAGGATTATCCAAGAGACGAAAGGAAAGATTTGGAAGTCCTTAGAGAAAAAAATGTTGATGCGGTTTTTATACCCGAAGTATCTGAAATGTACCCTGAGGGTTTTAGAACTTTTTGTGAGGTCGGTGAGCTTTCGAATAAATACTGCGGAGAAAGCAGGCCGGCGCATTTTCGAGGAGTGACTACCGTGGTTTTGAAGTTGTTCAATATAACAAAACCGGATATCGCCGTTTTCGGAGAAAAAGATTATCAACAGTATATAATAATAAAAAAAATGACTGAGGATCTGAATTTGCCGATAGAAATTATCCCCTCCCCGATTATAAGAGAAGGAGACGGTCTGGCTCTTAGCTCGAGAAATATTTACCTGGAAAAGGAAGAAAGGATAGAAGCTACTGTTATTTATGAATCTCTGGTTATGGCGAGAAAAATGATTGATGAAGGGGAATACGAAGTAAATTTATTAAAGGGAAAAATGAATGAATTGATAAAATCGAAAAAGCATGCGCGTATAGACTACATTGAATTTGTTGATTCCCGGACTCTGGAAAAAGTTGAAAAAGTAGAAAACCCGACCAGAATTCTGGTGGGGGTATGGATCGGTAAGGCTAGACTAATTGATAATATGGAAATAAAACCATAGCGGTGAGGTTATGGCTACTTTAGAGAGAAAGATTCGTAGGGGACTAAAAATATTTATAGCTCTTGTCATTCTGACGATGTTAGCCCTGCTGATCTTTGCAGATCCGGATCCGGGAAAGAAGTTCAGTTTAAACATTATCCAAAAAATAACATATGCTTTTAAGCAAATGAATCTGTTCTATCTTATTTTTGCTTTGATTTTTTGGATTCTTTACACTACGCTTGATGCTTTTAGGGTTTTACTTTTATGTGAGGGTGTAACAGGGAAGTGGATAAGCATGAAAACCTGTTTTGAGGTTATTTTGACCGGAGCATTCCTTGCCGCAGTAACCCCTTTTCAAACAGGAGGTCTCCCTGTGCAATTGTATCTACTTAAAAGGGATGGAGTTTCTTACGGAAAAGGTACCCTTATTATTCTCCTTAGGGCTATTCTTTTTGCAATAATGATGCTTATACTCCTTCCTTTTATTTTTCCTATCCTTACAAAAGAATATGATGCGACTTCCATCAAAATATTGTTTAAATATAGTCTTATTGTTTACCCTATTATAGTATTAATTATAACAGTCGCACTTATTAAACCAAGTATTATCAAACGTTTTATGTACAGATTAACATTAATAAAAGGCAGAAGAAATAAAGCGACAAAGTTAGTTTTCAGGATATTTAAAGAACTAAAGGAAATGAAGGATGGATTTTGGTACTTTGTAAAAAACAGGAAAACACTTTCCGTGATAAGCTTTTTTATGACTTTTCTAGCCTATATTCCGTTTTTCTTTATTGCTCCTCTGCTCCTTAAAGGAGTTGGACTGAACGTATCATTCGTAAAAATCGCTTTTCTTCAGTTAGTAGTGGTATTATTTACTTTCTTCTCTCCTACACCGGGAGCTACAGGTGTATGTGAAGGGGTTTTTGCAATAATGTTCAAGGACATAGTCAGAAGAAGCTTACTGGGCGTCTTTACTATATTGTGGAGGTTCTTTACCTTTTATCTTTCTGCTATTGTTGGTGGAATTATGACTTTGGATGTTTTGAAATTAGGAGATATAGAAATTGACGAAGAAGAAACTTAGCAAAAAGAATCTGTGGAGAGGAATCAGATTATTTCTTTTCTTGTCTATTGCAGCTACCGCAATAATATTATTTTTGACAATAAGCGAAGAAACAATAAATCAGTTAAAGCTGATATCTCCTTTATTTCTAATTCTAACTTTTTTCTCTACCACTTTTCGATTTATATTTGACGTGTGGAGACTCAGATATATTACGGGAGCTCTCGGAAAAGAGATAACATGGAAAGGAGCTTTTTATTTTACAATGGGAGGTTTGGCTTTCGGAGCAGTTACCCCTATGCAGGTTGGAGGAATACCTTTTCAACTCTACGTCTGTAAAAAAGAAGGCATATTGATTCCAGAGGGAACTGCCGCAGTCTTTAGCCGCGGTCTTCTTTCCGCACTCGTTCTTCCGTTTCTCCTACCCTTTATTTACTATTATAAGAAATATTTATCTTCAGGAATAATGAGCGCGATTGTCAAATATCTTATAGTATTTTACGGAATATTTGCTGTTATTTTTGTGCTTTTATTAACTCAAACTCCCCGCTTAAAACGCAAATTTGGTGATAAAGTGAAAGGTATTATAATATTCAAACAAGTTTTTACCACGGAGTTTATGAGAAGAAAAACATTATTCCTAAAGGCATATATTACAACTTTCTTCTCTTTGGGTTTCTATTTCCTGACAGCGCCTCTTTTAATCAAAGGATTGGGAATCAAGGCTCCATTTTTTGAGGCAACTATACTCCAGATAGTAATGACTTATGCGGTGAACTTCCTTCCTACTCCTGCTGCAAGCGGTCTTGCTGAAGGAGGGGCAATGGCTGTCTTCTATCATTTAATGCCTACGTACATTTTAGGCGTTTATGTTATGTTGTGGAGATTCTTTACCAGTTACCTGGGAATAATCGTGGGGATAATATCCATATCCAAATTTGTTACGGAAAAGGGAAAATAAAAAAAAGAAACCACAGATTACGCAGATAAACACAAGATTTTTTTGTTGTTAAAAAACAAAAAGTATATCATGGTGGGTTGGGTAGATCCGTGTTCACCCGTGGCTAATTATTGGAAAAGCGGGGAGGGTAACAAAATATAAGAAATCTTGTGATAATCTTGTGAAATCTCGTGGTTTGAATTTGGTGGGTAGTGGGGTGGAACTTGACTTAGATTAAATCTTTTTTATATTAATGTTATGAAAAAATCGCTTTTGTTGATCGATGGATCATCCCTCGCTTACAGGGCTTATTACGCTTTTATCAAGAATCCTTTAAAAACATCAAAAGGTGAACCGACTTCAGCAATTTTTGGTTTTGCAAGGAGCCTGAAGAAACTCTCTGAGGAACTGAATCCGGACTACGCTGCGGTTTGTTTCGACCTTCCCGGTCCGACTTTCAGAGACAAAAAATTTCAGGATTATAAAGCAAAAAGAAAAGAAACGCCTGAAGAACTTGTAAGGCAGCTTCCGCATATTAACAATTTATGTGAATCGGCAGGGTTTTCTGTCATTAGCAAGGAGGGATACGAAGCAGACGATATAATAGCCACACTTGCGGAAGAAGCCGAAAAAGAAAACGTGCAAACTGTGATATTTACTCTGGACAAAGATTTGATGCAGCTTGTTTCAGATAATGTAAAAATACTAAACATGCATAAATCCGGAGTAGAATGGTACGATAAAGCTAAAGTTGAAGAAAAATTCGGAATCCCTCCGGAGAAAATAAATGACTTTCTTGCTCTGACAGGAGATTCGTCGGACAATATACCTGGGATCAAAGGAATCGGAAAGAAAACGGCAGCTACACTTTTAAAGGAATTTAATTCTCTTGAAAATATATTTTCGAATATTGAAGAAATTAAAAACACCGGTATAAGAGATAAGCTTATGGGTAAAGAGAAAGAAGCTGAGCAATGGAAAGACTTAACCCGGCTGGAAAAACATGTACCCATTAAAGAAGAGCTAACTGATCTTAAGTATAAAGGGTTGAATCCCAAGAATTTAAAAAATTTGCTGAAGTATTTCGAATTTTATTCACTAATAGAAGAGTGGATTGGGAAAGAAGAAAAAGCTCAAGATTTCAATATAGTTAATTTAATCGAAGCTAAAGAAGGGCAGTCAATATTTGTATATTACAACGAAAATAACTCTTTTTTCTCTGTGGAAAACGACGTTGAAGTTGTAGAGAAAGATAAACTCAGGTTAAGGCTTAATGATTTTGAAAAAAATTCTTTTGTTCTAGACGATGCTAAAAAATTTGCGCATTTAATCGGCTTTTATCCTAATAACAAAGTTTTTGACCTTTCTATTATGCATTATTTGCTTTATCCGAACAGGAAAAATCACTCTCTTTCGAGAATACTTCTGGAACAGGGAATTACTCCGGGTAAGCCCGAATCAATATCTGTTTCGATGAAGGTAGTTTATGAGAGGCTTCTTGAAGAATTGAAGAAAAATGATCTTTTAAAAGTTTATAACGAAATTGAAGAACCTCTGATTTCTATTCTTTACGAAATAGAAAATCATGGCTTGTTGATTGACAAGGATTTATTAGGAGAATTAAAGGATTCTATAGAAAAAGAACTTGAAGCAATTGAAGAAAAAATATATAAACTTGCAGGCAGCAAGTTTAATTTACGTTCCCCTAAACAGCTGAGCGAGATTTTATTCCTTAAACTTAAACTTCCTCCCGTTAAAAAAACAAAAACTGGTTTTTCGACTGATTTTGAAGTTCTCAAAGCGCTATCCGGAAAGCATCCTGTAATACCTGAATTAATTGATTTCAGAGAATCGGATAAACTTTTGGCCGCTTACGTGATTCCCCTAATAAATTGTATAGATAAAGCGACCGGCAGAATACATCATGAATTCCAGCAGTCGGTTGCGGCGACCGGCAGACTAACAACTACGACGCCAAACCTTCAAACGCTTCCGACAAGAACAGAAAAAGGTAGGAAAATCAGAGAATCGGTTATTGCCCCACAGTACAATCAAATTCTCTCCTGCGATTACTCACAGATCGAGCTTCGAATCCTTGCTTACATTTCAAACGATCAAAAATTAATAAATGATTTCGAAAATAACCTTGACATACATCTGCAGACTGCATGCCGGATTTTTGGTGTTGAAGCGGATGCTGTTACGCCGGAAATGAGAAGAAAAGCAAAAACCATGAATTTCGGTATCGTTTACGGAATAAGCCCATTTGGCCTTTCCAGGCAACTTGAAATAACAAATACGGAAGCAAGCAGTATTATAGAAAAATATTACAATAATCATCCTGGAGTCGAGAGATGGCAAAAAGAAACTATTGAACACGCGATGAATTCGGGATTTGTTAAGACTATCTATGGAAGGAAAAGAATAATACCCGAGTTGAAAAGCCTACGGGAAATAGAGTACGGAAAAAGAATAGCGATAAATACACCCATACAGGGTAGTGCAGCTGATATAATAAAAAAAGCAATGATATTAGTAAGTAGGGCATTGAAGAATAAGATGTTAAAGACGAGAATGATACTTCAGATTCATGACGAACTTCTATTTGAAGTACCTATAAACGAGAAACAAGAAGCAATAGACCTTATATTACCCGCCATGGAAAATGCCGGGGCGTTAGCTAAAATACCCCTAAAGGTAGATTATAATTTCGGTAAGAATTGGAATGAAGCACATTAAAAGATATGAACCGCAGAGGACACAGAGGAATAATTTTGTTGAAAAAGAAAAAGACACTGAGAACACAGAGAAGAAAAATAAAAACTCTGTGCTCTCTGTGTTAAAGAAATCCTATGGGTGCAGGGGTGGGCTCTGTGTTTTTTACTCATTTTGCTTTTTGATTTTTAATTATTTAATTTCCAATGGAGACAAAATTAGCAGTTTAAACGATAAATTTTTAAATATGTTGAATATATATAAAGGAGGTTTTCTTTAATGGATGTTATTCTACTAGTTATTGTTTGTTTTTTTAGTTTTTTTCTTGCCTATAAATTTTATGGAACTTTTATTGCAAAAAGGATATTTGCAGTAAGTGATGAAAGAAAAACACCCGCCAATGAATTTAAAGACGGGATCGATTATGTCCCCACAAGAAAAGAAATTATATTTGGGCACCATTTTGCCTCGATTGCAGGCACGGGACCTATTGTTGGACCAGCGATCGGAATAATATGGGGATGGGTACCGGCGATAATATGGATTGTTTTGGGTACAATTACAATAGGAGCAGTACATGACTTTGGCTCACTCATTCTTTCCATAAGAAATGAGGGCAAGTCTATTTCGGAGATAACCGGTAAGTATATAAATAAAAGAACTCAAATGGCCTTCTTTGCTATTGTTTTTCTCGAACTTTTGATAGTAATTGCTATCTTTGGGCTTATAATGGCTATAATTTTTAGTATGTTCCCTGAATCGATTTTCCCAATGTGGTTTCAGATACCTATAGCAGTCTGGCTGGGATGGGTAATATACAAAAAAAATGGAAACTTAGCTCTGTTTTCCATAATAGCGGTTGCTCTTATGTATTTGACAATTGTGATAGGAGTAAAGCTGCCTATTACATTACCAGGAATCGGCTTTATCCCTGCAACTGGTGTGTGGACCATAATTCTGCTTATTTATGCTTATATGGCGTCTATGCTACCCGTAACAACTCTGCTCCAACCAAGAGATTATATAAATTCCCATCAGCTTATTGTTGCTCTTTTTCTTCTTTTCGTGGGAGTTTTTACCTCTGCTTTTAGAAGTGTAAATTTTCATATAGTAGCTCCTGCAATCAATTTTGCCCCAAAGGGGGCTCCGCCTGTAGTGCCTTTTATATTTATAACCATCGCTTGCGGAGCTGTCTCGGGGTTCCATTCCCTCGTTTCTTCCGGAACTTCAGCAAAACAGCTTGCCAGAGAAACAGATGGCCAGATGATTGGTTACGGAGCAATGGTAATGGAGGCAATACTCGCCACGCTCGTTCTGATTGCAGTTGCTGCAGGTATAGGTATTGCATACGAGAGCGGTGACGGTAAACTCCTAACCGGCATTCCTGCATGGACAGCTCATTACTCTTCCTGGGCAGCAGCAGAAGGACTTGGATCTAAAATTTCTGCCTTTGTAATCGGTGCTGCAAATATGATAACCTCAAGTGGGATACCTAAGAGTGTTGCAATAGCGATTATGGGTGTATTTGTGGTATCTTTCGCCGGGACGACCCTGGATACTGCGACAAGAATACAGAGATACGTTTTATCTGAATTATTCGGAAAGTTTAAAATCTTCCAAAACCGTCAATTTGCAACAGCCATTGCTGTAATAACAGCTGGACTTTTAGCTTTTGCGACAGGTGCAAGCGGAAAGGGAGCTTTGAAACTCTGGCCGATGTTCGGAGCAACAAACCAAACTCTTGCAGCACTTGCTCTTTTACTTATAACAATATGGTTAAAAAGAAAAGGTGGTATAAGATTTTTGGTTTCTGGAATACCCTGCGTTTTTATGGCACTTATAACGACATGGGCTCTTGTGATGAACCAGATAAGTTTTATTCACGTTAAAGATCCTTTACTCTTGACTCTCAATATGATTATACTTTTTCTCAACCTCTGGATAATTGTCGAAGGTACGATAGTGGTTTTAAAAAAGGTAAAATAAACGGGTACTATAAAATATAAACTTTCTAACAAGAAAAAAGGCGGGAATATTCCCGCCTTTTTTGCATCTTTTATATGGGTTTTTCTTTCTATCGCACAAATATCAACTTCTTCGTTACCATAAAGTCCTTATTGGTTTGCATTTTGTAAAAGTAGACTGCGTTTGCGACCTTTCTTCCGAATTTATTACTGCCGTCCCATTTTACTTCATGATAACCTGCTTCAACTTCTTTATCTACGAGAGTGACTACAATTCTTCCTAAACAATCGAAAACATTAATAGAAACCTTAGCAGGTTCGGGACATCCGTATCTTATTACAGTCTGCCGGCTGAATGGATTTGGATAGTTCTGTTTAACGAAAAAGACTTTCGGAATTTTGGATTCTTCGACTCCGCTGGCGTCAGCTACATGCAGGTGTGCGGGAATTCTTATCTCCGGATTGCTTGGGTCGTTATTTGATATAATAATGTTTGCATAGTAATTCCCAATTTCTAAGTCAGCCGCATCGAAGGTAACTTCCAGTCGGGTACTGTCGCCTGATAAAATAGTACCTTTAGTGGAGTCGACTAAAAGCCAGTCAGGAAATTCTTCTGTCGCGATTAAAATTTCATCCCACCAGGCTTCAGAACCTTCAGTAAAATTGTAAAGCTCAAGACGATCGAAATCTTCCGTAGCTGAGCCGTACCGGAAAGGAATCCCGTTCTTTATCAGAACTTCATTGACATGGTAGTCAAAAGTCTTTGATACAAAATTAATATTTTTAAACTCTATATGATACCACGTCCTAGCTGTATAAGCGTATGTATCATCGCCTCCGACATCTGCATTAACATAAAAATATCCTTCACCTCTTGCGAAAAAGAAGATAAGGTCATCACCCGAACTACTTCGTAAGACAAAATAAGCATCATGTGTTGTGGTGGATCCGGAACGAATATAAAAACTGATGTACCCCGGTTGAGTAGCGCCAAGTTCTTGATAAATACCATCATAATGCGAGGAAACAGAATTGTATTCATGATAACTATAATCGGTTCTGTTTGCTGCCGTTGTATTTGTGACTTCTTTTATTCCGGAACCTCCGCCATCGAGCCAGCCGTTGAAGTCTCCGTCTTCAAAGTCGTCTTCAAATATCTTAAAGGAGGCAAAAGCACGTGGAATACTCGCCACGAAATTATTAGGGACACCGTCAGCCGTTTCCTCTGGCTTTAGAGGTTCTTCCGCGATTAAGAGAGATGAGCGTTTCGATAGTTTTTTATCTTTTATTGATTTCATCAAAAACGAATCCGTTTCCTCAATTGAAATATCGAAGTTCAGGTTACTCGTGCCTGTGTTGTAGATTGTTAATGAATGTTGAGATATCTCATCTATGAATAAGCTGTCGCTTAAGGAATCGGTAGAAATTGATATATCAGGAGGTTCCGCACATTCTCCTCGCAGGAATAATGTTACAGTTGGCTCATCCGGGTCGTTACAATAAATCCTTATAACTCTTATGATCGTTCCCAGTGAAATGGGTGTAAATGTTATCGGAACTTCTTTAGATTCTCTGGGATTTAAGGTAAAGTTTGTAGTATCAATAATATAATTATAGTAATCGGTTTCAATATTGCTTATGGTTAGCGTATCGGTTCCTTTATTTGAAATAATTAAAGTATCGATAACAGAAGAACCAGCGAAAGCAATGCCGAAATCTAAAGTGTCTTCTGAAACATCTATATCAGGTGCACCGGTTACGTGTAGATGAGCAGGAACGATTAGTTCCGGTTCATCCGGATCGTTACTTGCGATAACGATGTCCGAAAAGTAATCGCCGCCATAAAGACCGGTAGCATCGAAGGTAACTTCCACGCGTAGACTATCGCCCGCCGGAATAGTATCCGAGGTGGGATCGGCGGATAGCCAGGAAGGACTCGATAACCACTCAAAAGAATTTATTATCAACAATCTTACGTCAGAAGTTGTATCTACCCCCCAATCGCTTACGGCAGAAGTAAAAAATGGGAAGCTTATATCAACACGTCGACTATCTCCTACTTCGCCTGCAGCTATAAGCGGAGCTCTATCCAGGAATTCAGCCAACAGGGTTGCGCCAACATTAACAGAAGCTCCGGAGTTCAATTTTGATTTTGAAATTACATAGTTTACACCCGCCATAATAGGATGTCCAGCTTCGTAGATGTTACCCATATAATATGAGGTTCCGCCGTTATAGCTATAGGGCGAAATCAGCCAGTAATTTTCTGTATCAAACCGACCCTTAACCATCCAATCTCCGCCGATTCCGTTTGCTGCAAAGGCGACAAAAACATTGCCTCCCCAGTCGATATAGTCCGCAATTAAATTCCCTATAGCATCTGCATTGTACCAGTAATTCCAACCGAAGACGCCAACTACATCGTATATTTGCAGTTCAGATAGTGTGGGAGTAGAGGCATATCCGTTTATTGTCGCTACTTCCGCAAACCGTCCGGAGTTTATCAGATATTGAGCTATGTTATCAAGATATTCCTCGCCATCCGATTCAGAACCAAGAATCGCTATTTTTGCTGTTCCTATTGCAGTGGGGGAATCATATAATCTAAAAGCACTTTTAGATAGATTCCCTGTGGCTATTTTTCCATCGATACTTCTTTGGGATCGTAAGTTACTTCTTACCTCTGCCCTTTGAGTAAATATCTTGCTAGAAGGTACTGAGGGTGGGGAATCCGCATTTTTCTCCGAAATACTTAAAATCAAATCGCTGAAACCTGTATTGTAAACAGTTAGAGTATGGTTTGATTTCTCTCCGGTGAATAAGCTATCGTCTAAGCTTTCCGGCGAAACCGATATATCAGGCGGTTCTAAGCATCTACCTCGTAAATTAATTTCTATCGTTGGTTCGTCAGGATCATCGCAATCGATTGTCAATTTTCCTCTGATTAATCCTAATGAACTTGGAGTTAAGGTGATCACTACCGCTTGGTTTCCCTCGGGATCCAATGCAAAATTGGTAACATCTACAGAGAAATCGGAATTGTCACTTGAGATGTCATTAACGGTCAGCGAATCTGTCCCAACATTTTCAATGATTAATGTATCAGTTGTAGAATAACCAATGAAAACAATACCGTAGTCTAAGGTACTTTCTGAAACAGCTATATCAGGTGTACCGGTTACATGTAAATGTGCCGGGACATTAAGTTCTGTCACATCCGGGTCGTTACTGGTAACGATGATATCCGCAAAGTAATTTCCCCCATAGAGGTTGGTGGCATCAAAGGTTACTTCTATGAGAGCGCTATCAGCCGGTGAAATTGTGCCCGAGATTGGATCAGCCGAAAGCCAGTTCATCGAAAGTAACGTGATTTCATTCTCTATAAGCTCTACAATATCAATTTTCCCATCGTGGTCATCATCTGCGTTGAAGTTCATTGACTGGAAAGCATTGAACAGACAGTTCCATTTCTCGTTTAGTACTATCGCCCCGCTGTTAGGGTAGCCTTCGAGATAAGCCAGTTGAGTTGCGCCCGGAAGAACATCGACAATCTCTGCATCTCTGTTATACTGGTTGTCTGTCCAGTATAAACTATCTATATTATTTGGAACATTGAAAAGTATGTGTCCGCTGTTAACGGCATAAAAATTTAAAGGCGTTGTAAGATCCGAAATAAAACTGATACCTAAACTTGTAAGTAAAGAATGTGAGGAATAGCTATAAAGAGACCAATCGGCGTATATTAAAAGTCCGCCGTCTGCCTGATAGTCATCGAGCAAATCAAGTACTTCGTTTGAAGGTGCGTTGCCGTAGGAATTAACGATAACCAGTTCCCATTGGGTTCCACTGATGAGTTCCGTATGCAGTTCGTCCCAGGAAGTTACCAGTGTTCTGGGTAGGCCAAGGTTATCCAGAGCTGTGTCATAATAGTACAAACCCGGCCCCCTCTCCATAACGAGAATATGTTGCAATGCTGACGTAGGGATGCTACTTTCATAAATTCTCTTGGAAAATTGCACTTCAACTACATCTTGAGTTTCTGAATTTTCCTCGGGTATTGCCTCTTTATTGCTTTCAAAATCGGTGACTTTAAAACTTATATTTTTAGACTTTGTTATGGGTAGTAGTTCCTGAAACGATATATCGAAATCCAGATTACTCCCACCCGTATTGTAAATTTTTAAAGTATGGTTAGATATTTCACCCGTATATAAACTATCTTCAAGAGAATCGGGAAAAACCGAGATATCCGGTGGTACTAAACCTTCACCTTGAAGAAAAACGGTTAATACAGGTTGGTCTATGTCATTACTCTCTATATTAAGATTTCCGGTATAAACAGCTTCGGATACAGGGGCAAAGATAACTCTTACGTCTTTCGTTTCAGATGGCGATACTCTAAAGTTTGTGGTATCAATAGAATAATACGTATTATCAACTGTAATATCGTCAACTACCAGTGTATCCCTGCCGAGATTGTTTACCTCTAATATCAGTGTGTCCGGAAAACCTATGTACACCGTGCCGAAATTTAAGGTATCAGCAGAAAGTGATATATTGGGTGTTGATATAGGTATAGAAAAGGAGCTTACCCAGGTAACATCGTTCTGATCTCTCGTAATAAGTTCAAAATTAATAATGTGGTTTGCAGGACATCCCGATGCTACTTCAAAATTGAAATTCTCTAAACACTCCGAGAGTGAATCAGATAAGATATCTCCAAATTCATCTATGGAGTCTGTAATGGTAACGTAAGAATCTGTAGTTCGGAGCACCCCTGTGATGTTATACGCGGTATCAAGACCAACATTATGAACCGTCAAGAACAACTCAATACTCTCTTCGGGATCAACATTGCCATCGCCATTTCCGGTTATCTCCGTCATTCTATACAGGTCAAAAATAACCCATGGACCGGAAGGAGAGATAACATCTACATTACCTTCATAGGGTATGTAGTTGTTTTTTGTTACCGTGCAGTACATTGTGCCAAGGGAGTTAGACGGGGGCACCAAAGTCAAGGTAATATTGCCGGAAGCGTCGGTATATCCTCTCTGGTAAACTTCTTCTTCTTTGTATAAGCATACAAAAGCTTCTTCTACGGGCGAACCTACTTCGGTAACATTCACATTAAAGGTGCTTGTCCCGACAGGTATTACAGGTCCGTGGCTGACCGTAAGCTCTCCCGGGGTATCTGTCCATAGAGGAAGTTCCGGGTCTCCGAATAGATTTAACTCATAAATACTCCACGGCCAATTTGAGGACCATGTCATTTCCGATACGAATGCATCTTTTGAAAAGGCGTGTGCTACACCCAGATGATCATGGTAAAGGTAATTTTCCTTGAATATCTCATGGTAAAAACAGGTGTCTATATGCTCTGAAGGTCCCATGTTAGGAGGATTTCCCCAGCCGTATCTTGAATTCATAATGGAATAACCGCCGCCCGAAGCGGGGGTTAAATAGTGTTCCGCAAAGCAGTCACCGTAGGGTACGAGGTCAAGCCCGCCGCACATACAGCCTAAAGAATTATGAATACCGAGCAGTCCCTCATTATTGAGGGCATCTAAGTCATCGGAACCTAAATATTCGTCGGCATAATAAATATATATCCCGTACTCGTTTCCATGCCCCACAAGATGAGCAAAGCCGAATCCTGATTTGACAGAGTCGACGAAGGCTTCGTGGGTAAGGTTTCCGTCTCTCTCGTACATTCTCGAAACCTGCCAATCTGAGGGGACGATATCTGCGATTGCTTCCTGTGATAATCTTTCATCGTATATATTCGGCCATAGATAAGCGGCGGGCAGAAGTATCTTTTTCTGATAACCGGAGGGCGGGTTTTTCTCATAAGAAAGAACTTTATTTACAAAGGTTTCTGCCTGGGCAACAGTCCGCACGGGAGCTCTTCCCACAAATACATCCGAATAGAAGTCAACACCATCTGAAGATTCGCCATATATACCATCGCCGTCCGCGTTCCAGTCACCGTCGAGATCGGAAAAATAAAGATCAGAAGGAATTGTATCCTCGTCCGGATAATGTCCCACATACGACCTTTTATACCAGACATTTCTCCTTGGAACAATTTCTTCTCCCCATTCATAATCGCATTGTCCTCCGAGGAGAATCCATATGGTTCCCCAACTTGAATTTGCATCCTTAATAAAATTTCTTACTCTTTCCGCGTTATCCGCGCCCGTATAGTCAGAATATATGGAATCGAGGGTTATAACTCTTGCGGGAAATCCTTTTTTAGTTTTCCAATCCGCAAGTTCCTGAAAAGCTGTTTGGAAGGAATCTGCTGTAATTATCACATATTCAACTGAATCAGGAGATAAAGCAAGACTGCTTCTTAATCCGGTTATGGGTTCTAACATTCCGATGTCTTCAGGATTGAGTATTAATTTCTCGATTCTTTCTTTAAATATTTTGTTTTGTTTTTCTGTTTTGGTGATTAACGCCCTTAATTTTTCTTCGTATATAACTCTAAACTTTATTTTAGAATAAAAAATCAATTTCTTATCGGCAGGGATGTATTGTATGGGATAAACTAATAAACTTGCGAGTTTATATCCACTCATTGAGCCGGTATGAACGGGTTGAATAACTTTCTCAGGGTAAGGAGTACTTTTGGCATAGATGTCCTCATCGGGCTTGACAAAAGGGAAAACCATGTCCTTTAAAAATGGTTGTGAGTTTTGAGTAGGATAAACCTCATATTCGCCGGCGACTTCCTCTTTATCGAAGGAAATTATCTCGACATCAGTAACTTCTGCGCCTTGAGGAATTAACAGCGAAAAGGATGCTTTAGGAAGACATGGTGCTCCTAATTCTACTGTAGTTGAAATACAACCTTTAAGCAGAACAAAATCATATCCTTCTATTTTAGCAAAAGAAAGATCGTTTTTGTCGAAAAATACTTCCTTTTCAAGAATACCTGCAGATGCGATTAATGCAAAAAGTAACATATAAAATGCTTTAAGAAATACCCTCTTAATGTCTATGTTAACCTCCTTAATAATACTAATTGCTGTTTTTTAACTGATTAGTTTAAAAATGGTTTAAATTTCAAGATATATGTAATAAATTATAATTAGAAAACAGCAAAAGTCAAGAATCGCTCTCAGTGTCCGTTACTGGTTTGGAACTTTTCTGTACCAATAGATTTTAAAGTTTTTATAATTTCTCTTTTTAACTTCTTTAAGTCTGAGTTCTTAAATAGATGAGAGGGGGCTCGGGAATCAGAAGCTCCAAAGTCTTTTACGTAATCGAGCTTTTTTGAAAGATAAATCGCTAATTTTTCCTCTTTGCCTGGTTCGGAACATTCTGCAAAAACCCATCCTATCGGTTTACAGTAAGGTATTATATAATCTATATGCCAATGTTTCTTTTCTATACTTCCTCTTTTCAAATTTTCCAGATGCCTTTTCAATCGTTGAAATCCACTCATCGCTGAACCCACATAGGCGTAATAAGCGGGCTTGAAAACAAATTGCCCGATTTTTCCGACATTAATGTTTTTTCTCTTTTCTATTCCAAGTATCAAAACATAAATCCCTTTCATTTTTTTAGCCACAAAGACACCAAGGCACAAATAAAAAAGTATTGCTTTTAACAAAAGCCTCCCACACCACCAAAAAACAAAAACAACGAATGTCACAAATAAGAATTATATTACTAAATCCTAATCCCAAAATCCTAAATCCTAAAATTGCCACAAAGATACCAAGACACTTAGTTTTAAATTTTATTGATTACTCTTACAACATTCCCGGTAGAGTTGGACAGCTTCATCTTTTGTAAGGGTTTCTGCTCTTCTTTTTAAGTCAATTGAGACCAGTTCTATATTATAATCGAAAAGATTATTCTTAAGTGTTTTTCTTTTATAACGAAAAATATCCTTCAGGAACTTTTCAAAAACTTCATTAACTTCAATTATAGGGTTTTTATTTATAATTCCCTTGATGACCGTTGAAAACACTTCTGGTTTTGGGAAAAAAGCTTCAGGCTTAATCTCAAATTCGCATCTGATATCATATAGAATATTAAATAATACGGTAAGCGACGAGTATGATTTACTTCTTGGTTCAGCCGTAAATCTTTCTGCAACTTCTTTCTGAAGTACAAAAATCCATTCTTTTATTTTATCCCTGTTGTCCTTGATTTTCTTTAGAATAGGTAAAGACATCGAAAAAGGAAGAGCACCTACCACGACTTCGGGAGCAGAAGAATCTAAATGCATTTTAAGAAAATCTTCGCAAAGAACATTCACTCCCGAAGTTTTCAAATAAGAACAAAAATCGGGATCTATTTCCACACCAATTACCTCAAAGCCCCTATTTTTAAGATACTTGGTTATAATACCAAGACCCGGTCCTATTTCGAGAATTCTTTTGCCATGAGTTAGTGATAGCAGATCCGCAAATTTTCTTCCGATATTTTCATCAAGTAGAAGGTTCTGTCCTCGAGCTTTGCTAAGATGTTTATCCCCTAAAATATTCTTTATTTCTTTTACTGTCATATTGCAAACGATACATTAACTTTTTTTCGAAAAAATCAATATCAAACTCTATTAACTCTTCATAGCCTTTTGAGTAGTTTCCGCCCGCTTCCCAAAGTATAAATCCGTCGGATCGAGATTCGCAAGCAGCTTTTAACTGGTTTAGAACGTATTTGCTGCCGAGCCTTGATCTTTTCCATGAAAAAGCCTGAAGGTAAGGTACTATTTTAATGTCTTTCTCAGGCAGCCGCTCTTGAGCTTTTTTTATTGATTCATAAATTAACGAGTATGTTCTTGACTCTTTTGTGGAATTGTTCATGAAATCATCGTGAAAATGAGAGGGATATAACATCGGGTAAACCGCGTCAACCCTCTCCGCCATTTTCTCGAAATTTTGTCCTTCTTTTGACAGGGTTTTAGCCCATACTGTGTATCCGTAAAAGGTGAGAGAGATTCTCTTTTCGGGAGGTTTGACCTCGTTTACCATATCTAAAAATTCGACAATATTATTGAGTTTATTTTGCCAATTCTTATAAGGTTTATTCCCCGAGGGGTATCGTATATAATCGAACTGTACTTCATCGAAACCAAAATCAAAAGCTTTTTCCGTAATTTTTGTATTGTACTTCTTGACTTCGGAAAGAGAAGGGTCTACCCAGTACCCGCACTTCTCCTGAAACCAGATATTATCCGAAAAGTCCTTTAAGGCGAGTTTACCGCCATTTTTAAGCGCAAGTGCTTCATCTTTAAAAACACACTGTCTGGCTATTAAATAGACTCCTTTCTTTTTAGCTTTATTAATAAAGTCTTTATAAACAGAAAATAATATTATTCCTCTTTCATTTTTTATATCGAGGACAGCAGCATTTACTAGCCCCAGATCCACCATTTTGAAGAATTCGTCTACTTCAAGCTGCGAGTGAAAAACCCCGGGGGCAAGGTAGATACCTCTTGTAATGGGGCGTGCCTCAGAAAGTAAAGGAATATCTGCCGGTGAAAAGGCAAGTATAATAAAAAACATCTATATCCTGTGAACAAACAGGCCTGATTTCAATTTAGGTTCGAACCAGGTCGATTTAGGGGGCATTTTATTGCCATCGTCAGATATCCTGATTAACTGTTCCATCTGAGTCGGATACATGGAAAAAGCCACCTTGAATTTACCTGAGTCAACGAGTCTTTCCAGTTCTTTTAGTCCTCTTATACCTCCAACGAAATCAATTCTATCGTCCTCTTTTGGGTTTTTTATTCCTAAAATAGGATCAAGAAGATTTTCCTGGAGAACCGAAACATCGAGCGAATAGTAGGGGTCATCGACCGGGAATGTTCCTTCCTTTGCTTTAAGATGGTACCATTTTCCGTCTATATACATACCAAAATTATGGAAGGTATCCGGGTCAAACTTTCCTTCGACGTTTTCTATGGTAAAAGATTCTCTAACTCTATTAAAAAATTCTTCCTTTGTTAAGGAATTAAGATCCCTTACCACTCTGTTATACGCCATTATCTTTAGTTCGGTATGCGGAAAAACAACGGCGAGAAAGTAATTGTACTCCTCATCACCGTTATGATCAGGATTGTTTTTCATTCTCTCTGCTCTTATATTTGAAGCCGATTCACTTCGATGATGACCGTCAGCAATATACAAAGAATCGATTTGAGTCAAAACCTCCTGGATTTTACTTATCATATCGGCATTTCCGATTCTCCAGACGGTGTGGAAAACATTGTCTCCGGTTTTAAATTTGTAAAGCGGTTGATTCAATTTTACTTTATTGAAAATTTCGTATACTTCCTCTGTCTCTTTAGTATCATAATAAGCGAGAAATATTGGTCCCGTATGAGCTCCAACAGTTCTTATATGTTTTGTCCTGTCGTCGACTTTAACTTTTCTTGTAGATTCATGTGTGCGGATATCTCCTTTGTCGTATTCATCTACTGAAGCAAGACATACCAGACCGGTCTGGCTGTGACCGTTTTCATCCTCTTCATAAAGGTAGAAAGAGGGTGTTTCTTCCTCGGTGAGATATTCCTCCTTTATCAACCATTCAAAATTTTCCTTGCTTTTTTTATAAACTTTATCATCGTAAATATCGACATCATCAGAAAAATCAATCTCTGCGTTTACCACATGTAAAAAACACAGGGGATTTTTCTCTGCGAGAGCTTTTGCTTCTTCCCTTGAAAGCACATCGTAAGGAGGAGATGAAACTTTTTTTGCATACTCCACCTTTGGTCTTAAAGCTTTAAACGGTTTTAATAACGCCAATAAAACCTCCTCTTACTTATATTTTTTATTTAAACTAAAAACTTTTATATTTTATTCGGATTCGCAAATATGTCAACAGGGTAAAAATTTAAGAAAATAAGAAACCACGAAACACACTAAATACACTAAAAACACAAACTTTTTAAATTGTATTAAAAAAATACACGAAAAAGTGTAATTGGCTACTTATGGACAAGAATTTAAAATAATAAAAAAATCTCTGTGCTCTCTGTGGTAAAAAGATTACAGGATTTGTATCATGTAGGTTATCACAGTAGTCGAACCGCTTGTATAAGTCTCATCTCCGTCTAATCTTACTCTATAATCCTGATATAGGTTTGTCCAACCTATATCACCACTTCCGCTTGCGATAACTTGAGGGACGGTGCTTAGAGAAGACCATGTTCCCGCTGCGCCGTCGCCGTAGTGAATATCGGTCAGCAGAATACCGCAGGCAGGAGACGGATCTCCTGAGCCTGAAATAGTAACTTCCCAATTTCCTGTGGGCCAGAGGATTCCTCTGACCCTATATCTTATTCTCTGGTAGTATCTGGTATTGGGGCGGCTGGGTTCATAGTACTCCGGAAAAGAAATCGGGGGGAAAGGAGGATTGTTCGCGTTTCGGTCAATATCGGTGAAATCCCACGTGATAGTATTGCTTTGTACATTAATCCAGACAATATCGATTATACCCATGGGTAAAGCTAAACTTGCGGTAGTTTTATCGACTCCCACTCCTGTCGAGGAAATACCTAAAACTATGATGGGTAAAAAGAAAAACAAAAAAGAATATTTTTTCATAGTTACCTCCACTATTTTAAAATTCTTTCCGTTCAATCTTCTTAACCGGTTTTGCTATTCCGAAGATTATTCCTTCTTTTTTCATACCGCCGGTTAGTTGGACGTACAGAAAAAAGTCCTTCGGACTTAAGTCGTATCCCGGGGGAAAACGGGAAGCCTTGACAGTATAGTCTCCGGGGACGATGTTTTGGATTGAATATTCACCGAAAAAGTTCGTATAAGTATGTTTTGAATAATCACCCCGAATTATGCTCACCTTAACATTCGGAACACCTTCTTCGCCATGGTCCCTTTTTAAATTATGATTTTTATCATAATATACAACTCCGGAGATTGAAGAAAGGCTGAAAACCGGAAAATTCAACGTCTTAAAATCAACAAAACCGGTTTTTATTTTCTTTTTCAGGCTATCCCTCCCCAAAAAAGCGGGCACCCCTTTTATTTCAAGTTCTACAGAATGTTCGCCCTTGGGAATAGGACCGATTCTGTATTCACCTATTCTGTTTACATCTATTTTTTTCTTCCCGTCTAAAATAATTTTTATATCTTTTAAGGGCGGTTCTCCTTTTTGTTTCCTTCCGTCTCCATTCTCATCGTGCCACACTACTCCACTTATCGTGCCGAAACCGACTTTCTCAATGGAGCCTCTTTTGGTAAGCTCGATAGTATAAACCCTAGATGATTCTGTGGCAGTATTGCCTGAAATACCAAACCTGCTTGAAAAACCTCCTCTAGTATCGAAAGAAAGAGAGGCATTATAACTTAATTTTTCCTGTTCGGTCATATGTCGCAATCTGAAATCTCCGTGAATGGACGATCCCATTCGGAGAACAGTCCCGAGTGAATACTCCCATCCGTAAATTCCCGACTTAGAAACCGCCGCCTCTAAAAGGTTCGAGTGTTGAAGATTGATAATTCCCTCCAATTCAAAGCTTTCATTTCTTCTGTTGTAATAACTGTTCTGGTATCTGAAACTCAGCCTTCCCTTATTGTAAAGGAAATAATATAAGCTCAGATAATTTCGGTATCCACTGTCTCTATCGCTGCCCCAATTTAAATTATTGGTGAAATTTACTGAAAGATTAAAAGGAAAGCGGTAAGAAAAACCATCGAGGACTTGATTTTGCAGGGGTCTGTCCAATCGTCCCGTCTGATAAAAGCCGGAAAAAACATTTAAGCCTATGGGGAACTTATACGATGGGTTTATACCCCAGTTAAACCTTCCATTTGTATATTCGATACCTTCCCGGGTGACAAAGCCGGAACTGTAAAATCTTAAGAAAGAACGAAGGTAAAGTGAACCCAGACCGTAAAAAAGTTCTTCATTAATAGCAAATCTCGGATTCTCCACATACCCTAAGTTTATATCGTTCGAAAGCTTTAGATTTCCCAAGTTGAAACTGAATTCGTCTCCCAATAATGTGGATGTTCTGTCTCTATCCCATCTTGAATTAAGGGTAAACTTATGGTTGACGATGAAGAGTTCGATTTCTGAGAAAAAGTCATTTCTTTCAAAAGTAGGGAAGACCCGAGCCATCAAATCTCTCATCTTACCTGCTCTCACATTCAAACTAAAATTGCGGTAAGGGGAATTGTATCCGACTTCAACGCCTCTTAAGTAAGCCATGTCACCCAATACAACATGATAAAGTTTATTATTTTCTCCGATTGAAAGGGAATCATAAATATATTGAAATCTCTTTACGCCAAAATCCTCTTTGTACTTCATAAACAGCACATCTGCTTTCCCGTAGACCCCACTGGTATTTATTAGGTAGTTGGTGACCGCGTACGAGGTTTCATCGTAATTATAAATACTATGATAAACATTTGTATAGTAATGAAAAGATAGGATAAATAAAATCATTATCAATTAATCGATTTTTTTAATCCCTTCTAGTATCTTCTCCCCGTCGTAATCTACTCTTGCAACTATCTCATCACCTTTCTGGATTTTTATGTCGGCAAGTTCTAATTTATACTCTCTTAATCCACCCGGCAGTATAACAGAGCCGGCTACAGAATCTCTGTAAATTTCTTCAGAACCTCTCATAAGCCAGTATTTTATGGATGGTCTTAACCATGTATTGCACTTATTCTCCACTTCTAAATTTAAGCCTCCGTCTTTCCCCAGCTTCATTCCCTCTATCTCTGCCTCTTTGAAGGTTGTTCCCGCTACCTCCAAATATGTAGATATCCCTACCCTCCCAGCCAGCTTTACCAGTGGGGTCCATTCTTCTTGCTCCGGCGGGTTACCTTCGAAAAGTATTACACTCCAGTATCCGCCTGCACTCTCTAGGGGTATATCAAAGGTGATTCTTACATCTTTCGTTTCGCCCGGACCAAGAATAAACTCCGCAGGATTGATTGTTATCCATTTGGAACATGAACCGTCTAAAGTACCTGCATCATGGTATTGTATATTTCCTCCCTCGTTCAGATCCCAATCTTTACTGTAAACCATAACGATTACTTCATTATAAGCGTCTCCATTTTTTACTGATAGTTCCCTTGTTACTACTCCTGGATGTGAACTAACCTCTAACCGTAAGGGAGAAACGAGTAATGATACCGATATTAATAAATTTAACATTTGAAAAATCCTCCTTACTTTTTCATTAAAGTGAAATCTATATTTGTTAGGAAATCTCCGGCGCGATCCTCCCACTTCAAATCGAATCTCAAATCTATCAAGAAAGATTTTCCGTTCTCCTGTGTGGCGTTTCCTTCTAAAATCTTATCTTCTTCAATTCCGAAAGGGACCCATTCTCCGCCTTCGATTCTCCAGGCGAACCTATTAATAGGTATAATGCTTCCCTCTACAGATAAGAAATCTTCTTTTGCCGAACAGAGTAAAACCCAGTCGGTATTTGCGTGTATCGTTCCCCGGATGATTCCCGGTAATTCAATTGGAGAGGAATCGGCGTCAAGAAATCCAATATCTATTCTTTTAGCCCTGATATCTATAGAAAGGACTTCCTGATTGAAAAAACCAACTTGCACGGAGGCATTCTGATCGGCAATTAAGAAAAGTAAAACCCATATCATTTTGAACCTCCTTTTTTGTAAATATAGAAATAAGACGATTCATTGTCAAGCCATTGTAAGGAAAGAGAAAGGGCGCTCTTGGAGCGCCCCCTTTCTCTTTAGCAGAACGTCGTTCTAAGTGGTTCTCATTATAAGGTCTGGATGGTGTAGGTTATTGTGCAGTAAGAATCAGTAGTATAAGTCTCATCGCCTGTTATGTTAACCTGATAATCTTGATACATCGTTGCCCATCCACCTGTATTTGCCGAGCCGGTTTGTATTGCAGCATCAGTTGTGGTGAAAGCCATCCATCCACTTGTTAAGTTTCCTGCACCATCGTCCTCTGCATATTCTATATCTCCAAGAAGAATTCCGCACGCGGGTGCCGGATCTGCATCGCCCGCGACTGTAACTTGCCAGCTTGAACTGTTTCCAAAGCCCCAGACCAGATAATCGATTGTTTGATGAGGACGGGCAGCAGGAGTGGTAGGTTCATAGTACTCAGGCAGAGAAAAAGGATCAGGCGGGAAGCCAGCCATAGTAGAAAAGTCCCATTCTACGGGATCTGTACTAATTTCAATGCCAACAATCTCAGGTATTACAAAATGAAATTCTGCCGCTTCGCTGGCATCACCATCTGTATCAACTTCACCAAAAACAAAAACAGGTAAAACTAAAAGTGTTATAAATAAAAGTTTGCGCATGATAAACCTCCTTTAAGGTTTAAACGTTTTTTTATTAACCACCATCCACCGTTTGCTAATTGTCAAAGAACTGTTTACATACTCTACAAATACTGTTCCAGAAAATAAGTCCTTGATTTAAAAGAACATAAAACATTCAGTATTTTGCAAACTGCAAGTTATTTTCGCAGAACGCAAAAATTTTCCTTTTGTAAAAAATTTATTACAAAGCGATAATTGAACCACTGAGTGCACAGAGAAAAAAGAAAACACAGAGAGCACAGAGAAATGGGAGGCAGATTAACACATATATAAGGGGGGTGTATTTTTAAAAATCCAAATCCTAAAGAAGTAATAATGCGATTGTTTTTTTTCTGTATTTATGGTATAGCAATTTTTAAAATTTAATTTGTATTTTTGTTTTTTAATTTTTGATATTTAATTTATATTAATTAAGAGCGGGCAGGTAATACCTGCCCGTCTTGAGCCCTTGAAGCCTTGATTGCTTAAAAATTTATACCCTATAATCCTTATTTTTAGGCTGTTTCTTTTTCCTTCTTTTTTGTTGGTGTAACTTTCTCTTTTAGGAGTTCGGCGATTCCGCCGATGCTTCCGAGGACTCCGGAGGCTTCATAGGGAAGAAATACTTTTGAAGCCGTTCCGTTGGCTATTGATTGAAGAGCTTCAAGATACTTTATCGCTATAAGGTCGTTTGTGGGATTTCCCTTATGAATCGCGTTGTATACGCTCTGAATCGCGTCCGCTTCACCCTGCGCAATTGCAATCTTTTTGTATTTATCCGCATCCGCAACTTTTTTAATTGCTTCAGCCTGTCCTTCGGCTTTCAAAATAGCAGATTTTTTTGCTCCTTCAGCTTCAAGAATCATAGCTCTTCTATCTCTTTCTGCTTTCATCTGGCGGTGCATGGCTTCAGTAACATCCGATGGCGGTTCGATTCTTTGAAGCTCTACCCGCGTAACCTTTGTTCCCCATTTATCTGTAGCATCGTCGAGAATCTGTCTGAGTTTTGTGTTAATTACCTCTCTCGAGGTAAGAGATTCATCGAGTGCCAGATCTCCAATCAGGTTTCTTAAATTTGTCTGAGCAAGCTTCGTGGCAGCAAGATAAAAATTAGCTACATTGTATGTAACTTTGACCGGATCTGTAACTTCATAATAAACCACCGCGTCCACATCGACAGCAACGTTATCTTTCGTGATAACTGCCTGCGGAGGGACATCTACAACCTGTTCGCGCATATCAACCTTCTGCATTTTTTCAACTATCGGGAAAATAATAGTAAGTCCGCTGTCAGCTGTTCGTTGATATTTTCCCAGACGCTCGATAAGACCTTTTTCCCATGGACGCACAATTTTTATACCTTTTGCTGCAATAATCAAAAGTACAACAGCTATAACAATAAGCGTAAAAGTATTCATTTTATTTTACCTCCTTTTTATTTTTCACAACCACATGTGTTCCGTCAAGTCTAACAACGACAATCCTGCTTCCTTTTTTTATTATCTTTTCACTATCGCTGTCTGCTCTCCATATCTCTTTGTCTATTCTAACACTTCCGGTATTTTCCGCATTATCAATCTCCTCAAGAACTATCCCTTCCTTACCGATAAAGCGGTCAGCTCCTATGCCCGGAGGCTGCTTTTTGCTGAATTTCTCTGCAAATCTTCTCGATGCGGCAAAAAGAATTCCCGAAACAACAACAAATGAAACCCACTGCCATACGGCATTTAATCCTATCATTGCAAGTACTCCCGAAACTATAGCTCCGACGCCGAAACATGCGAGGAAGAACCCGGCCGTAAAAATTTCTCCGATAATAAAAATAGCCGCAAAAATAAACCAGACTATATAAATTTTAAAATCCATACACTGCCTCCTTTTATATAATAATATGCACTATTTCGAAATTTATTCAAGATTTTTTTATTAATTAGCCACGAAGGCACAAAGGCACGAAGAAAAGATATAATGTTGTTTAGACCCAAGTCCACAGCTTGCTTTAATTTCTTGTGAAGCTGTAGATATCGTAAAATTTTTAATTTTATAGTTTGCTTTAAATTTTGTGGAGATGGGAGGTGGTTTTAAAATAATTAAATGTAACTTGAGGTGAGGTGTGTTGGGCTTTGTGGCTTAGTGTCTTTGTGGCGATTATTTGTCCCTTAGTAAAAGATTATATAATAAGTTATAAAAAGACCTAAGAAAACGAAGAAGAAGCAAGTTCCCAGCTTTATTAATTTGACCTTGTCTTTCCAGAATTTATTTATAACAGAAGAACGCATGCCTTTGTACGTGGCAACAAACACAAGTAAGAGTGGAATAATAAACGCAATATTGTAGAAAATTAAATATAATATAGCTCTGATACGAAGTTCCGGGACCCTGCTCACGAAGATCAGTGTGGGCAGATAAATCTGACCGGTACAAATAAATTCACTTACCGAGATGAAGAAACCGCTTACAGTTGCCGCGATAAATAAATTTTTCTTGCCCATTTTTTCTCTTATTACCGAATGAATTTTTTTCTTGATAAATCTGGGAAGCTGCAGTTTAACCTCTCCTACTTCGTTTCTTTTTAACTTGATGTAATCATAAAAAGAAAGAACCCCAAACGATATAGAAAGTAACGCCACGACCCCGAGAATAATCTTGCCTATAATATTTGTTATTTTTAAAATACCGACGAATTTAATAAGACCCAGTCCGATTAAAAAATATACAAGGAATACCACAGCACTGTAAGTAATTCCAATTAATAGTGTTTCCTCTTCTTTTTTCCCTACTGTAGATAGGAAAGCTATAAGAAAAATTATTGTTGCAAAAGCACATGGGTTAACACCGTCTATTAAACCCGCCAATAAAATGGTGAAGACACCCATATTCTTAAATCTTTCTTTTATGCTTTCTTCTGATTTGTCTTTCAACTCGAAGATTTTCGTCCAGGGTATTTCAGAGCCTTTGTCTTTGTATTCAAGAATAAATTCCTTCAGGGGCTTCTCCACCAGATCTTCTCCGGTTGCGTAATCCTTTTCTATAAAAAGCATAGGAGTGGTTAATCTCTTATTCTCCGGAACATTAAAGACTTCGCAGAATGCTTCATTTATTTTTTTGTTTTCTCTGCTATCCATATCGTATTTTGTAATATCTAAATTCGAATAGATTCTCTCTAAGAAGGAAATCTCGTAATTTATTCTTTCGCAAACTCTGCATTTGTTATCGTAGAAATAAGCGGCTTCTATTCTTTCTCCCGAACCAAGAGAGGAAGAGTTCCGGCTTTTTAGTTCCGGGAAATCACATCCCGAGTCTTTATATTCTGCAATTCGCACTTCGAGCCATTTTCTTATCTCGCCTGCGCCCCCGAGAATATAATTGCCTATGACTATAATCGGTATTTCATTATTTTTATCCTGATATTCTTCTTCTATTGAAACCAAATGCTCGTAGTTGGCAGGATCAGATATTTCAAAAGATTTTATTATCAAATTATATTTTTCTATAAGAGGAGGTAGTATTTTTTCCTCAATAAAGGAACAGTCTTCACAGTCTTTCGAATAGAAGAGGCAGATCCGTATAGGAGGAGTAGCTACCGGAGGTTTTATATTTGCTTTTAATGTGAGTTGAACCTTACTGTTTTCGGGGTCGTTCGTATGGATATATATGGTTTCGGTAACGCCGCCAATATAATTTTTAGAGTTAAAGGTAACCCGTATTTTTCCGGTACCGCGGGGAGGAACTAATCTGTTGGAGATATCCAGTTTTCCGCTAGCGCAGCCACAGGAAGACCTGACTTCGTTTACTTTCAAATCCTCATTGCCGACATTTCTGAAAAGGAAATCCATCGTTCTACTTTCATTTTGTTCCATTGTCCCGAAATTAAGCAACTTGCTTTTAAACTGTATACGAGACTGGGCGCATAGGCTCGATAATATTAGATAAAAGATTATAACTTTTCCTCTGACCCCATTAATCATACCGATAATGATATATTTTTATCTCGTTAAGTCAAGTCTCTTTTTGACTAATTTTAGAGCTCAATCTCTTAAGAGAAAGGTAGAGAAAAAAGTTTTTATAAACAGTTAATTTTTTTCGGAAAAACCCTTATTTCAGAGCTACTTTAATCATATAAGCATAAAATGACCGCGCAGTCAAAGTAATCCAATTACTTACCAGGAAATAAGGAAATACGTCTCTTGACTTTATACTAGAGAACCATATGTTTAATATTAAAAAACATATATGTATTAGGATAATAATTGTATATAATTTTTGTTGCCTAACGTGTGAATTTAGATTTTGAGTGGGAATTTTGGATTTTTTATTTGTTTTTTTATTAAAGATTGGGATTCGGTTTCGAGTGGTAAGTGGTAATCGCCCTGAGCTGAAATCCTAAATAGGGAGGTTAAAGGCTAAATGGAGCCGTTTGTTAATAAAGTAAAAACGGATTCGATTGTCGCCAAAATCCCTGTGTCGGATAAGAACAAGTTTGTTTGAGTTGCCCTTCCTTTCTACTTCGTTATCGGAAGGGAAATCTTTATAAGGAAGAAAGGAGGGGTTTGGAAAAAAGTTTTTTTCGTAGTTTAAGTCAACAATCAAAATAAAATTAAGGAGTAGATATGAATTTTAAACGTTTAATGATAGTTTTTGGGGCGATGTGTTTGGCGGCAGTTATAGTTTTTTCCTGGGGTTGTCAAAATCAGCCCACTGCTCCCGAGGCAGCTGAAAATACACAGCAGCCGCTACCAGCCAGGCTGAGAGGATATTCGTCCGGCAGCTGCGGCAGCTACTGGTATACTCATTGGACTAATGGTGGATCAGCTAACTTTAACTGTAATGGAAGCAATGGTTTCAGTGTTAGTTTCAGCAATGCGAATTTTGTTACAGGTATAGGCTGGAGTTCCGGGGCATCTAGATCTATAAGCTGGTCAGGCAGCTGCAGCGGTTGTAGTTGGGGTCCCGGTGTCTATGGGTGGTCGAGAAGCCCGCTTATAGAATATTACATCGGTAAAAGCGGCGGTAGCAGCGCAGGCTCATATTCATGTAATGGAAGGTCGTACACCTTACAGATAGATAGAAGGTATGGGCAGCCTTCCATTGACGGTACTTCAGATTTCGACCAGTACAATTGTAGCGGAAGTCGTAGTAGTCCTGTAGATATGGGCTGCCACTTTAACGCATGGAGAAACATGGGAAAGGGAGGAGGCAGTCAGGACTACCAGGTAGTAATGGTAGAGGGTTGGAGTAACAATAGTGGAAGCGGTAATGTAACGCTCGGCAGCGGCGGCGGAAGCACAAGCACAACCACCACAACCAGCGGTGGCGGTGGCACAACCACTACGACCAGTGGTGGTGGCGGTGGCAGCATCCCAATCGTTGTAAGGGCGCGCAGCACAGACGGTCAAGGGAAAATCGATGTGAGGGTAGGCGGCAACACAATTACCACCTGGACATTGGGCACGGGCATGGCAAATTGGCAGACCAGCACCCAGTACAGTGGTGGTCTAACAGTGTGCTTTACCAATGACGCC
>JAFGHJ010000022.1 GCA_016930175.1 Caldifarciminota bacterium
ACGAGCATAAATCCCTCCCTTATTTTTTAAGCAAAGGTAATATATAGTATTGAAGATTGGGTGATAGTCAAGGTCTCGTTCGGGGTACCACTACGAAAAACCGCAGTCAGTTTCCCCAACGGGGGTCATTTAGGTATACCTTTCTAAAAAACCGAAATCAATTTCCCCGGCGAGGAAATTGTTTCTTGCTCTCGACTTCGCTCCTTTTTACTTCGTAAAAAGTCCATGCTCGCTCAGTCTGCGAGACATTTTTTATGAAAGGTATACCTAAACTTTTAGAATTTAAAGAGAATAAAAAGAGAGGCCGTGCCCGCTCACTCTGCGAGACATTTTTCTTGAGTGGTATCCACTCACTTTTAGGTTTAAAATAAAAAAAACAAAAATATATTTCTTCTTCGTGTCTTGGTGCCTTTGTGGCTAATCTATTAAATGTTCTTCTTCGACTTTTGAAAATAGGGCGCAAATTATTGTTAGTGTCCCTAATATAATAAACGAGTAATTAAGGGACCACTCTACCATTAAGCCTACAAGAGGATACATTACAGCGCTCACAAGACTTCTTACCATCGATATAGTCGAGATAACCGTCGCTCTGTTGTGGGATTCAATATATTTATTCATATAGCTCTGGAATAACACGTTTCTTGAAAGCCCGAATCCTGACACAAGACATATAATTGCTATTGCCAGTAAATTATTATTATTTATACCGAGCAGTATAAAGCAGATACCCGGGAAGATAGCGCTGAAGAACAAATAACGTTTTTTTGAGCCGAATAATTTTTCCAATTTTCCGAAACCGTTCATAACAGGGATTTGGATGCCCGACAGAAGAGCGTGAACAAGTCCGAAATATATTATAGGAACGCCGAGTTTACCTAAGAGCGGCTGGTACATCCATATTATAAGAAAAGCCAGAGCGCTTATTGATATTGAATCAAAGGCAAGTATTTTGAGGATTTTATGACCTTTGAAATATATAATCCCGCTTTTTAGCATATCTATGTATTTTCCTTTTTTTTCTTTTTCGCTTTTAGTGCGTGGTTCCCTGAAAGTTAAAGCAACTAAGAAAGCGCTGAAGAAAGGAAAGAATACAAACATCATAGCATATCTTAGACCTATTTTAGATGCTATAAGACTTCCTATCGGAGCCGCTATCATGATAGCTGCCATTTCGAAACTTCTCAATCTTCCGATAATCTTCTTCGAATTCGATTCAAGGTTGATTTCTTTTAGAGAATCGTAGAGCATAGCTTCATCGCACCCTGATAACAGAGCGAACCCTAAAGCCCAGAAAAATTCTCCTGCAAGGAAGATGTAAAAGTTAGGGACGGAAGTATAAACGAGAGTTGCGATTGATGAAGATATTCCAGCCAAAATGAGAGATGTTTTTCTTCCGAAATGGTCCGCGATCGCGCCTGTAGGAATCTCCATTAATAATACAACTATCACGTAGAACGACTGAAGTATCATTACCTGTGTGTAGCTCACTTTACCCCAGTCGAGATAGAAGGGTACGAGTACACCCGAGATAAACATCAGCATGTATAAAAACTTATATGTATAAATTTTCCAGATATTAGCTCTATATGTTTGCATGAGAGTGATTATACAATGATCAGTATATAATACAATAGGTTTGTTTTTATCTTGACAAATCAAGTACAATTAATATTATCGTCGTTATAGACTCAATAAGCGGAACTGAAAAAAGGCAATTTTATAAAAATTCTAATGAAATGCTGTTTTTTATTTTAATAAAAAAATTGAATGTAATAATTTGGGGGTAAATATGTCTGAAATAGTAATGAAAGCATTGGAAGAATTTGATGAAAAATCAAAAGAATTAAACAATTCCACAGAAAGTGAAATTGAAATAGAATATAAAAAGTTTTCCTTAAGTTGGTCTTGCAAACAATTATTTAAAGGGAATGTTGATGAAATAAAATCTATTATTTCAAGAAATTTGGAACGTGTTAGTAATTTAGATCATTTTAGAGGAATATCTCTTGATTTTGATTGTTTGCACTATAGTAGAATTGACCAAAGTGAAAACAATGTATGTACAGTATTACGATTTAGAGTTTGGATGGAAGGTTTTGAATTAAATATTAGAGTATCAAAATCAGATAATACTTTTTATGCTTTCGGATGGAAAACATTTGCGTAGTAACTATAAGCCTCGTCCTTTGGTTGAAAACAATCATAAGTCTTGAGGCAATCTGTGTAATCTTATGGGTTTAATTTTATAGGTTGAGTTGTTTAATTACCTAAAATTTTGTCTATCTTTTTTATAAAACTCTCTTTACCTTCCTGGTACTTATCTATATCGTAACGGTATTTTTTTGCCAATTTTTCTTTTATGCGTGAATACTCTCCGGCGATGGTCGGATGTGAGATTAAATAATCTCTGAAATCGATATGTCTTTTAATTTGAGGGCTTTCTTTTTCAAATATATGTACGTGGTGAGTTCGCCTTCTTCCTCCCTTCTGGAAAAAACGTCTCTTCGGTATGCCGTATTCACCTAGTGCTTCATAGCCTAATTCTTCCATTTGTTTATTATAGCTGTCGACTTTATTTATATCTTTAACTTCTACCATAATATCTATTATTGGTTTGGCTTTAATTGTCGGAACAGCAGTGCTTCCTATATGATGTATGTCTACAAATATTTCTTTAAATATTTTTTTTATTTTTATTGCTTCTTCTTTGAACTTTCGTCCCCAGTTCGGATTGTAAGGAATGATTTCAACGATTCTTTTGTTTTTTTCGGGTGATTCTGGATTGTTAGACAAAGTTCTACTTTTTTTCTTTATTAAACATTTTATCCGCGGGGCAGTTGATTTCACGCTGTTTACAGTATTTACACGCGAGAGAACCGCGGACGAATTCATTACCTTTAGAAACGAGTAAAAACAACAAAATTATAAGTAAAAGTAATAAGCAGTTAAAATCCATAATTAATCTTACTATCCCTATTATAATAGGTATTACAGCCACAAGCATATCGGGGATAAGGTCTTTCCAGGTGAAATTTCCAGTAAAGCCTTCCCCTTTTTTGAATAATAAAGAAGAAATTTTACCTTTACCAAAGGCACATATCTTTCCGTAATAGTAGCAAATAACACAACTTTTTTTAAGTAGTCTTATTTCTAAAAAAACAATATAAGCAAGATAGATAAGCAGCCAGATTATACCGAGTGGTTTGATTATAATTACGCCAATTGCGTAGATAGAAAGTTGCAGAATATTCGAAACAATTATAATCCAGTAGGGATAATTTTCGTAACATTCTATTTTGTTCATATCGGGATTATAAACAATGTTAAATATCTTGTCAATTGTTTATTCGTGTGTTTTTTGAAGCAAATATTTATTGGGTGTGGTGGGTTTTCGTGTATTTAGTTTGTTTCGTGGTTAACATAATTTGAAACAAATAGCAGTCTTCCACGTCTAACTAATAAATAAACGGAGGTTATAAATGAAATTAACAAATAAAAGATTCGGACATTATAGAGCAGAGTACGAAATAGCAAGTAACTTAAATTAAAAGAAGGATAGATTGAGAAGGATAAAAAAGGCGGGTTTCCCCGCCTTTTTTATTTGTATTATGTAAGTGTTTATTTTACCAATACTGCTTTTTCGGTTTCTTGAAGGTCATTTGATGACACATTGAAGAAGTATGTGCCGTTGGGAAGATTATTCATATCAATATTTAAATCATAAGCACCCGCACTGTTTCCGACAATTCTTTCATTCAATAATATTCCCGCTGTGTTGAAAATCTTAAGCGTAACTGGTGTAGAAGCCGAATGTACAAATGTAATATTGCAGATTCCTTGAGTTATTGCAGATGTCTTGAGGTCAAATTTACCGTTTTTAGCGGTTATATTTTCATTTTCATCTATTCCCGCAGCCATGCGTATTTTACCCCAGATACGAAGAGCATTTGCAGGATTACCGTTTATTTCGTCTGCCCAATCAGGGAAAACAATTAGTATTTGAGAGCCTTCCCCATTTGCGGCTGCAGGATTTGGCATATATTGATCTATGCTGAAAGGAGAGATGGTGTATATCTCTGATACTGTACCGGATGTGTTTACTACTGCTCCTAAGACATTTTGAACGGATTCGCTTTGATAATTTTCACACCCCACAAGATAATTTGTGCCGTCGAATACAATAAAGGGATATTCCTGAGTGCCTGAATATGGGATAATAGGAGTTCCGGCGGCATCGAGAACCGTTCCGCTCTGATTAACCCTCGTGCCGTATATATCCGATGAGTTATTGGTTCGTTTATCAAACCATACCACCATATAATTTGTGCCGTCAAAGGCGACGACGGGGAACCACTGTCCTTTTGAAGCTGTTGATATCGCAAAGCTGCTTGCGTCGACGGGGTTTCCGGATTGATTTACTCTTACTCCGTATATATCTTCCTCCCAGGTACCGGACCCGTAATCTCCCCATACTACGAGATAATTCGTGCCGTCGAAGGCAACAGATGGATTATCCTGCCAGTTAGCATCATCGGCTATGACGTTTCCGGAAGGACTTACAACATTGCCGTCTGGTTCTACGAGTGTTCCGTAGATATCGTCAGTACTGCTGCTTCCTCCTCGCTCATCTCCCCATACGACAAGAAAATTCGTGCCGTCTGAGGCTACGGAAGGGAATTGCTGTCTGCCGGTTGCTGTGGAAATAGCAATTCCGGGCGGGTCGAGAACATTTCCTGATGTACTAACACGGGCGCCGTAAATATCGTTAGTACCGCTTCGGTCATCCTGCCATACGACCAGATAAATTGAATCGTTATCAAAAGCAACCGCAGGGTACTGCTGACTTCCTGTACTTGTGGAAATCGGAATTGCATCCTCATCAAGTTGCTTTCCTGAAGCATCGACACGCATTCCGTATATATCGAACGGAGGTCCTCCGCCTCTGTTTTCCTCCCATACTACAAGATAATTGGTTCCGTCAGACGAGACTGCAGGTTTACCCTGTGCTTGAGCAGAGGACGCTATCAGAATTCCATCCGTGTCGGTTACCGTACCTGATGCACTTATCCGTGAACCGTAGATATCAGTATAGCCGCCATTCCGGTTATCTCTCCAAGCGACCAGCCATTGACCGCTGTAAGAGACCACCGTAGGTGTAAGCTGTTGTACATCCAGACCGGAAATGTGGATGCCGGTCGGTTCATGGACTACTCCCGATGTATTTACCCTGGCTCCGTATATATCGTAATCGGAACCATCCCTTCTATCGTGCCAGGTTACAAGGTAATTTGTACCGTCGAAGCTTACGGAAGGGGAACTCTGAATATCTGTTGCGGTTGATATAGCGATTCCTGACGCGTTAAGAACATTTCCGCCTGTATCGATGCGCGTACCGTAAATATCGAAAGCGGAGCTTGTACGACCATCATCCCAGGCAACAAAATAATTTGTACCGTCAAAGTCGATAGAGGGACGGTTTTGGTCGTCGTCAGCATCTGAAATGAGGATGCCCGACGGTTCCTTTACCACTCCCGATTGATTTACTCTGGTGCCGTAGATGTCGTATGCCCCGTTTCTTTGATCCTGCCATACTACCATATAATTGGTACCGTCGAAAGATACATCTGGAAAAAACTGATATTCCGCAGCTGTACAGATAGCAATTCCCGCAGGATTAAGTACATTACCGTTTGGAGTGACCCTCGTACAGTATATATCGTCTAGACCGCTTCGACTATCATACCAGACCACAAGATAATTGGTCCCGTCAAAAGCGACTGCCGGGCTTTGTTGACCACCGGTTGCGTCGCTGATTACAAATGGTTCGGGGTCGAGAAGTTCTCCCTGTTTGGAAACTCTCATTCCGTAAATATCATATTGTCCGATTGTCGCCCCGTATCCCCAAACAACAAGATAATTTGTTCCGTCGAATTCGACAGCCGGATAGGGATCATTATGGCTGCCGTGTGCTATCAAAATACCTGCCGGATCAAGGATATTGCCATCTTCATCGATTCGACTCCCGTAAATATCGTATGCAGTACCGCTGCGTCTGTCACTCCAAACGACAAACGCAGTTGTATCGTCGGTTGCTATAGCGGGATAAGACTGGTCGCCCGCAGCCGGAACATATACAATATTTGTATCGATTAGAAATTCGCCGGCTCGAAGGTTTCCTGATCGTGCACAAACATTTGACGTTGCAATCAAAGTAAATAATATAATAGCAATAGTAATCAATTTTTTATTCATCAAAACCTCCTTTTTGTTTTTTGACTTAGTTTATAAAGATATTACCATTGTAAGGTTTTTTTCTTGTTTAGTCAAGGTGTTTTTAATGGTTAGTCTGTTAGTGCGTTGGTCTGTTGGTCTGTTTTTTTTACGCACCAACTCACCAACCGACCAACTGACTAACTGGGCAGCATTGTGTGTTGGGAGGTAAAGGGGTTGACATGAAAGTCTAATACAATAAAATCATTATGTCGCTAAAGTTGGAAAATTGATTTTTGTAAAATTATAAAAAATGGAAAAAGGGAGGGAAAATGAAAATTTTAAAAAGAGTTTTGATCGTACTTGGTTCTCTTATTATTTTGTTTGTAATCGCATTCGGAGTTTATCTTTTCTTAAACATTCAGGATATCGCGGAGGCTTTTGAAGTCGGTTCTCCGGATTCCGGCAGAAAAATTTTGATTGCAACTCAGGGGAGTGAGTATAAAAATCTTATGGTAGATACGCTTACTGCAAGGCTTAAAGGAGAAGATGTATATATTAGCGTGATAGACGTTTCCGGATTAAAAGAAATAAACGAGAAAGATTGGGATGCCGAGGTTATTATTCATACCACCGAAGCCTGGAAATTACCGGACCCCGTGAAAGAATATCTTGGCAGAATAAAAAATTTAGATGAAGTTATTCTTTTGATTACTTCAGGAGGTGGGGAATGGAAGCCGGAAGACTGTAAGGTCGATGTTTTTACTTCAGCATCGAAAGTTGCCGATATACCTGAGTTGGCCAATAGAATTGAGGACAAAGTAAATTCACTTCTTGGAGACTAAAGTATAATTAAGATTTTATTTGTTTTTTAGGGCTCCGCCGATAATCCCGCCTATAAGACCGAGTATTCCGAAATAGAGCGAAGCTATAATAATAGTAGCGCCTGAGGTAGCTCCAACAACTATGCCAAGGACTGCCCCGGGAGGTCCTCCCAATATTCCACCCCATACACCGCCTATTGCTGTAAAAAGCAAAGTTGCAAGTACTCCTACTATAGTTCCGCTTAAGAATCCGGCTAAAGCTCCTCTGCCGGGACCTTTTGCTATAATACCAGCAAGGAACCCTGCGAGAATATGCCCTATAACTGGTATGTTACTGAGAACTGACATGGCTATTGCTCCGACAAAAACAGCCAGCAAAAACATTACAACCCCCTTAGTTTTTTCTTATTTTATTACTTTCTCTTCATCTGTCAAGTTGAAAATTTCCCCTCCCCTCCAATTTTATAACACAGAGGACAGAAAAAACTAACACACGAAGAGCAAGAGATTTTTTGTTGTTTAAAATACCAACCCGCAACCCAATTTATTGTCACACAAAGTCACAAAGGACACAAAGCCCAACTTCTACATCAAGTTTAATTTTGTTTTTCTGCCGTAAGCTGTCGGCTGTAAGCCGTTAGCTTTGGGCAGCATGCCCGACTTTCTTGACTTTTGGCGTATAATAATTCATATTATTTAAGTAAGGTATATTTTTATGCTGACTATTAAATGTGCCGGATGTAAAACGAAGATTTTTAAATATGAAAAAATTGGTAAAGGTAAAGTTCTTTACTGTTATAAAGAGAGAATTAAAGAAGATTTTAGTTCTAAAGAAGGTAAAGAATATAAATGCAAAAAGTGCGGTAGGGTAATTGGTCTGGATGAGGGCGGAAGGATTAAGATGAAACAGAATGCTTTTACTTATTCGGGTTTTAAAATATAGTTTTTGATTTATTGTATTTTTTTGAGGTTTTGAATTTTGAGTGTTGAATTTTGAATTAACTTTGAGATACTAAATCCTTAGTATGTTTTTTAACACACTAACGCTTCTACGCATTTACGCACTAACTATAATCAAATTCACACACAGAGATACGATTATTTAATAATTAGTAACTTGTAGCTTTTTCCTGAATTGTGAACTTTAACTATGAAAAATCCGGAAGGAAGTTTGTTTATATCTGCAATGTCTATTCTTGTACCCGTTATAGAAAAAATACTTATTCCCTCTGTGTATACCAATCTTTGAAGGTCCGGGAAAAATAAAAGATTTTTTTCGTTTGCAAGTAATTTTTCCAACGGCTGGTGATTCGGGAAGAGATCGCTCCATTTATACCACACAGGGGTAAAATAAGATGCGTTATGAAGCGAATCCGCGAAAGAAATTGCAAAGAGTGAATCGTTCGGCAAAAAAAACATCGTATGCAAAGTATTTTCGCACGCCACGGCTTTTATTATATTTCGTATTCTATTAAAAGTCATATCGGAATAAATTTGCAGCGAATCGAGTACGGTATTATATCGGGAGTCGTATATGGGTTCGTAATTGACTTCTTCATGGTTTAGAGCTAAAAGGTACCAGGGATAAAGATTTTCATCATTTTCGGGAGTTCTGAAGGTGTCTCCCGATTCGTTTACACACTCTAAAACTGCTGCCGAGATTGTTGAAGAGTCGATGTATGGTATTACGGTATGTAAGAGCCATGCTCCGGCGTTATTTACTTCGAGGATTTTTTCGTAAGGGTCACGAAAGTTTACTATGTCGTCTTGGTTATAATCCGAAACTTCGAGAATTTCTCTTAGTACAAACTGAAGAGGCACCATTCTCGGAGCTCTATTTGGCGTGTTTGTGTGATAACCCGCGTTGATTGCCAGAATGAGCATATCTTCGTTTACTCCTGAAATAGTAGAAATTATTCCCGGAAAACCGAAACCAACCCAGGATTTTCCGCTGTCGGGTTGGTAAGTCATTATAAGTCCTTGTTCTACTTCACTTATTTGATGTGTCAAGTCAAGATTTCTTCCCAGGATAATCTTTCCTTTTATTAGAGTATCGTTTAAAGTTGGCTTACCCCAGGCAGACAGAGAACTGCATCCGAAGCTCTCCTGGCCTAAAAAAATATAGTTTATATCGAATGTTGAATTTCCGAGAAGAATGTCCACTACATCCATGTCACGATGCAGCTCGTCGATATACAAATCTTCTCCTGCGGCTACTATCCCGTCTAATATTCCTTCGGCTTCCCTTTTATATTTTTGGGGAATGGTGAAATAATTCTTATAATTAAGGTGCAAGAATTCATATTCGAAGGAAGGTAAATCAATAATTCGAAAGCAAAATTCGGAAAGGAAATCGACTATTCTTTTGTTTAATAAATATCCCTGCGCAAATCCCATTTCATAATTGGTTCCCCATACGTTGAGGATTTCCTGGTCTTTATTATATTCTATGGAGCCGTTAATTGCGGTGGCTTCTGAGGTTACTATTAGAAAAAAAAAGATTAAAACGAATTTTTTCATTCTCGATTTTTAAATAAGAAAATTAATTGCTGATTTGCTCGAGGTTGACTTCGGTATCGACGTCAACGTTATGTTCTTCGAACCATCCCCCTATCATTTCAAGGGCGTATTTTATGGTTGTCGATTGGGAAGGATAGGTCTTAAGAGATTCCGGAGGAGTATTGAGAGGTTCTTTTTCCATTGTAATAATTTCTGAGATTGTGCCGTCTGATTCTATGTAAGCGAGGTCTATGTCGAAGTAACAGCCTCTCATCCAGAAAACTCTTCTGCTTTCATTCGCAAAAACAAACAGCATCCCGTGGTCAACTGCAAGTGTGTCTCTATAGGACAGTCCGAGTTCCCATTCCTGCGGTGCGTCCGCGATTTCTACCAGTACATTTTGGCTCCCCACTTCTATAGTACTGGTATTATCTTCGCTTTCTTCCGGAGTGTTGCACCCTGAAATAAATATAAAAAGAATTAATAAACTTATATTCCGAGTGAAAAATCCTTTCATGGATACCCTTCCTTTTGGGAATAAGATTAAATTTTATTAACGTCTATCGATAAAGCTGTCGAGACGCCGTTTTCTTCCATCGTTATCCCGTAGATAAAGTCTGAATGCTCCATAGTTGCTCTGTTGTGTGTGACTATTAGTATCTGAGAACTTTCAGAAAATTCGCGCAGGATATCGTTAAATCTTTCTATATTGTTTTCATCGAGTGGAGCGTCGATTTCATCCATAATGTAAATAGGAGACTGTCTTTTCCGCATTATCGCGAGAAGAAGAGCAATAGCGGCAAGAGTTTTTTCTCCTGTGGAAAATAATTCCATGCTTTTGAGCCTTTTTCCTTTTGGTCTGACAAGGATTTCTATGTCGGATTCGAGAATATTTGTACTGGGTAATCTTATATCGGCAGCTCCTCCGGGTGAGAGTTTAGTATAAATAGATTTAAAATCTTCTTTTATACTTAGAATTGTTTCCGTAAATTCTCTCGTCGCTTTTGTGTCGATTTCTTCTATGGTTTCTTCTATGTCTTTCTTTGATGAAACTAAATCAGAACGTTCCGCTTCGATTTTATCCAATTCCGCCTGTTTTTCTTCGTATTGGCTTAATGCGAGCGGGTTTATAGGATATAGACCTTCTATCCTTCTTTTTAATTTTTCTATATCCTCGTGTGCGTTTTCTGCTATTTCTACTTCTTCTCCGTTTATTTCTGCTCCGAATTCTCTGAAAATTTCGCTTTGGATACTCTCTTTCTTGTATTTCTCTCCGGCGGCGCTCATCTTCAAATCGGATATTTCCTTTTCCAGTTTGTCTTTTTGTTCGTGAATAGATGCGGATTTCGATTTTTTCTCATCGATTGTTTCTTCATATTTTTTTATTTTTTCGTTTAAAGATAAATTCTTTTTCTTTAGTTCTTCGAGTTTTTCCGTTTCTTTTTTGATTACATTATCTAATTCCTTAATTTCTTTTTCAAGGATGGCTTTTCTCTCTATTAATCTCAGAGCCTCTTTAAGTCTACCTATCTCTTCTCTTGTTTCACTTTCCCTGTCGGTTATTTTTTCTTTCTTTTTTTCTATTTTTGCGAGTTCTTTTTCCGCTTCTTCTTTTTTGTTTTTTATTTCCGACTGCTTTTGGTAATCTGAAGAAAGACTCTTCTTTACGTTTTCTTTTTCTTTGTCCTCTTCCTCCATGATTTTCTTTATTTCGCGTATTTCTTTTTTTGCTTCATTTATATTATTTTCTATAGATTCGATTTTCAGTTCTACGCGGCTGACCTCGAATTCGGATTTTGCTTTTTCTGCTGTTATAGTTTCTCTTTCATTGTTTTCTTTCTTCATTTCGTTTTCGAGTTTCGTGAGAGCATTTATAATCTCATTCCGCTTTTCTTCGAGTTTCTTAATCTGTTTTCCGTATTCATTTTCTTTCAAGGTGAGCTCTTTTTCTTTTGCTCTTCTTATCAGAATTCCCTCTTTATTCTTGGAGAGTAGAATGAAATTACCGATTAATATATCTCCGTTTTTAGTTACCCAGAATCCGCCTTTTTCCTTTGCCTTATTTAGTGCATCTTCTAAGGTTTCGGCAAAGTTATATTTGGAAAGTTCTTTTTTTAGAAGGTGGGCAAATTTTCCCGATACTACACCTGCGAGACCGCTATCTTTACTTGTTTCTTCTTTGTCTTTTATCGCGAATATTCCGCCTTTTAATGATTCTTTTTTAATAAAATCGAGTACATCTTTGATTTCGCCTGCTTCTAAAACCACGCTTTTTACTCTTTCTCCGAATATAGCTTCTATCGCGGCTTCGTAACCTTTTTTGACTTCTAAGTTGTCCGAAAGCGAAGGTAGACCGAATCTGGCGTTGATTTTCTTCATCTCTTTCGATATTTCGATATCTCTATTTTTGTAAAACTCTATTTCTTTCTTTGTTTTTTCGTTTTCGGATGTTAATGTGGTTAGTTTTCGGAGAACGGCAGATTTCTCCTCTTCGTAATTTTCTATGGATTTATTAAGGTCGTTTATTTTTTTTGTATTTTCTTTTAATTTTTTCTCTATTTCTTTTGTTGTTGAATTCAAATCCTTTATTTTCGATTTTTCTTTCTCGATTTCCTTTTTATATTCTTCCTCTGCTTCCGAAAGTGAAGTAAGGCGCAGGCACTGTTCTTCTTTTTTTACGGTTAAAGCAAGCTCTTTTTCTTTTAGTGATTCAATTTCGGATGTAATTTCGGAATATTCCGTTTGGATTTTTCCTATTTTTTCTTTAGCGGTTACTATTCCCGAGTTAAGATTTTCTTCGGTTTTTTCGATATTGTCCATTTCTTTCTGCAGGTCGTCTATAATGGCAGAAAGGTTTTTCGGCAGATCTTTTGTGAAGTTATCTATATGTTTCAGTTCGCCGGTATTTCCCGCCTTTTTTTCTCTTAAAGACGATGCGTATTCCTGTATTTCCTGTATTTCGCTTCCTCTTTGCAGGTATTCTTCTCTTTTCTCTCTTAGCTCATCTTCGCCTATTTTTATCTCACTTTCCCATTTGCTGATCATACTTTGAGTCCCATCTATTTTCTTGTTAAGTTCGTCTATTTCGTTTTCTCTTTCTTTTAATGTACTTTCGATTTCAAATAATCGTTGTTTAGCTACTAAAATTGATTTTTCCTTTAATTCTTCTTTGAATTTATGGTATCTTTTAGCTCTATTTGCTTCGTTTTTAAGAGAACGGGCGTTGCTCCTCTTTTCGTTTAGTAAAATTTCTATCTTTTCGAGGGAATTTGAGACGGAGCCAAGTTTATTTTGCGCTTCTTTTCTGTCGCCTCTGTATCTTTTTATACCTGATATGGATTCGAAAATTTCCCGTCTGAGTTCCGAATCGGATATGAGAAAATCTTCAACCAGACCCTGGTTTAAGATGGCCGATTTCAAGCCGGTATTCGCGAACAAATCCTGAATGTCGCGGAGACGGCAGGGGGTATCGTTGATAAGGAATTCTCCTTCTCCCGAGCGGAAAAATCTTCTTTTTATTTCTACTTCATCGAAGTCCGTTGGTATACCGCCGTTATTTTCAAAGGTTAAGACAACTTCTGCCATTCCTACGGGAGGGCGTGTTTCCGTACCTGTAAATATAAGGTCTTCCATCCCTTCCGCCCGGAGGGTTTTTGCGCTCATCTCTCCGAGGGTCCATTTTATAGCGTCTATTATATTGCTCTTGCCGCAGCCGTTGGGTCCGACAAACGCAGTAATGCCTTCTTTTAAATTAAATAAGGTTTTTTTTGGGAAGGATTTGAATCCCGATAATCTAATTTCCTTTAAGCGCATATCGGTTTTAATTTATAAAAATGAGTAAATTAGTCAAGAGACTAAACTCCACTCTTCCCCAAAAAATAATTTAGCCACGGAGACACAGAGAACACAGAGCCCCACACATCCCATTTTATTTTTTTTGAATCTCAACCCCGCTCTGCTTAAAATAAAAACATTCGTGCAATTCGTGTGATTTGTTGTTTCTGTTTTTGGGAGGGTATGGGGTTTTTAATAATAAATACTAATTTTGTTGTTTTTCTCTGTGTTCTCTGTGGTCGAACTAAGCTATTTGCCTTTCGCTTTTAGCTGTTGGCTTAAAAAACAAAAAATAAACTTTGCGTTCTTTGCGTCTCTGCGGTGATATTAATCTTGTGTTAATCTGTGAAATCTGTGGTTATTTTAGGGGTTGTAGGGTTATTATCTTGACAAATCCTTTTATTGTTTTAATATCAATTGATTAAATATTTGGTGAGTATATTCTTAAGTTTCAAATCAAGGGAGGATAAATGAAGCTTGACGATATAGAAATATCGAGGGCGATTATTGAAAATTTCTATAAGAAATTAATCGATTCGCTGGAGCTGGATGTGGCGCTTGTGGGTGCGGGTCCTTCTAATCTTATAACCGGAGTACTTCTGGGTGAGAAAAAAATTAAAACGGCTGTTTTTGAATCCAAACTCGCTCCCGGCGGTGGTGTCTGGGGCGGAGGAATGATGTTTAACGAAGTGGTTGTGCAGGATGCGGCTCTGCATCTTTTCGATAAAGTTGGTGTTGGGTATGAGAAAAAGAAAAAAGGATATTATACTGCTGATAGCGTTGAATTAGCTTCGACTTTAATTTCAAAATGTGTTAAATCTGGTGTAAAAATCTTTAACCTTATCAAAGTCGTGGATGTTATGTTCAGGGAAGAGAACGGAGAAAAAAGAGTTAACGGACTTGTACTGCAGTGGTCTCCGATTGAGAGCATAGGTTTACACGTTGACCCTTTGACTGTTAGAGCCAGGTTTATTGTTGATGGAACCGGACATCCCGCGGAAGTTTGTTCCGTTCTTTCCCGAAAGATGGGTGTAAAGCTCGATAGTAGAACTGGTGGAGTTATCGGTGAAATGTCTATGTGGGCTGATAGGGGAGAAGAATTGACAGTCGAGAATGCTTCGGAGGTTTTTCCCGGTCTATTTGTAACAGGTATGGCTGGAAATGCCGTTAAAGGGACTCCACGCATGGGTCCCATCTTTGGAGGGATGCTTCTTTCAGGAGAAAAGATAGCAAAGATTATTTCGCAGAAATTGGGAAAGTGATACAAAGAATTAAGAAGCTAGAAGTTAGAATTCAGAATTCCACCACCGCACCCAATAACTGGACGCAGATGAGCGCAGATTTGAAAGGATTTTTTATTTGTTTTTTTTCTTTTGACTCATGACTCAAGACTCGTGACCCATGACTAAATTATTCATACAAAGTAAAAAAAATTAATTGATGGTACCAAATAGAATAATTTTTCCTTTCGGCGCTTACGTTATAACAAGCAACGATCATATCAGAATAGCCCGTGAAGCATGTCGCGGAGGTGCTCGGGTTATTCAATATAGAGACAAAAATTCCTCGAAACAAGAAATGTTGAAGATTGCCGATCGTATACGAAAAATCACAAAGGAATATAATTCTTTGTTTATAGTTAATGATTTTATAGATATCGCGCATAAGTCGGGTGCGGATGGAGTTCATCTCGGACAGGATGACGTTCCGATTTTAAGCGCAAGAGAGACAACTCCCGATGATTTTATTATAGGTTTTTCTACCCATTCATTAGAACAGGCCCTGACGGCAGAAAAAGAAGGAGCCGATTATATTGGAATCGGGCCTGTTTTTGGCACTCCAACGAAGGAAAAATATAACCCCATTGGTCTTTCGATTGTCGAGGAAGTTATTCGAAGTGTGAAAATTCCAGTCGTGGCTATTGGTGGTCTGGATCTTGATAATATAGCTGAATTAGTGAAAATTGGCGTTCAGAATGTCGCGATGGTCAGGGCATTTCAGGAAAAAACCCTCGAAAAAGTAAAAAAAACAAATTTTTTGCTAAAAGTATAGGAAAAAACCTTGACATTAAGGGAATACGATATAGATTTTACTAAAAAGGGAGTTAAATAATGGCTAAGGATTTAATCGAGATTAGATGGCATGGTAGAGGAGGCCAGGGCGCAAAAACAGCTGCTTTGCTATTTGGGGAAGCTGCCATTGATACCGGTATGTACATTCAAGCGTTTCCCGAATACGGTCCGGAGAGGACAGGAGCGCCGGTTAGTGCTTTTAACCGTTTGAGTAAGAAGCCTATTAGGTTGCACAGCGGTGTTGACAGCCCTGCTATTGTTCTGGTTCTTGACCCGAGTTTGCTTAACACGGTCGATGTTCTTGAGGGATTGGGAAAGGGCGGTATTCTTATAGTAAACACACCTGATTCTCCCGGAGATATAAGAAAGAAATTGTCTGTTGACCCGGGAATAGAAGTTTATACTCTCGATGCTTCAAAGATTGCTATGGATACGATTGGGTTAAATAAACCCAATACTCCGATGCTCGGAGCGTTGGCTAAGGTTTCTGATATTCTGGATTACAAAAAAATGTTAAAAAGCATCGAGCACAAGCTTAAAATTAAATTCAGGGGTAAGCCTGAAGAAATAGTTACAAAAAATATGGAAGCTATAAAAACTGCTCATGAAAAGACGAAGGGAGAAGGCTAATGGCAAAAAAGAAGGAAGGATGGAAAGAACTTCCTATAGGTGCGATTATAGTTGAGCCCGGCTCGAGCCGGAAATTCAAGACCGGTGATTGGAGAGAAGGAAAGAAACCGGTTGTGGATAAGGATAAATGTACTAATTGTTTGTTTTGCTGGATTTCCTGCCCTGATTCCGCAATTATTGTTAAAGACGGAGAAATGAAAGGGTTTAATCTGGACTATTGTAAAGGATGCGGAATTTGTTTTACTCAGTGTCCTGTTAATGCTATAGAGATGGTCGACGAGGAGAAAGAATGAAGGTCGCAGCTAAAACTGCAAATGAAGCCATGGCAGAAGCGATGAGACAGATAAATCCTGATGTTGTTGCTGCTTATCCGATAACACCATCTACGGAGATTGTTCAGATATTTTCGCAGTTTGTCGCTGATGGTTTAGTTGACACTGAATTCGTTCCCGTAGAATCGGAACACTCGGCGGCGAGCGCCTGCACAGCTGCGGCCGCAGCCGGTGCGAGAGTGATGACTGCTACGGCATCTCAGGGTCTTGCTCTTATGAATGAAGTCCTTTTTGTTACTGCGGGACTTCGCCTTCCTATGGTGATTTGTGAGATAGCAAGAACCCTATCGGCTCCTATTAATATACACTGTGATCATTCCGATACGATGGATCAGAGAGATACTGGATGGATGCAGTTTTACGCCGAAGATTCTCAGGAAGCATATGATCTTGTGATTCAGGCTGTTAAGATCACAGAGGAGGCATTTTTACCTGCTATGGTTTCTGCTGATGCTTTCATTCTTTCGCATTCTCTTCAGCGGATTGAAATGCTTGACGATAAAGATGTACAGAATTTTATAGGTGAGCATAAAACACCTTTTTCTATTTTGGACACTGACAAACCTATTACTGTCGGACCTCTTGATTTGCAGGATTATTATTTCGAGCACAAAAGGTCTGAAGCACAGGCAATGAGAGATGCGGGTAAAGTTATAGAAAAGGTGTTTAGTGATTTCGGCAAAAAATTCGGAAGAAAATATAATCTTATAGAAGAGTATAAAATGAAGGACGCGAAGAGAGCTATTGTTTTAATGGGTTCTACTGCCGGAACTGCTAAGGAAGTGGTTGACACTCTTAGAGCCGATGGCGAAAAAGTAGGTCTTGTTAAAGTATTTGCCTTCAGACCATGGCCTACAGAAGAAGTAAATCAAGCGTTAAAGAATGCTGAGTATATCGGTGTTATGGATAGGGCTGAAGGTATGAGTGGCTTTGGTGCTCCTCTGTTTACCGAGATAAGGTCTTCCCTTTACGACGAAAACAAAAATCCCGATATTTACGGTTATGTATATGGATTGGGTGGAAGGGATACAACACCGGGAGACATAAAAAAGGTCTTTGATGATTTGAAAAAGGTAGAAAATGGTAAAAAATTGGATAGAAATAATTATTTGGGAGTGAGGGAATAGATGGCTTTATGGGAATAAATTTAAAAGAACTATCAAAACAGGAAGATTTCTTTACCTCCGGACATAGAGCATGCGCGGGTTGCGGACCGGCAATAGCACTAAGACAGGCTCTTCTTGTTGCGGGGAAAGACACAGTTGTAAGTTTTTCAACCGGATGTATGGAAGTGGTGTCTACTATATTTCCATATACTGCGTGGAAAGTACCTTATATTCATTCTCTTTTTGAAAATTCTGCGGCTACGATGAGCGGAGTCGAGGCTGCTTATAATGCTTTAAAGAGGAAAGGAAAAATTAAGAAAGATATAAACTTAATAGCTTTTGGCGGAGACGGCGGAACTTACGATATTGGTTTACAGGCTTTATCGGGAGCAATGGAAAGGGGGCATAACATGCTCTACATTTGTTACGATAACCAGGCATACATGAATACGGGTATTCAGAGGTCGGGTGCGACTCCGTACGGAGCCAGCACTACTACCTCTCCATCAGGGAAGGTAATACCCGGGAAGACCCGGAGGAGAAAAGACCTTACGGAAATTATGGCTGCCCATAATATTCCTTATGCGGCTCAGGCATCTATTTCAGACTGGAGAGATTACATGACCAAGGTGGAAAAAGCCCGCTCCATTAAAGGACCTAAGTTTATCGTTGTTTTTGCTCCGTGTCAGCTTGGATGGTATTATAAAAAAGAAGATACCATTAAGATTGCGGATATGGCAGTGAAATCGAGATTCTGGCCATTGTATGAAGTTGAGAATGGCGTTCATAAAATAACTAAAGATCCCAAAAAAGTTATTCCTGTCGAAGATTGGTTGAAATTGCAGGGAAGGTTCAGGCATTTATTTAAAGGCGAGAATAAGAAAATTATCGAAGAGATTCAACGAGAAGTAGATATGCGGTGGGAAAGGTTAAAAAAATTAGAGGAGGCCGGTCTTTAGATGCCAGAGGATAAAGAAGGAACGTTCGAGGAAGAGTTCCAGATTATCAAAGATAGTTTAGAAGAACTTTGCAGGGAAACTAAATCGCTGTCGGTTTTACTTATTGATAAAGCGGGACAACTTATTACTTCAGCCGGAAATGTTTCTTCTCTTGATATTCCTTCTTTTGCAACCCTTTCCGCGGCTGATTTTGCAGCTACTTCCAACCTTGCGGATCTGATCGGGGAACATGATTTTTCCACGTTGTTCCATCAGGGAGCGCGGAAGAGCATTTATGTTTCTTTGATTGCCGATAAAGTTATCCTTGCTGTTATATTTACAAAGGAAACAACTCTGGGGTTGGTGCGTATTAAGGTTAAAAAAACGGCTGAGAAACTCGCAAATATGTTTGATAGAATATTTCAGACGCTTGAGAGTGAATATTCGGGTGCTGTTGATGATGAATTTATCAGTGAAGCAGAAACGGAATTAGATAGTCTTTTTGAGTGATATGGAGATTAAATGGCACTTATAAATTATTCTTCGAAAGAAATAAATTGTAAGATAGTTTACTATGGTCCGGGACTCGGCGGTAAGACCACAAATATCAAACACATATATTCAAAAGTGAATCCTGAGAATCGCGGAAAATTGATGAGCCTGGATACCGAACTGGATAGAACGCTTTTCTTTGATTTCTTACCTGTGGATCTGGGGACAGTGAAGGGGTTCTCAGTGCATTTCCATCTGTATACCGTTCCCGGACAGGTTTATTATAATGCTTCCAGAAAACTTATACTGAAAGGTGTGGACGGTCTTATTTTCGTTGCCGATTCTCAGATAGAACGGTTCGAAGATAATATTGATTCTATAGAAAATCTTGATGATAATTTAGCCGAGTACCATAAGAAAGCTGAGGAAATCCCGTTGGCTATTCAATATAATAAGAGAGATCTGCCTAATATCGTTTCTCTTAACGAATTAGAAGATGCTCTTAATCCGAGGGGTGTTTTTTCCTGTGAAGGCGTTGCGACTGAAGGAATCGGCGTCTTTGAACCTCTTAAAGAGGTTTCGAAAAAGGTCTTAAGAAAACTCAGATAGAATCCCACCCACGCCTAAACTGATTGAACCACAGAGTACACAGAGAAACACAGAGAAAAAATATATTCTTGTTGTTTAAAACCCCACCCGCAACCCAAAATTAATCTCACACAAAGCACACAAAGGCACTAATAACAAATTAGAGAAATTGACAAATAGAAAAATTTAAAAAATGGGGTGAGGGTACTATTTCACTATTTTGCTATTTATCTATTTTACTGTTTTGTCTCTTGACTGGTGACAGATTAATTATTCCTTTAAATTGACTTTATTAATGGTATAAGTTTTTTCTTTAAAATTGTATCCCAGCTGAAATTATCTATGCTGGTTTTTCTGTCCTGAACGGTTTTGTTTTCTGCTATAAAAGAATCGATTTGTTTTGCGATTTTATTCGGTTTTTCATCGAGGTCGAAGAACATATGAGATTTGAAATGTTTTTCGATTTCTTTAAGCGGAGGTATGTTTGAAAGAGCTGCGGGTAACCGGAATAGAGATGCTTCGATTGCAGGCAGTCCAAAACCTTCCATCTTGCTTGTAATAAGGAGAAAATCTCCCAGAAAATAGAAACTTTCAATATCTTTTATAAGGCAGTGTTCTGAAAAAAGTATTAAATTAACGTTTTTTTCTTTCGCTCGCTTTTTAAGTTCTTTTTTATACGTAGAAAAATTAGGGTTGTGCGGGTCTGGCGGAGCTGATAGCAGGAGTAAAGGGTTGCCTTTCATTTCGGAGATTATATCTATTGCGAGTTCGAAGTTTTTTCTACGGGTTAGCCTTGAAGGGAAAATAGCGACAGGATAGTAAGAAAAAATTTTTAATTTTTTTGCAGCCTTTTTTATATCGGGAGGGAGTATTTCATAAGGGTCGATTCCGTTATGAATAACAGTTATATCTTTCTTTTTTATCCCGAAAAAACGGGAAATTAATTCTCTTCTGTAATTTGTTACTGTTACCCATTTTATGCCGGGGGCGGGGTTTGATATTGATTTGAGTGGGGAATCTCCCGGAGGGGGTAAGTCGTACGTCGGGTCTAAATAAGAAAGATCATGTGTCCAGCCTATGGTTTTAATTTTTTTCGCTACCTGGGTTAGAGCTGCAGTTGCCACAAGATTAAAATGCATGGTAAATAGGTTATGAACGATTAAAAGATCGGATGCTTTCAGGACTTTAAGTATTTTCCCTTTCACTTTTTCTACTTCAGAAGCAAAATTAGCCGGGGTTTTACCCTTTAGTATCTCTTGAAATATTTCTTTATAATAAGAGGATTTTAATTCGGGAATGAAAAAATCAGGTGCTCCGTCTCCGGCTATTGTATTTACCCGAAAGTTGTTTTCTTTCAAAAGCTTTGCGTGTATGTCAACAGTTAGTTCGACTCCTCCGATTACCGGCAGAGCCGAGTAGTGAAGGATGGAAACTACTTTTCCCATCTCTCGAGAAGATAAGATTTGTTTCTTTCGAAAGTTAGAGCAGCCTCCTCGACAAGATTTTCAAAATCGTCGTTTTGCATTTTAACCGAAGCCTGATAAAGAGAAGCGACTCTCAAATTGTACAGAGGAAGAAGTGTGTTTATAATTTTTGCGTGATGTCTTTTTTGGTGGTGGAACACTGCGGCAAAATCATACACAATCTTTGACCAGTTTTCGTGATTTAGCAAAGAATAATCTTTTTCTCTGTTTATTGTTTTTACAAGAGCGAAGGAGTTGGGGTTCAGGATATCGTTCCATAGAGAGTGAAAATTTATCCAGCCGGATTTGAAGGATTCGGCTAGTGAATTTAAATCTATATCGAATTCCTCTGGTTCAAGACCGATTTCTTCCCCCAGAATATCTACAGGTTCCGAACCTTTTATGTTTTCCCATAAATCCTCGTAGTCAGCCATTAATTCAAAGGTTGTAATAACGACCTGAAGAAACATTGGACCTAAGTGATGCGAAGGATCCTTTGCTTCGTGTAGTTTGGCTCCAAGTTTTGTTTGTCCTAATTTATATCCATTCTTTACAGCAGTTGTTGTTATCCATGTATCTATTCCGAATCTGGCTACATCCGTATCCCATCTTTTGTCCTGGAGAAGTGAACTTACAAGATTTGCAGAGAAAGCAAAGTCACCTCCAATTGGCTGTCTGACTCTTTTACCCCATATCGCCCTTATCAGCATATAAGCAATATTGTTTGTGATTGTGGCATCGTATTTGTACCTTTTATAGTAAGGGGCAATATAATCATAATTATCGTTAATTATCGGGCTTATCAGGTTTTTCATCCACTTCGGACCTATTGAGCGAAGGTCCGCGTCTATCATTAGCGTAGCCTTGGCGTTTAGAAATTCCGAGGCTTCAAGAATAGCCCTTACAGCGGTACCCTTTCCCGGAAGGCCTCTGTAAATGCTTACAGTTTTTTCGATATACGGAGGTAATTGTGTCACCCTTGATATTTCTCTAGTGTCGTCCACAGAACCTCCGTCCATAATAAGTATCAAACTCTTATAGTCTTTCCAGTATTCAGCCAGGCCTTCGCCGATTTGTTTTATTACAAAGTCTATTGTGTCGTCCACATTATAAGCCGGAATTCCGACAATTATATCTACTGATTTTATTTCTTCGAGTCTTCTTCGCAGGTCGTCCCTTATTGCCGTAACGAGCTTCATTCTACCTTCCATTTAGTTTATCGACTATATCAGGTATTTTTGTGTTGAGTAAATCAGGCATTGCGGAATCTATTCTTCCCCAGGTTGGAATCAAATGAGAACCCAGGGGATGCTTATGAAATTCCTCTGCCGCTATATCGAATGCCGTAGTGAACTTTTCGATTGCAATCATCTCTCTGTTTCTATCGTACTTAAGGTTATTTAGCAAAGCCAGGTTTTTGTATTTTTCTACAAATTCCATTGCGTAATCATAATATGTTATTTTAAGAGTTCGTATCAAGTCCGAAGAGAAGATTATTCCGTCCTGGGATAGGACGCGGAAAAATGTTCTTGCGATATCTATCGCCATTCTCATTATTCCTGAGGTGATATTATCGGCGTCGAACTCTTGATGTTTGTGGTCATAGCGGTCTACTAAATCTACCTGGCATATGCTGGAAAGATCCAGATTGGTATAAATTTCTCGTAACAGACCGATCTCCAGACCCCAATCGGAGGAAAAGCGAACTCTTCTTGTTAATTCCGTTGTCATTGCTACTTCTCCGGAAAGAGGATAGCGAAAAGATTCAAGATAATCGAAAAACTCCCGCTCGCCAAATATTTTCTTCAGTGCTTTTAGTAAGGGTGAAAAGAAAAGGCGAACCGCTCTTCCGTGCAGCATGTCAGCGAATCTTGCGTAATAGCCCTTTGCGAAATCATAATTGAGACGCTTGGATAGTATAGGATAAGTGAGGCGGGCTAAAATGTCCCTTGAATAAGTTCGTATGTCGCAGTCGTGCAGAGTTACCATATATACTTCACCTTTAGCCAGTATATAGCCCATTCCCGTCCAGACTCCTCTTCCTTTTCCCTTTTTCCCGGGATCAAGGCCATTCCTTTTTAAATTTTTGTATATGGCTTGAATTTGCGGGGAATCGTTCCAGATTATGGTCGTTTTCGTAGGTATCTTTTTGAAAAATTCCTTAGCGTGGTCGAATTCTGCTCTGCTTGCGCTGTCAAGCGATACAACAACTTCGTGTATATAATCTGCTTCTTTTAATTGTTCTACGATTCCCGGCAGAGCTTTTCCTTTGAGCTCCGAATATAGAGATGGAAGGAGTAGAGCAAATTTTCTTTCTTTTGAAATTTCTCTGATACTGTTTTCGATTTTAAGAAGAGAATAACTCGGTAATTTGTGTAAGGTTGTGATAATACCGTTTTGAAAAAAATCAGACATATCTCTCCTCCAAAGCTTGTTCTACAGCTTTTTTCCAGATGAGTGGTCCGAAACCTTCAAAGCTTTTATATTTTTTATTTTTTTTACTTCTAAGTAGAATAGGGTAATCACATTCGTCGAGCATAGGGTAGTCGTTTGTGGAGTCTCCGACACCTATAGAAAACCCGTTCTTTTTTTCTTTGATAATTTTAACAGCTATACCTTTTGATGATCCCCGGTAAACCTGGTAAAAATTACCTCCCCAGAAAATTGTATAGCCGAGTGATTTTATTTCTTCGAGGAAATCTTGATTTACCGCTGAAGTGAAACGGAAAGGTTCTGAAAAACTTCTGTTTTTTGCAAGAGGAATCAGGTGGTCCGGCAGTCCCGTAAGTTCTTTGACTTTTTTCGATTTCATCTCAGAAAAAAGCTCTATTTCTACATTCATTTCTTTTGAAATATTTCGTAAATCGCGCTTTATTATTTCTGATCTGGTTGCCAATTCCTTTTTTTCTCCGTTGAGCATGATAAATCCTCCATTTTCCGCGGCATATGGACCGGAAAATTCCATTTCCTTGAAGAAGAAATCGATTTCCGGTGATGTCTTACTCGAAATAATAGATATTATAATTCCTTTGTCTATCAAATGATGTGTAAAATCAATGATTGAGATTGCCGAATATGACGAGTCGAGGAGGCAATTATCAAGGTCGGTGAATATTATCATGAAAGAACTCTTTTGAATATCTTCTCTTCGTTTTTAAGATAGCTTTTTGGATCGAATAAATTCTTCAGTTCCTTTTTATTTAAATATTTTTTAACTCTTTTATCGTTTTCTATTTTTTCTTTGAAGCTGCCGCCTTTTTGCCAGACTTCCATGGCGTTTTCCTGTACGATATTGTAAGCTTCATCTCTTTTTACTCCTTTGTCTAGTAGTTTTATGAGAACCTTTTGTGAAAATATAAGACCATTTGTAAGCCATATATTCTTTTCTATGTTATCTTTATATATATTGATGTCTTTTATAATAAAAGCGAGTTTTCTGAGCATATATACGGTAAGCGTTATAGCGTCAGGAAAATAGATTCTTTCCGTGGAGGAGTGCGAAATATCCCGTTCATTCCAGAGAATTATATTTTCAACAGCTGTTATTAAGTATGACCGGAGTAAACGGCTCATTCCCGAGAGGCGTTCACATAGTATGGGATTTCTTTTGTGGGGCATTGCGGAGGAACCTTTTTGACCTTTTTTAAAAGGTTCTTCTAACTCTCTTATTTCTGTTCTCTGGAGGTGGCGTATCTCGTGTGATATGTGTTCGATTGTTGAACCGATAGTAGCCAGTGCGAAGATGTATTCGGCGTATCTGTCTCTCGGCACTACTTGCGTTGAAATCGGTTCGGGTTTTAGGTTTAATTTTCTCAGAGCAATTTCTTCTACCTCAGGATCGAGATGGGCGAAATTTCCCATTGCTCCGGAGATTTTTCCGTATTCTGCTTTCTTTGAAGCGGTTTCGAACCGTTCAATAGCTCTTTTCATTTCCGAGTACCAGGTGAGGAACTTAAGTCCGAGAGACGTCGGTTCTCCGTGGATGCCGTGTGTTCTGCCCATTATTGGTAGTCCTTTACACTGCAGGGCTTTTTCTTTCAATATTTCAAGGACATTATCTATATCCTTTTTTATAATAGAGGAACATTCTTTAATCTGGAGGGCAAAGGAGGTATCGCCAATGTCGGATGAGGTCAGCCCTTGATGGAAAAAACGCACCGCGTCGCCTCCTTTTTCTCCGACAGCGGTAATAAATGATACCACGTCGTGTCTGGTTTTCTTTTCGATTTCTTTTATTCTCTCCGCGGAAACTTCAATTCCCTTTAAAGATTTGGCTGTGCCTTTTGGGATTTGCCCGAGTTCTTCACGGGCGGAAAGAACGGCAAGTTCTACTTCAAACCATATTTTAAATTTATTGTCATCAGACCATATTTTGTCGATTTCCTCAACACTATATCTCGGGATCATTAACCCTCCTTAATATTTACGTTGATTTCTTCGCTTTTAGATTATAAAAGTATATTTTATAATGTCAAGGTCAGATGGAACAAAATTGCTGTTAGCCTTTTGTTTTTAGCTTTTGGCTTAAAAAAACAAACAAAAAACTTCGCGCTCTTTGTGATTATTTTTTAGTTGGTGCGTTAGTGCGTGGAAGTGTTGGTTGGTTTTTTTAACAGACCAACGGACTAACGGACCCACGGACCAACATTTAAAAACCCCTGTGTCCTCCGTGGTGAATCTTTAAAATATTATTTTACCAATACAACCTTTTGTGATGCAGTAAATTTATTTTTGTTTGCATCCATTATCAAGAAGTACACGCCTGCCGGTTTATCGATCATGTCTATTTTTATTGAGTAAAACCCCGGGTTATGTTCTTCTGAAATCTCTCCTAACTTTGTCCCCTTTATATCATAAATCTCAAATCTAACATCGGCTTTTTCGGGTAACCCATATTTAACCTCAAGCTGATTGCCGATTGTTATTGTTTTTGCAGCCATAGAGTAAACACCGGGGTTTTGAGAGGTGGGAACACCTGAAGAAGGAGATATAGAGAATATCGCATCGCTTGTATCCGAAGGGCTTCCGGTTGTATCTGTTATCCTGACGAGACAGCTGTCCGAAGATGTGTTGGGTATTGTCCAGGCGTAAGCCAGAGAATCTGCCTGTATACTTGCAATTATTTCTGACCAGTTTGACCCATTATCGGTAGAATATTCGATTCTGACAGCTTCTGTTGTAAGGTTTGTGGTCCAGGTGATATCATAAGTGCTGTCTATATACCAGTTTTCCCCTCCGTTAGGGTTTGTAACCGTTATGTACGGGATGGGTAATATAGTGAAAACTGAGTCACTCGTATCGGAAGGAAATCCGGTTGTGTCGAAAATTCTGACGAGACAACTGTCCGAGGGTGTGTTTGGTATTGTCCAGGGGTAAGCCAGGGTATCCGCTTGTTTAGTTGCAACCACTTCCGACCAGTCCGCTCCATTGTTGGTAGAATACTCTATTTTAACCGTTTCTGTTGTAAGGTTTGTAGTCCAGGTGATATCGTAGATGCTGTCGACATGCCAGATTTCGCCTCCGTTTGGGGTTGTTAATGTTATGTATGGAGTGGGGGATATCTCGAACCACGCATCACTTGTGTCCGAAACGCTTTCGTTTGTATCGATAACTCTCACAACGCAACTAATGGAAGGGTTATCAGGTACTGTCCAGGGATAAGCGCCGGTGTCGGGCATACTTACGATTACGTCCGTCCAGCTTGAAGCACTGTCTATGGAATACTCGATTTTAACGCCCCCGCTTGTAGCAAATGAAGTCCAGGTAATATCATACGTGCTGTCTATATACCAGACTTCACCTCCGTTGGGGCTTGTAACCGCTATATCCGGTATTGGATGAGATATTTCGAAGACCGCATCGCTTGTATCGGAAGGGCTTCCGATCGTATCTGTAATCCTGACAAGACAAGTATCCGAAGGCGTATTAGGGATTGTCCAGGGATAAATGCCGGTGTCGGGCATACTCACGACAACATCCGACCAGCTCGCTCCATTGTCTGACGAATATTCGATTTTAACGCCTCCGCTTGTACCGCTCGAAGTCCAGGTTATATTATTCAGACTGTCTATATACCAGTTTTCTCCTCCGTTGGGAGAGGTTACGGTAATATCAATATCCGGCATAACAACTTTTCCGTAGCCATAGGTATTATCTTTTCCTGAGGGACCTACATCGTCTGCGCAATTATTATATAAATATTCTCGCGTGTTAGTGTCGCTAAAGGAGGAATAGCGTGATTTAATTAATGCGCAGACCCCGGCTGTGTGCGGGGAAGCAAGGGAAGTGCCGTACCAGCGTCCGCCGTAAGCATGACAGATACAGTTATCTGGTGCGGCAACATCGGGTTTTATTCTCCCGTCGTTTGTTGGTCCCCGGGAACTAAAATATTCTATGGCTTCGGTAGTATTGTAAAGGAGTCGATTAATAGCTCCGACAGTCACCACATCCGTAACTGTTCCCGGGTCGGGCAGGCTGCTTGACTCTATATAATTATCAAAGTCTTGTTCTAGACTGAACAATGTAAAATCAGACACGGTGCCAGCCGAGACGTTCTTTACTATAACGCCGTAAATAGCGTCCCCATCGGGATTTATATAATCTATTTTTTCTTCCGGATACCGAGTACCGTCTTGATTATCTGTCGAACTGTCTACCAGTACCCATTTTGTAGTAACGCTGCCGGTGTCTTGTACAAGGTAAAGGTCATAATCCTGACCTGATAATGGATAATCGTCCCAATTTAAGCGAATGCTGACGTATTGTCCATCAGCATAGGGACCGGTGGGATTTATGGTGTCTGTCCCGCCGCTGAATATATGGTAACCTGATGCGGTTTCTGAGAACGCTGTTGCTCTGTAGTGGTGTCTTGCCGAGTTGCCCGCCGAGTTGACCCATAGTATACCATGATTTATTGCAGTATCAACGATACTGCATATAAGACCGTTTCCGTCATAATAACCTAACGCGTTGAACCATCCGCAAGAATGATTAATGATGTCCACTCCGTTGTTGATGCAGGAATCTATAGCGTTTTCAAAATGGGTTTGATTCGATATCTTGTATAAGTAAAATTCCGCATTTGGTACTAAATCAAAAATTGCCTCGGTCACTGCTGTTCCGTGCGGAGTCGTGGTCTGGAGTCCGCCACCTGTAAAGTCATGGCTCGTATAGGATGCAGGTATATCACCGGCAGCCTGGGCTTCCGAAAGCGAATCGAATCCGAGATCGATAACGGCGACTTTAACACCTGAACCCGAAACCCCTGCTGCATGCCAGGCATCGGCGTTCATGAGAGCTACGCCTTCGCTTGTGACCGCGTGCTCCACTGGCTTGATTGGGAGTCTTATATGCGCGAATTCTTCAACTGCGGTTGCTACGTTTACAAGCTCGCTTATCGGTATTTCGACGCTCATAGAGTGTTTCGCTTTTGCTTGAATCTGCGCACCGAAAGATTTTAAATCATTCTCGTCGATGTCAGCAGTTGTTATACCGGGTTTTGTTAAAACTGCGACCACCACTCTGTCTTCTATAATCTCTATATCGGATCTTCTGGCAAATTGCATGTATTCTTTGTTCTCGACGTTAAGTTTATAGAGTCTCTCTAAACGTGAGGTTAAGTTTTTTGTTTGAGTGGGTTTGGGGTCGTTGTTTTTTTTGTTTTCTGCAGAAGCTAGATTGATGTTTATTAATAACGAAAAAATTATTAAGGTAAATATTTTTTTGTTCATTTCTCCTCCTAGATTTTTATTGTTTACAATTTTATTGTTTATAGTAATGATAAGAGTTTGTTTGGATTGTGTCAAGGCTAAAAAAAATTTTGCCTAACACCCAAAAAATTTCTGCTCAAACATTACAAATTTAGTATTCACAAGTATTTGCGTTGGGCTTTATCGGGAATCAGATTGGTTGCTTGATAATCCTATTTTTCCCTCTGCGTTCTTTTAAAAACATAAAACTGGAGGGTTTGTACTTGTGTTTTGCGTTCTCTGTGACCTCTGTGGTAAAAATGGGGGGTGGGGGAGTAAAAATCCCCTTGACAACTGTTGGAAAATAGGTATTATTATAAAAGCATGAAAAAAATTATTAAATATTCAGGTGTAATTATAATAGTTTTTTCATTTCTTGTTGTTACTGATTTTTACGCTCAGAGTTGCAGAAATTACATAGATGTTCCGACCGCAGATGTTTCTAACGGTTTCTTCATTAATTTAAGCGGTAGTTATGCCGTTGGAGGTCAAACGGTGGAAAAATTTGGTGGGGGTGGTTCAATAGAATACGGTGTGGCTGGTTTTCTCGCGGGTTTAAAAGTTTATTCAACGAAGACTTTTTGTCTTGATTTAGCTTATACGGTTTTGGAGGAAAGCGCGAGTTTTCCTGGTTTATCGATTGGTCTTGAAAACATTACAAATAACAAATATGTAGCTCCGCTTGATACTGTCGATGTGGTTGATTTTTTGTATGCTCCCAGACCTCCGGAGATAGCATCGTTGTATATGGCTGTGACAAAGGAACTTGGAGATTATGTTGAAATGACTGCAGGTTTGGGGCGGGGAAGATTTGTGGGCTATGGACCTCGTAGTCAATATTTGAATTTTGATGCTTTTTCTGATGAAAAGCATCCGGATTTTATGTTCGGTATGTTTGGAGGGGTGAAGTTTAACACCCCTATTGGTGTTTCTTTTATCTTTGAGACCGATGGAAGGGATGCAAATGCCGGTTTGAGGTATGAAACAAGCAGGTGGAAAGGTACTTTAAGTGTTGATAAAATAGAGCATTTGATTGCGCAGCCAGAAGATATGATTCAAAGTCCAAGATTTAATTTATCGTTGTCTGTAAATCCGCTTGGTAGAGGTGCCGCTCCCGAAACTAATGTCGGTACCTTAAAGATAGCTATAATGGATAAAAGTTCCGGGAATCCTATTCAGGGTAAAATTATTGTATCGCACGGTAATATCGAAAGAAGTTATGATGTTCCGATTGCGAAAAAGAAAGTACTTATGTTGAGACCCGGTGTTTATAAAATTACAGTTTTCTCTGCCGGGTATAAGATGAAAACAGCAAATGTTCCGGTTAAAGCCGGAAAGGATTTAGAATTTGAGGTTAGTTTAGATAAGGTGATAAGCCCTGCGATTAAACAATCTATGGATTTAACAAAAGCAGCGGCTACAGATTATAAAAACGGTCGTCTTAAAGAAGCAAAAGTAAAACTGGAAGAAGCAATTGCTTTATATCCCAACAATAACAAAGCTAAACAGGGCTTGCAAATGGTTAACAAAGCCCTAACTGATAATATTAGTTCCCTTAAGAACCAGGCGAGATCCCGCGAGGCTGCCGGAGATATTGGCGGTGCAATAGCTCTCTGGGAGCAAGTGCTTGCTTTGGAAAACACAACGGCGACCCGAACATATATTCAAAATTTAAGAGATAAATTAGCTGCAAGAAGTAGACCCGCGCCCGCCAGAACTGCTACTACCACTAGACCTACAACTACAGCTCCGGCACCGGCAAAGAAACCTTCTTTAACCAAACAACAAATTGCGGATCTTTATACTAAAGGCTTGAGTGCTTATTTTGACGGGAATTATAAAGAAGCTATAAGGTACTTCGAGCAGGTTCTTAAAGCAGATCCGAGTCACGCCCAGGCAAAACGTTATCTGGGGGAAGCCAAGAAACATTAAATGCTGTATAAAGATGCAGGCGTTGATATCCGAAAGGCGAACGATGCGCTTTCGGAGGTCAAGCGTTTAATAAAAGATACATTAACAAGTAACGTTCTGAATGCTCCGGGGCATTTTGGAGCAACGTATAAGCTCCCTTCAGGGTATGAAAAGCCCGTTCTCGTTTCTTCTATCGATGGAGTAGGCACAAAGATTCTTCTGGCAATTGAGCATGGATATCATGAAGGTCTGGGTCATGACATTGTAAATCATTGTGTTAATGATATTCTGGTGATGGGAGCAAGACCTCTGTATATTCTCGATTATTTTGCTTCAGGTAAACTTGATAAGGATGTGATGACTGAGGTAGTAAAAGGGATGGCGGTTGCCTGTAAGGAAAATGAATGTTCTCTTATTGGTGGAGAAACTGCTGAGATGCCTGATTTATATGGAAATAATATATTTGATCTTGCGGTTCAGATAACAGGTATAGTCGAACAGGATAAAATAATAGACGGCAGCAAAATAGAGGAAGGAGATAAGGTTTTTGGTCTTCCTTCTTCAGGATTTCATACGAATGGTTATTCTCTTATAAGGGCTATTGTAAAGAGAGCCGGGCTTTCTTTAGGTGACTATATAGAAGAATTGAGTGGAGTTCTGGGAGATTTATTGCTTGTGCCTCATAAATCTTACTATAAAGAAGTTTTTCCTCTTTTAGATGAAGTAAAAGGAATCGCTCATATAACAGGAGGCGGATTTTACGGCAATATTTCGCGCATTTTGCCGGAGGGTCTTTCTTGTTATATAGATCCCGGTAGTTTCGAAGTTCCCAAGCTTTTTAGATTCTTTCAGGAGAAGGGGGAAATACCGGAGAGGGAAATGTTTTCTGTTTTTAATATGGGTATAGGGCTGGTTTTGGTTTGCAGGGAAGATATTGGTTTGGGTATAGAAATAGGAAGAATAGAAAAGGGTAATGTCCCGGTAGAGATTGATGGGATTTGATTTAATTAAGAATAAAAAAAATATAATAACGCTTTTATTATCTTTAATTATCGCGGTTATCCTTTGGTCTCTGGCAAAGACTAACGAAGTTGTTGAAATGGAGAGAAATTTTGCGTTACAGATAAAAACTCAGAAAGATTTAATTGTAAAGAGTTCCTCAACAGATTCGGTCAAGATGAGAATAAAGGCAAAAAAAAGACAGCATAATATGTTAAAAAAAATTTATCCTAATATTAGGCTTTCTTATGAGTTTCCCGGTACCTATAAGTTAAAGCTTGATGAAAGTAAACTCGCTTTTCCTGTTTTGTTGGGTGTTGAAGATTATGAGATTCTGTCTCCCGATTCTATTCAAGTGGAGCTTGATTCGCTGATTAAAACTGAGGTCAGTATAACTTCTGTAAAAGGTATGCTTTTTGAGCCTGATAAGGTTACTATCCTGGGGCCTAAGAGCCTAGTTTCCAATATAGAGTACTTATCGCCGGATTCTATCCCAAAAGGAGCTTTTACAACTATTACTATAGAAAACCCATTGATCGAGGTTTTCCCGAATAAAATAAGAGTAAGATAGTGATAGTATTAGGCTTGGAGACTTCATGTGATGAGACTGCTGTTGCTCTTATGCAAGGTAGTAAAATCTTATGCAATAAAATTTATTCTCAAGAGATCCATAGTAAATTCGGTGGAGTCGTTCCTGAAATAGCTTCCAGGGAGCATACGGAAAAGCTTCTGGGAATGACGAGGGAAGCTCTTGAAGAAGGTAATATTAGAGTAGAAGATATTGAAGGTATTGCAGTGACTTACGGTCCGGGTTTGCTGTGTTCTCTTTTAATAGGGTTAAATTTTGCCAAGGGATTATCTTATTCCCTTGGAGTGCCTTTTGTAGGTGTTAATCACCTTGAGGCTCATATTTATTCTTCATTTATTACTGCAGAAGAATATCGTTCGCCGTTTCTTTCTCTTTTGGTTTCCGGCGGGCATACTTCGATTGCAAAAGTAAATGATTTCAGAGATTACGAGGTTCTTGGTTCAACGCTTGACGATGCCTGCGGCGAGAGTTTCGATAAAGTTTCCAAACTCATCGGACTTGGCTACCCTGGTGGTCCTGCGATTGAGCGTTTCGCCAAGAAGGGGAATAAAAATGCTTTTGGTTTCCCCGTGCCTGATCCTGAAAACTTAAATTTTTCTTATTCCGGATTAAAAACCAGTGTTCTATATACTTACCGCGATATGTCTCAAGAAGAAAGAATTCATAGAATAGCTGATATAGCAGCTTCTTTTCAAAAATCGGCAATAGAATCATTGATTATTAAATTAAAGAGAGCCATTAAGATGACTGAGATTAGGAGAGTTGCTGTATCGGGTGGAGTTTCTGCCAATAAATTGTTAAGAAAAAGTTTGCAAGAATTAGATGTCGAGTGGGTCGCGCCTGAAGCCGAATTTACAGTCGATAACGGAGCAATGGTCGGATTTCTTGGATATAAACTTTTAAAAGAAGGGATTCGTTCAGGCTACGATTTAAAAGCAAACCCGCGACTATTTCTATAATCTTACCACAGAGTACACATATAAAAAAGAACAAGCAAAGCACACAGAGATTTTTTGTTGTTAACACTCAACCCCCAACCCGAAATTAATCTCACACAAAGACACAAAGAACGCAAAGTTTTTATTGTTTTTTCCTAAGTCCCGACCCCTAAATCCAAAATCCTAAAAAATGGACGCAGATAAACGCAGATTTAGAAGGTTTTTTACTCTAAACGCGAAACCTTAAATTCGAAACTCAAAATTCAACATTTTATTCAAAATGTCTATATCCCCTCGGCGGGGTGAGTTTGCCGTCTATGTACACTCCTTTACCGCTTGAAACATAACCGATTTTGTGTGCAAATTTTTCTTTTATGTTATCGGGAGAGGTAAATAAAAGTTCGAACTCCTCTCCGGAGGTCAGGATGTTTTCTTTTAAATCGAGGGAATATTTTTCGGCAAATTTTTTACACTCGGGACAAATAGGTATTTCTTTTAAGTTTATATTGAGCTTTTTCCCGCTTTCTTCCGATATATGATTAGAGTCTATTAATAATCCGTCAGATATGTCTATCATAGAATTTATTCGATATTTACGGTTTAGTTTCAAGGCTTCTTCACATCTTATTTCCGGGGTTAAGTGGTATTTGGTTATGGTAGATTTTATCTTTTTTTGGAGAGCAATGAAACCGAAAATTGCTCCGCCAATATTGCCCGTGAGATAGATTTTATCACCTTTTTTTGCCCCGCAGCGGGTAATTGGTTTTTTTGCTGTTCCTCCGACTGTAATACTTAGGAATAAAAAAGGAGACCTTGCTGTATCTCCGCCAAGTAATTTAACTGAATATTTCCTTTCAAGATATTGGAGTCCTCGAAAAATATCATTGATTTCTTTTCTTGTTTGATTCTTTTTGATTCCAAGATTTAAAAAATACCATGTTGGTTTGCCTGCGCTGGCTGCAATGTCAGATAAAGCGGAAGCCAGTGCTTTGTAGCCAATATTGTAAGGAGAAAAAATAGAGGGAGTGAAATGCACTCCCTCTATAAATGAGTCTGTACTCACGATCTGGTTTTTATTTATTTTAACTGTGTCGTCTCCAATCCAATCTCTGTTTTTTCTTAAAGATTGGATTATTTGTTGTTCCAGATCTTTAAATATTTTACTTTTTTACTACTTTACCGCGTCTTTCAGGCTTTTGCCTGCACGGAAAACAGGGACACTTCGGGCAGGAACTTTAACTGTCTGATTCGGTTTCTGGGGATTCCTGGCAATTCTTGCTTTTCTGTGTTTTACGTCAAAAACTCCAAAGCCTACGATAACGACACGGTCTCTCTTTTTTAAAGCCTTTATGACATTGTTTATAAGGCTTTCTGTCATTGTTTTGGCTTCAGATTTCTTGCACCCACAATCTTTCGCAATTGCATCAATTAATTCTTTCTTGTTCATTTAATAGCCTCCTTTTATTGTTTCATAAGTATTTTAAGTATTTTTGGCTATCTGTCAAGGGTTTTTTTTAATAATAATAAAAATTTGTTAAAAATCTATTTTCTGGTTCTCTAATAAAAATGAGAAAATTTATTCACCGAGTCACCAAGACACAAAGGACAGAATGGGTCTGTGATGAGGTAGGTTTTAAACAACATTATTCTTTTTTTTCTCTGTTGTATTTGTTCCTCTGTATTCTCGGTGTGAATTAATGTTTCGAGTTGTGGGTTTCGAGTTTCGTGTTGGAAAAAATAATAACAAATCTTTTTAATCTGCGTTTATCTGCGTCCGATTATCGGGTGGGGTTAGGTTTTAAACAACAGAAAAATCTCTGTGTGCTCTGTGGTGAAACCGGGTAGGTAGAGTTGGGCTTGACAGGAGGTTTTTAGTGGGTATATTTTATTAAAATTGGAGGCTAAATGCCCACTTATGAATATGAATGTCTAAAGTGTAAGTATATATTTGAAGAGTTTCAAAATATGACAGATGAGCCCTTAAAGGTCTGCCCTAAATGTGGTGGAAAATTGCATAGATTGATTGGAGCTGGAGCGGGTATTATTTTTAAAGGAGAGGGTTTTTATCATACAGATTATAAAAAGCAGGGTAGTGGTGATGCGGGAAAGAAAAAAGAAAGTAATAGTAAAAGTGTGAGTAAAGACGAGAAGTAAAGAGTTTCTTATACTCATTAAATGATTTTTTTTATTTTCTTAATTTTAGTTTTTTTACTCTATTTGTCTCTTAAATATTACGAGCATTCTAAGGTTTACCGCCCCGGAGATAATTTAGTTGCTTTCCCTGACGATTATAATATCGAATTTGAAGACATAAATTTTTCCTCGCGCGATAAAGTTTTGCTTAACGGCTGGTTTATTAAAGGAACTTCCGAAGAAGTTATTCTTTTCTGTCACGGGAATTTTGGCAATATTTCTCAGAGATTGGATATAATTCAAGAGTTATATTCACTTGGGTATAATGTTTTTATCTTCGATTATAAAGGTTTTGGCAGGAGTAATGGAATACCCTCTGAGGAAGGTTTGTATAATGATGCCTTAGGTGCCTATGATTATCTTAAGAGCAGGGGATATAAAAATAAAGATATTATTATTTTCGGGAGGTCTCTCGGAGGTGTTGTTGCGATATTTCTTGCGAGTTTATTTAAAGATTTTAGAGGTTTAATAGTTGATAGTTCCTTTTCTTCCGCTCAAGATTTAAGTTATGATTTCTTTGGTTTCAAATTTCCGAGGTTTATGATATCGAATAGGCTTGAATCCATAAAAAGGATAAAAGGTATCAAAATTCCTAAATTAATCATACACAGTGAGGATGATAATTTGATACCTTTTCGTCATGGGGAAAAGTTATTTAAGAAGGCATGCGAACCCAAGAAATTTCTTAAGATTAAAGGATTCCATAATTCTTGTATCCCGGATTCAAAAGATGTATATATGGCTGGGATTAAGGATTTTTTGGATAGTCTGGAGAAATAAATAAACCAGACAGAGAACACAGAGAAAAAAACAAATAAAAACTCTGTGCTCTCTGTGGTTAAAAATTTTGGGGTTATGAGAGGTGGGCTCTGTGTTTTTTTGATTTTTAATTTTTGATATTTAATGTACGAAGAAAGGGAAATATCTATAGTTTATTTTTAATCGTATTTATTTGAATTTCAATGCAATGATACACATTACCCCCTTGCTCAAAAGGGTAAAGAGGATATACTGATTATATGAAAAAGCTGTTTAATATTGAATATTTTCTCGCTAAAAGGTATATCCGAATTCGGAAAGGAGAAGGTTTTAGATCTTTAATAACGCTTTTCGCAGCCGGAGGTATCACTTTAGGAGTTGCCACGCTTTTAGTTGTCATGTCTGTAATGAATGGTATGCAGACCGATTTAAAAAACAAAGTTCTGGGAGCCAGCGCTCCTCTTACAGTTTTAACAATAGATCAAAAATCCATTAAAAATTGGCAGGAAGTCGTGGACACTTTGAAGGAAAGTGTGCCTCAGATTCGAGAAGCGACACCTTATATTTTCGAAAAAGCGCTTTTAAAACATGATAATCAAACAGATGGAGCTATAATAAGAGGAGTTGACCCTAATTCCTTTTATCTTGTTTCGGATATTCCTAAGAATATTGAAATAGGAGAATTCGATCTTTCAGGTAGAAGGGTTGTTCTTGGAAATTACCTCGCTAAAAGACTGTGGGCTCATGTAGGAGATACGATAACAATTTCGGCTCCTTTTTCTTCTGCTCCTACACCTTTTGGCTTTCTTCTTCCAGCGGAGGATTATATCCTTTCCGGGGTTTTCGATATGGGAATGTACGAGTACAATGCAACGCTTGCTATAATGTCACTTGAAAATTCGAAAAGTCTTTTTGGGATCGATGGAGTTACGGGTATAGATTTTACAGTTGATGATCCCTACGATGCTCCCGATCTTGCTATAGATATTGTCGCTAAACTCGGTTATCCATACCGAGTACTGAATTGGATGGAAAGAAACAGGATACTTCTAAGAGCTCTGGAAATTGAAAAAAAAGTAATGTTTATAATACTAACTTTAATAATAATTGTCGCAGCTTTTAATATTGTTTCTTCTTTGGTTCTGATAGTGCTGGCGAAGATGAGAGAAATAGGAATTCTTAAAGCACTGGGTGCTTCTGCTTCTTCGATTACCAGAATATTCTTGATAGATGGTCTGATTGTGGGTGGAGGTGGTGCGTTTTTCGGAGTATTTATCGCATGGATTCTATGTTTTCTTCTGGGGAAGTATAAGTTTATCGATTTGCCTTCGGATGTGTATTTTCTCACCAAACTACCAGTAGAGATGCAGTTGTTCGATTTTCTTTTGGTAATATTTTCGGCTATAGCTTTATCTCTGCTGGCGGCTTTGTATCCGGCAAAGAAAGCGGCCGGACTTGATCCTGTTGAGGCTATAAGAAATGAGTAATGTTATAACAGCGCTTAGGGATGTTAAAAAAAGTTTTTTATCCGGGAAAGAAGAAATAAGTGTCTTGCAAGATGTTAATTTAGAAATCGAAGAAGGTGATTTTATTACCATAAGTGGTCCTTCAGGTTCCGGGAAGAGCACACTCCTTCACATTCTGGGCGGTTTACTTCATCCTGATAGTGGAGAAGTTATTCTTCAAGGGAAGTCTCTTTATAAATATCCGGATCAGAGACTTGCAAAGATAAGAAATGAGAAAATAGGATTTATATTTCAGTTTCATCACCTGCTTCTTGATTTTACCGTATTGGAAAATTTAGCTATACCACTTTTGATAAAGGGCAGTACCATTGGAAAAGCTTATAAAGAGGCGGAAAAGTTGTTAGCTCTGGTGGATCTTAGCGGCAGGATTTATGCCAAACCCAGGACTCTTTCGGGAGGAGAAAGGCAAAGGGTTGCGGTACTTCGTGCTATTATAAATCATCCATTATTGCTTCTTGCTGACGAGCCTACAGGCGATTTAGATCGTGCACATGCAAGTGTAATTTTGCAGATGTTGAGTAAAATTCATAAAGAAAGAGGAATGACAGTGGTTCTAGTCAGTCATAATCAGAGGGTTGCAAAAATGGGTGAAAAAACATATAATTTAATTGAAGGAAGATTGAAACGTAATGAAATGTGAATTATGCGGAATTAATAATGCAAAATATAAGTATTATGAAGTAGACTCTGATACTGTTAGGGAGATAAATATTTGTGAAGAGTGTGCCAGAGAAAAAGGTATAGACATTAAAAACAAAGAGGATGCTATTGTAGCTAAAAGCGGAACATGTCCTTCCTGTGGTCTTACTTTCAAGGAGTATAAAGATTCCGGTAATCTGGGATGTGTTCAATGTTATAAGAGTTTTAAGGACCAGATTAAGATATTTCTTAAAGAATCGCAATTGGGCGTTGTGCATAAAGGAAAAGAACCTGTTGGAAATAGTAAGCTTATTTTTGTGAAAAAGGAAATCCTGGAGATGAAAAAGAAGCTGGATGATTTTGTAGAGGATGAAAAGTTCGAGGAAGCTGTTAAGTTAAGGGATAAGATTGAAGAAAGAAAGGAAGAACTTAAAACTATAAGGAAAAAAAATGATTGATTCTTTATTAGATAGTCTGCCTGTATGGTTAGAAAAGGTTGGTCCTTATTCTGATATGGTTTTGTTTTCCAAGGTTTCCCTTTATCGTAACTTAGGAGGATATAATTTTAATAAGAAAAATTCAGATAAAGAGAGAGAAGAACTTTTGGAATTACTTATTGAGGGCGTATCAACTAATTCTTCTTTTGAGAATCTTATTCCATTAAAGGATATGAAAGATGATGAAAAGGAGCTTTTTGCGGAGAGGAATTTCATCTCGAGAAATGAAGTAAAGGATTGTCGCTTTCTTGGTTTGGCTTTAAATGATTTGCAGAATAATGAGGTTCTTTTAAATTCTGAAGAACACATTAAAATATCATGCGTCGCAGGTGAACTATCTCTTAAAGAAACATTTATTCGGTGTGATAGTTTAGATGATGAGTTAAACGAAGAATTCGGTTTTGCGTATGATAATGAATTCGGGTTTTTTACATCTTCGACCGGGAAAGTTGGAACAGGCATGGTGGTTTCCGCAGTAGTTCATCTTCCTGCTCTTGTTATTACTGGTAAATTTGTAGATATTATTGACGACCTCGAAGATTCTCTTTTCTCGATAGGGGGTTTTTTTAATATAGGTGAAACTGTTGAGGGAAGTTACTTTGAAGTAAGCAATAAATTTACGCTGGGTGTTTCTGAAGAAGAAATTCTTAAAATGTTCGAAAAAAAGATTAAAAGTGTAATTGATGGGGAAGTAAGTAGTAGAGAATATTTAACTCAAAAAGTAGGATATGAGACAGAGGATAAAATCTGGAGGTCTTATGGTATATTGAAGAATGCGAGGATTTTATCTGTTACCGACTTCCTTAATTTGACTGCCGCAGTAAGACTTGGTGTGAGTTTAGGTATTGTAAGGGATATTAAGATTACGGATTTGAATAAATGGCTTTTTCAGGCCCTTCCAGGGCACTTAAGAGTTTTGAATGAAGAAGTTACTAATAAACAGGAAGAAAATATACTGAGAGCTAAGCTGATTAGGAATCATTTAGGAGGATAGAAATATGTTTATGGATGAGAGATTTACAAAAAAACTTATAGATGTTGTAAAAATATCAAAGGATTTGACACGTGAAGCGGGGTTGGGTGAAGTAACACCTGTTATCCTTTTGCTTGCTATATTGAAACACGGAAATAACATTGCGGTTACCGTAATTGAAGAGGTGGGAGTAGATATTGAGTTACTTGAGAATCGAATATTGAGACTCGTTAAAAGTAATGAAGATATGTTTATTGTGGAACAGCCTATTGGATTGTCTGAGGATTCTCTTAATATTCTTGAGGAGGCAAAGGAAGAGGCTCTAATGCTCGGCAGGCAAATAATAGGTACAGAGCACCTTTTGCTTTCTTTACTTAAGGCAAAAGAAGGTTCTTTTATTGAAATTCTAAAACCGGAAGAACTGGACTACTATTTGGCGAAACAGACGTTACTTGATCTTTTTGATAAGGAAAAAACAAGCGAAAAGGATAAGGAAAAATCTAAAGGCTCTGTTGATAGATCTCTGGAATTCTATACCAGGGACCTTACTGATCTTGCAAAGAGAGGCAGGATTGACCCTGTAATTGGCAGGGAATCCGAGATGGAGAGGGTTATTCAAACTTTGTGTCGAAGAAAGAAGAATAATCCGGTACTTGTTGGTGAGCCCGGGGTTGGTAAGACTGCGATAGTTGAAGGTCTCGCGCAGAGGATTGTTGTCGGTGCAGTACCCAAGATGTTGCAGGATAAGAAGATTCTTTCCATGGATCTCGCTTCTGTTATAGCCGGAACGAAATATAGGGGTCAATTCGAAAAGAGATTGAAGCAAATACTGGAATCGTTAAAGGATTCCGAAAATATTCTTTTTATCGATGAAATGCATACTATCGTAGGTGCCGGAGCGGCAGAAGGAGCCATAGATGCTTCTAATATGTTGAAACCTGTTTTAGCCAGAGGAGAAATTCAAACAATTGGAGCTACAACCACGGAGGAGTACAGAAAATATATAGAAAAGGATGGCGCTCTCGAGCGTCGATTGCAGATGATTCTTATAGACCCTCCCACTATAAATGAAACGATAGATATACTAGATGGTATTAAGCGTAAATATGAGGATTTTCATAAAGTTACATATACCGACGAAGTAATCAAATCAGCGGTAAAACTTTCCTGTCAATATATTGCGGATAGGAATCTTCCTGATAAAGCGATTGATGTTCTGGATGAAACGGGAGCAAAGGTGCGGCTAAGGGAGACAAAGGTACCTGATGAAATTGTATCATTGGAGGAAGGGCTACGTAAAGTCAAGGATGAATTGCTTAAAGCCAGGGAAGAAGGGAAATATGAAGTTGCTATCGAATTGCGAGATAGAAGGGATGAAATAGAAGGCAAATTGGAGAAAAGTCTGGAAGATTGGGGTAGGTATGGAGCGCTTCAAAGGGTTGAAGTTACTGAAGATGATATAAGAGAAGTTATTTCACTCTGGACCGGAATTCCTCTAAAACGACTCAGGGAAGAAGAGACAGAGCGACTTCTTTCTATGGAAGATGAAATTAAGAAGAGACTCGTGGGTCAGGATGAAGCAATCAGAGTGGTTTCTAAAGCAATCAGGAGAAGCAGGGCGGGCTTACGTGATTTGAGGAGGCCTTTAGGTGCTTTTCTCTTTCTTGGTCCTACTGGAGTGGGGAAAACAGAACTGGCAAAACAACTTGCAAAGTTTCTTTTTAATACAGAAGAAGCTTTGATTAGGATTGATATGAGTGAATTTATGGAGAGGTTTAATGTTTCCAAGTTAATAGGGGCTCCTCCCGGGTACGTTGGATATGATGAAGGTGGAATTTTAACCGAGGCTGTCAGAAGAAGACCGTACTCTGTGATTCTCTTGGATGAAATAGAGAAATCTCATCCTGATGTTTATAATGTTCTTCTTCAGGTTTTTGATGAAGGTATACTTACGGATGCCTATGGCAGAAAGATTTCTTTTAAAAATACTGTTATTATTATGACTTCAAATATAGGAACTAAGGAGATAATGCGTGGAACATACGTCGGTTTTAAAAAACCTGATAAGGGAATCAAATATGCGGAGATGAAAGATTATCTCCTCGAAGAGATTAAAGAAAGATTCAGTCCGGAGTTTTTAAACAGAATAGATGAAAGTGTCGTTTTTCAGTCACTTTATCGGGAAACTATGGTTTCTATCGTAGATATATTCTTCAATGAGGTAAGGGAACGAGTTGAGGAAAAAGGTTTTGAAATTTCTCTTACAGATGAGGCAAAAGAGTTCTTAATAGAAAAGGGTTTTGATCTGGAATATGGAGCTCGACCTCTGAAGAGAGTTATGCAGAGACATTTAGAGGATAAATTAGCAGAAGGGTTCTTAAAAGGAAAGTGGAAAAAAGGAAATAAAATAGTGGTTTCCAGAGAGGGTGACAATTTAGTGTTCTTCTCATCTCGTCCTGTTGCAGAAGTTCTCTAAATCAATATGGGAAAGAGTATCTCGATAGTTAACCAGAAAGGTGGTGTGGGCAAGACTACAACTGCAATAAATTTAGGTGCTGCTCTTGCACTTTACAACCAGCGTTGTCTTCTCGTTGATATGGATCCCCAGTCAAATGCTACAAGTGGTTTAGGTTTTACTGGTATATCCCCGACTATATATGACGTACTGGTCAAGGGCAAAGATCCTAAGAGAATTATAAAGAAAACGAATATCGAAAATCTTGACATTATTCCCTCGGATATTTCTCTCGTTGGAGCTGAAGTTGAACTTGTAGGGGTTAGAGGGAGAGAAATGCAATTAAAAAGAAAGATAATGCCTCTCAAAAGAGAATACGATTTTATTTTGATCGACGCGCCTCCGTCACTTGGTTTACTTACTGTAAATGCTCTGGTTGGGGCGGACTCTGTTTTGATTCCGATTCAGGCTGAATTTTATGCGATGGAGGGTTTAAGTAAGCTTTTAAATACTGTCAGAAATATTCAGCGAGAGTTGAATTCCCGGTTGACTATTGAAGGAGTTTTGTTGACGCTTTTTGATATAAGATTAAATCTTGCACATGAAGTTACGAATGAGGTTTGTAAATATTTCGGGGATAAGGTGTATGAGGTAATAATACCCAGAAACGTTAAATTGGCAGAGGCTCCGAGTTACGGTAAAAATATTTTTGATTATGATTTAAGATCTAAAGGTGCGGAGGTTTACAGAATGCTTGCGGAGGAGGTAATAAGAAGGAATGGCAAGACGGGCGCTTGGCAAAGGATTTAATGCCCTTATACCTGCGGTAGAGGAAGATAAGGTACCTATATCGAAAATCTTTCATTCTCCTTTACAGCCGAGGAAGAAAATTAATGAGGAAGATTTGAAGGATCTGGTAGCTTCAATAAAGCAGAATGGGATTTTGCAGCCTGTTCTACTTAGGAAAGTTGACGAGAATAAATATGAATTAGTATATGGACACCGCCGTTTTGAGGCAGCGAAGAGAGCAAATCTTAAAGAAATACCTGCAGTTTTTAGACGGCTTTCCGACAGAGAAGTTCTCGAAATTGCAATTATTGAAAATATACAGAGGGAAGATTTAAACCCAATAGAGGAAGCTAATGCTTACTATAACTTGAATGTGGAATTTAATCTTTCTCAGGAGGAGATAGCAGACAGAGTCGGAAAAGCAAGGACTACAGTAACCAATAAGATGAGATTACTTTCACTTCCCGAGGAGGTTAAGCAAGCGTTATCTGAAAATAAAATAACTGAAGGTCATGCAAGAGCTCTTTTAGGTCTTAAAGATGAAAGTAAAATTTTAAAAGAATTGGAAAATATCATAAAAGGAGAGAAGACAGTAAGGGAAGCCGAGAAGGCTTCTAGAGTGAAGAAGAAAAGAAGAGAATTTCCTCTGAAATATAAAGATTTACGAGAAGAACTTATGTATTTGTTTAATACCGAAGTAAAAATAGAGACAGGGAAAAAAAGGAATAAATTGATAATAGAGTTTTATTCGGATCAGGATTTAGAGAGAATTTATAATATCATAAAAGGAAAGAAATAGGGATTTTTAGGGTGAGTGATGGGAATTAAAAAGTATACGGTACAGATTATTCCGGAAGACGGTGAAGTAAAAGAAATACATCTTTCAGGAAAGATGATAATATTGTGGGGGTCGCTTCTTTTTTTGATAATAGCGACAATTTTATATTTATCTGTGAATATTGGCAGACTGATTGTGGACAAGGCAGAGTACACTTTATTGAAAAACAAAATAGCGCATCTTGAAAACAGGGAACTGGAGATAGAAAAATTAAATAATAAGATGAAGAAGTTATATGATTTTGCAGACAAGTTAAATAAATCTCTTGGTCTTGAAATTTCGCTTGAGGAGTTTTTTGAGGCGGAGAAAGAGAAATTGACCCCTGAGGCATACGGAGGCGATGAAGAAGGAACGATGGAAACAGAGGCTATTCGCTTACAGGATTTCGTTCCGAATATTTTGCCTACCACAGAGGGTTGGATAACCAAAAAGTTTTCTGCAGATCATAATGCGATAGATATATCTTTAAAGGAAGGGACGTCCCTTTATGCTACTATGGAGGGAACGGTCACTTTTACAGGAGACAGAGAATATCTCGGGACGACACTGGAGATTCTTAACGATGAGGGTTTTGGAATAATTTATAGTCATTTAAGTGAAATTATGGTTAAGGAAGGAGCGGTGGTTAAGAAAAACCAGTTGATTGCTCTATCCGGTAATAGCGGAAGAAGTGATGCTCCCCATCTGCACTATGGTGTACAAATGCAAGGTAAATGGGTTAACCCAATTGATTATTTACTTATCAGGAGGTAAATATGCGACAAGACGCAATAATGAATGTTCTTCATAAAGGATCTACAGTTGATGGAAAAATAAGAATAAACGGTTCTGTTAGAATAGACGGAAAATTGAAAGGAGAGGTCGAGGCTACTGAAGCGGTTATTGTTGGTGAAACCGGAGTGATTGAAGGAGATATCAGAGCTAAGGAAACAAATATTTCCGGCAAATGTACCGGTCAGATATGTGCGGAAAATTGTGTTCTTCTTCATGCTTCCGCGGTAATAAATGGAGATGTGAAATGTAAAAAGTTAGTTGTCGATGAAGGTGTGATGATTGATGGGAATATATCGATGAGAGATAAGAGCAGGAATGTCCAGGAAGAAAAAGGGAAAGCATAAAATACGACCGGTCGAAATTAAAGTTAACTACCTTAAGTTAATTCCCGCTTCAGTCCTTATAGAACAGGGTAATACAATTGTTCTTGTTTCTGCCACTATTAATGATTCGGTACCTTCCTTTCTTAAAGGTTTAGGGCAAGGTTGGATAACCGCCCAGTACGGCATGTTGCCTAAAAGCTGCAATTCGAGGGTGAACAGAGAAAGAAATGGTTTATCCGGCAGAAATTACGAAATTCAGAGATTGATTGGGCGGTCCTTAAGACAAGCGTTCGATTTAAACGTATTGGGTGAAAAGACCATTATTGTAGATTGTGATGTTGTCCAAGCTGACGGAGGGACTAGAGCAGCTTCGGTAACAGCCGGAATAGTGTCGGTTTATGAGCTTTTCCGTCAGATGGTTGTAACGAAGGAAATAAGGAAGATTCCCTTGAAGCGCTGGGTTGCGGCTGTATCTGGAGGTATTATTAATGGCGAAGTATTGCTCGACCTTAATTTTGAGGAAGATTCAGGCGCAGACGCCGATGTTAATCTTGTGATGGATGAGGATGGGAATTTGATCGAGATTCAATGTACGGCAGAGAGAAAGCCCATAAAACAAGGGGACCTTGATCAATTAATTGAGGAAGGTAAAGAAGCGATAAAAGACCTTATTACCAAACAAAAAGAAGCACTCGGGCTTAAGTGAGTTTCGTGTTCAAGGTTTCGAGTTTCGAGTCTGGATTTTTATTCTCTATATTAGATGCTTTCTATGGAAGATAAAAAAAGCGAGGATGCTGGGACTACCGATGTGTGGAGGGAAGAGGTTCGAAGTAATAGCATAAGACTTGATACATATTTATCTAAAAGTAGTCTCCCTTTCAGTAGAAGTAAAATAAATAAGAAAATTAAAGATGAAGATATTCTTGTAAACGGAGAAAGAACGAAACCGTCTTACAAGGTAAGAAAGGGAGATATGATTGAGGTGTTTTATAAAGCCCCTAAGCCTTTTGAAATAAAACCCCAGAATATACCTATTTCAATTATCTATGAAGATGAAGATATTATTGTATTAAATAAGCAAAAAGGAATAGTGGTGCATCCGGCGAAAGGCAACTCGGATGGAACTCTGGTTAATGCACTTCTGTACCATTGTTCAGACCTGTCAAAAGGTTCTGCTCTGGATAGACCCGGAGTTATTCATAGACTTGATGAAGATACTACTGGTGTTATAGTATTTGCGAAAAGTGAAAGGGTTCACGCTAAAATCGCAGACCAGTTTCAAAGGAGAAAAGTTCGGAAAATTTATCTTGCGGTTGTTTGGGGGAAACCTCCGATGAAAGAAGGAGAAATTAGTTCTCCAATAGGCAGAAGTCCCTTCGATAGGAAGCTGATGGCGGTTACTCCTTTACATTCCAGAGATTCTATTACGAAATTTAAAGTTCTATATTCGTATGGTTTTGCTTCAATACTCAAGGTTATGCTTGAAACCGGAAGGACTCATCAAATCAGGGTACACCTTTCTCATTTTGGTTATCCTGTGATTGGTGACGGGGATTATGGGGGGAGAGATAAAAGAATTTTAAGAAGTATAGGGCTTGACTATACGAGCCTTTTTGATAAGATAATGGAGATTATTGATAGGCAGGCTCTTCACGCTGCATATATTGATTTTACTCATCCGGTGAAGAAGAAAAAAATGCGGTTTACCGCGCCGATTCATGATGATATGAAAAAACTTATTAGTTTTTTGAATGAAAATACTGCCACTAAGACACGAAGACACAAAGGAGTGTTGGATGAATAAATTGTTTTCAAAAATAAATTATAAAAACTTAGTGTTCTTTATGCCTTTGTGGCTAAAAAAATGGATTTAATAATAGTTGAATCACCGGCAAAAGCAAAGACAATAACCAATTACCTTAAGAAAACAAAGGTTATGGCGACTATGGGTCATATCAAGGATCTTCCCAAGAGTAAGATGGGTATAGATATTGATAATGGTTTCAGTCCGGATTACAAAATAATAAAGGGTAAGGGAAAAATAGTTAAGGATATAGTAAAAGAAAGCAAAAAAAGTGAGCGAGTCTATATAGCGACTGATCCGGACAGGGAGGGGGAAGCAATCGCCTATCATTTGAAGGAAGAACTTCCTGTAACGCCTGAGAGAGTTTTGTTCTATGAGATGACTAAAAACGGAATAAATAAAGGAATTAATGAACCGGGCGATATTGATATGAATAAGGTTTTTTCTCAAAGAGCAAGGAGAATCCTGGACAGGCTGGTAGGTTATAAGATTAGTCCTTTGCTGTGGAAGGTAATTAAAAGAGGATTGTCAGCCGGTAGAGTTCAGAGCGTAGTGCTTCGTCTCATTTGTGAAAGAGAAGAGGAGATAGATAATTTTGTTCCTGAAGATTACTGGGTTTTTAAAGGGCTTTTCATTCACCCTAACGGCGAATTTGAGGCGGAACTTGACAGAATTGACGGAAAGAAAGCAAAAGTCGCGAGCGAAGAAGAAGCGAAAAAGATAAAAAAGGATTTGAAAGGCGCCAGTTTTAAGGTTAAAGAATTTAAAGAAGAAGATGTTAAACAATCTGCTTTTCCTCCTTTAATAACAAGTACCCTGCAGAGAGCTGCTTCCAATAATTTTGGATTTCCGATAAGGAAGACAATGTATATTGCGCAGCGTTTATATGAAGGTATTGAGCTTTCGGATGGTACTATGGGGCTTATTACTTATATGAGGACAGATTCTTTTAGGCTTTCCAAAGACGCGGAAGATAGTATGCGAGAATTTATTAAAGATAAATATGGAGACCAATATCTGCCGGTAAAACCCAACATATTTAAGTCAAAAAAGGGCGCTCAGGAAGCTCATGAAGCTATTAGACCCACAGATATAAACAAAACGCCAGAATCTATTAAGGAGTATTTAAAGCCCGATGAATATAAGCTTTATAAGCTTATATGGGAGAGAGCCCTGGCCAGCCAGTTCGAAGATGCGGTTTTTGATTCACGTAAGGTAATAGCAGAAGCTTCTTCTTATGAGTTTAAAGGTTCTTCGAAAAATTTGAAATTCGATGGATTTTATAAAATACTTACCCCTCCGAAAGAACAGAACAACATACCTTTAATGGAAGTGGGCGACCCACTTGAACTTAAGAAACTCGAAGATGAAAAGAAGACAACAGAGCCGCCTGCGAGATATTCGGAAGCTACAATGGTCAGAGAAATGGAAAAAAGAGGTATAGGACGCCCCAGCACTTATTCTCCTACCATATCGACTCTTTCGGTAAGAAACTACATAAAAAAAATTAAAGGATATCTCGTACCCCAGGAAATAGGTAAAATTGTAAATAAATTGCTTGTTTCGAATTTTGGCTCTACCATAATAAATTGCGATTTCACTTCTTCTATGGAGGAAACCCTGGATAAAATAGAGAAGGGGGAAGAGGACTGGCAGAGTTCTATAGCAGAATTTTATAATTCTTTCAAAAACTACGTGGATTCAGTCGAGGAAAAGATTCCTGAAATCAGAGATAGTATAAGCGAGAAGACCGAAAAAAAATGTCCTAAATGCGGTAAGAATTTAATAGTTAAATGGGGACGTTACGGCAAATTTCTTGCCTGTCCGGGTTATCCTGAAGATTGTGAAGGCTATATCGAACCTCATTCTGATGACATTCTTGATGAAAAATGCCCAAAATGCGGAGGAAAGGTAATTCTAAGGCAGGGTAAGTTCGGAAGATTCAAAGCCTGTGCCAATTATCCCCGCTGTGATTGGAGTGGCCCGGTTTCTACCGGCGTTCAATGTCATAAGTGCGGTAAAGGCGAATTTATTGAAAGAAAATCCAAAAAAGGAAGGATTTTTTACCCTTGTTCGAAAGAAGATTGTGATAACGTTTTATGGGATAA
>JAFGHJ010000004.1 GCA_016930175.1 Caldifarciminota bacterium
CTTCAAAGCGAGGTCGCCGAGCGCCATCGTGCGAGGCGGACGAGCATAGCTGGTGGAGCGCGGGTGGTAATTGGTGTTCGAAAAATCTTAAAGAATGGCTGGGGTGCAGGGATTCGAACCCCGATAGCAGGATCCAGAGTCCTGTGCCTTGCCATTAGACGACACCCCAGTAAGAAAATGGTAGCCCCAAGGGGATTTGAACCCCTGTCACATGGCTGAGAACCATGCATCCTAGACCGGGCTAGACGATGGGGCCAGCGCATAAAAGATATAAGAAATAGCAAGTTTGTCAAGATTGTAATCGTTAGAGAGTTGGAAGTAACAGAGTGCGGAGTGCCGTGTACCGAGTGCTGAGTTTAAAAACAACTACATTTACTACATGTTTTACATGTGAGATGTTGTTTTGGTTTATCGAGTTCGTAGGGTTCGTTGGGTTTATGGAGTTAGAAACAAATAAAAAATCTTGTGATGATCTGCTTGCCCTGTAGGGAGGAACAACCGTTCAGGGTGTGCTCTGTGGTTCAATTACTTTAAAATAATTCGTGTAATTCCGGCTATTTGTTGTTTCTCTGTGTCTCAGTGTGCTTTGTGTGAAATTATTTTATTGTTGGGGACGAACCCCAACGCTACTTCTATTCCACAAGGGTGTTTTTGTTTTTAAACTGATTTGCTAGATACTTGTCGGCTTGACTTTTACTTTGAGTAAAGTAAAATAATAGGTAAATAATGGATAATCGAGTTTTAGACTTTATTAAATCCTGTGTTAGGCGTCGCAGAATATATTGGACATATCATGTGAATATGAGACTGAAAGGCAGATCTATTAAGAGAGAGAAAATAATATCTTCTGTAGATACTTACGAAATAATAGAAGAGTATCCAGAAGATAGATTCTTGCCTAGTTATCTGATTTATGCTGAATATGAGAAAGAAGTTATACATGTACAGATAGGAACCGATTTGGAAAATGATAGTATAACGATTATTACAGCTTATAGACCCTCTTTTGATAAGTGGGGAAAAGATTTAAAAACAAGGAGAAAGAAATGACTTGTAATAAATGTGGTGGTAAATTAGAAAGAATTGTTACTGATTTACCATTTAAAATTGAAAATGATAGTATTGTTATTATTAAACAATTGCCCGTTTTGCAGTGCACGAATTGTGATGAGTATGTTATCGAAGATTCCGTCATGGAAAAAGTTGACGAGATTCTCGATCATATCGATAAAACTGCAGAAGTTGAAATCCTAAGTTACGCAGTTTGATGGGGACTCTTTTGTTTTTTTATGGAAATTTGTAGTTATTGTACTGTAATTAATTGATTTTTTTATAAGGCTGCATACTCGAGGGCTTCTTTTATATCTTCTTCCTCCAGATAAGGATAAGATTTAATTATCTCTTTAAAGCTCATTCCGCCTGCAACCAATCTGACAATTATGGCTACGGTAATTCTTTTATTTCTGATGCAAGGTTTCCCCTCGCATATTTCAGGATTTATAGTAATCCTCTCAAACATTTGCATTTCCCCTTTAAATAATATTAAATAGAATACTCTAATTTAGTCAAGTCAAAAACTTATCTTGCGTTATCAATCTGTGCATCATTTGGAGTACGATTTAGGATTAGTTTAAAAGCCGACAGCTAACAGTACTCAAAAAAATCTCCGTGTTCTCTGTGGTCCAATTATTTTTTGGGGATTTAGGGGTTGGAATTTAATTTCGACTCTGGACTCATGACTTTGGACTATCTTTTTTAATAATTATTTTTATTAAAAAAGATTTTCGGGGTTGACTAAATCAATATTTTTGGTATATCGAAATGTTACTTTAAAAATTTTAAAAAGGAGAAATAATAATGCTAGTGAAAGTGGATAAAGAATTATGTATCGGTTGCGGCGTTTGTGTCCAGACCTGTCCTGAAGTATTTGAATTTGACGATGAAGGCAAGGCTCAAGTTGTAGACGATGGCGAATGCAATGGATGCGATTGTGAAGAAGTTGCGGATTCCTGCCCGACGGACGCAATTATTATTGAGGAATAGCAGATTCTTTAAATCTGAGTCGTGAGTCCTGTGCCTTGAGTCTTGAGTCAAAGAATAGGATTTAGGATTTGGGGATTGGGATTTAGTTAAATAATAAGAAAACTCTGTGCCCTCCGTGTGAGATTTTGTTTTTCTTTGCGACCTCTGCGTCTTTGCGGTGAATTAATCTTTGGTATGGGTATAAGACTTGACAAAAATAGAGGTATAAATATATTTAGCGAGGGGCGGGAATAGCTCAGTGGGAGAGCGTCACCTTGCCAAGGTGAAAGTCGCGGGTTCAAATCCCGTTTCCCGCTCTTTTTTTGTCGGCGGCATAGCCAAGTGGAAAGGCAACGGTCTGCAAAACCGTTATCCCCCGGTTCGAATCCGGGTGCCGCCTTAAATATTAAAAATTTATCAGGAGGTTTAGTGGCAAATATAAAATCAGCAAAGAAAAGGGTTAGATTAGCAGAGGAAGACAGAAAAAGAAATAAGGGTATTAAAACAAGGATCAAGAACATCACCAGAAAATTGAAGGAAGAAAAAGACCCTAAAAAGAAAGAAGAACTTCTAAAGTTAGCTTATTCAGTAGTAGATAAAGCTGTTAAGAAAAAAGTTATCCATAGGAACACGGCAGCAAGAAAAAAAGCTCAATTTACCAGATTAGTTAAGGCGAAATAGCAAGAACTAGTCCGACGACTTTTTTAAAACCTGCTTCTTTTAGTCTTCTGGCGCATTCGTTTAGAGTGCCCCCTGTTGTTAAAACATCGTCAATAAGTATAATACCGTTTTCAGGATTGCCTTTAAAACTTTTTAATGCCTTTTCTCTTATTTTGTAAGCACCTCTAACGTTTATGAGTCTTTTTTCATAAGGCAAAGCTGTTTGAGAAGGAATATTAGCTGCTTTGCAAAGAATATTAGTACTTATGAGTGAAGAAATTTGCGAGAATTCTTCTGCCAAAAGTTGGCTCTGATTGTATCCTCTTTCTCTTTTCTCGGGCTTTGTCATAGGTACCCAGGTCAAATAATTTATATTTCTTACGGCGCTCCGGGAACTGTAATGGGAATATAGTTTCCTTGCCAGCTTTTTGGAAAGTGAAGGTCTGTTACGGTATTTGAAGATTTTTATTATGTCCGAGAATGGAGGTACGTAACTGCCGCAGCTTATTACAAAATCAAAGAAAGGATTTTCTTTCCGGCAGCTCGCGCAAAATTTACCCGACTTTATTGGTTTTCCGCAAATTTTACATTTTTTCCGGGAAACAAAGTAAACTTTATCGAAACATCTCTGGCATATTATATCTGTTCTTTTTAATTTGTTATCACAAATAGGACAAAAAGGGGGGAAGATAAAATTTTCTAAATCGCCCAGGAGTCTAAACAATGGATTCATTCTTAACTAAAATAAGGAGAGAAACCGAAACAATTGAAACTAAAAGCGAAGTGCCTCCGTAACTTAGAAACGGAAGAGGTAACCCCACGACGGGCAGAAGACCCACTGTCATCGCGATGTTTACCGTTATCTGTGATAGGAAATAAAAGAAAATTCCGTAGGCGAGATACCTCCCGAAAGGTCTTTGCGCGTGTTGTGCGATGTGAAGAATTCTTAAAAGAAATAGAGTGAATAGAATAATAATGGCAAAAGTTCCCAGAAACCCGAATTCTTCTCCTAAAACAGCAAAGATAAAATCTGTTCTGGTTTGAGGTAAAAAACCGAGGTTTTTGATTGACCCGCCGAGGTATCCTTTTCCGATTATTCCTCCCGACCCTATAGATATTTTGGATTGCAGTAACTGCCATCCTGCTCCTGTCGGGTCCAGAGAGGGATTTAAAAAATTTAAAAGCCTGTCTTTCTGGTAAGGTTTCAGGAAAATATCGATAATTGGTGTTGATGCTCCTATAGCTAAATTCAAAAGAAAAACGCCTATGGAAGATTGGAGATCCAGATCCGAGAGTATTATTGTCACTATGAGCATTATCATAAATAATATCCAGGAAATCAGATGGAATCCGCATAAAAACGAAATGAGCGGAGATGCAAAAAGTATATACCGCGGTATAGTTATATTAAGAGTTCCCACCGTACCCAGAAAAATAAAAAGGAAAATTGCAGATGTTCCGATATCCGGTTCTATAAAAACAAGAAGTACAGGTATTGCTGTGATTATAATGGGTAATCTGAGGTCTCGCATGTTTACCTTTTTATGTTCTATTTTTGATAGAATTTTTGCCATGAATATTATAAAGAAAAGTTTCGTTACTTCAGAAGGTTGAAACTGGAAACCCCCTATTTTTATCCATCTCCCATCGCTTTTAGGTAAGAAAGGAACAATAAGAAGGAGGGCTATGCCTATTAAGTATAGTATTAATGCTATATCCTTTAATCCGTTGAGGGGATAAAAAAGAATGAGAGAACCGACGAGTAGAGATATTCCAATCCACATTAGATGGTTTTTGAAGAACGTCTGGTCTCCCGGATAATTAGCCGTATATTGGAGAAAAGCTCCTGCCACTAATAGCAGGGCGAGAAGAATGAGAAGATTTTTATCAAGTTTTATTCTTTTATCCATTCCCATCTTTTTAATGTTATTTCTCCTCCTTTTATTTCCAAATAAGCATTAACCTTTTTGGATGGAGGAGGCATTTCTCTTACCCCGGTGAGTTTTAGTTTCGTTTTTCCGTTGGAAAGAAAAAATTCTTCTCCCTCTTTTTCATAGTTTACGTTATCGATCTGGAAAACAGGCGGAGGATTACAATTGCCGAACGGTTCCATTTTATTTATCAAATTTTTTAAATCTTCCGTTACTTCGCTCAAATTTAATTTTGAATCGTATGTATTCTTTGCCTTGTATTTTTTTAAAAGGACTTCGGTTCTTTCTTTAAATTCTTCTTCTTTGCCTTTTTTAAGTTCAAACCCGCATGCGCACTTGTGACCGCCGTAATCTATTAGTAAGTCTTTTACCTCATTAAGTACCGAAAGAAGGTCGAAACCCTCGGGACTTCTTCCTTCGCCTCTGATTTTAGAATCCACAGAGTAGATTATAAAAACCGGTTTTTTGCAGTAATCTTTTATTCTGCCGGCGACCCCGCCCGCAATTTTATAGTCGAGGTCACTTTTAAATATTACCAGATGTCCTTCGTTTAACTCGTTCTTTATGGAAGAGAATTCCCCCCGAGCGCGCTTACTCCAGCTTAGATTTTTACTTTTTAACAATGCGTAAATGTTTTCTGCTTCGTCTGCTGTCCGGGCAGAAAAAAACTCCCATGTAAGATTTTCTTTTCCGGCAGAAATAGGAATAATTGCTTTTAAGACGTTCGTTTTCGCAGAGAGGAAGGAAAAAGGAGGTTTTTCTGATTTATTTAAACATTTTAATCCTTCGATAAATATTATTCTATTTTCATCGAGTATGGGAACTTTGTCTATAAGTGTTCCTATGAATGCTAATGCCGGGATTTCAGGAGTTTCTGCTGACCATTCATCGGTCGTTTTACCTGCATAATCAAGGAACATGCAATCCGCAAACTTAAATGCCACTCCCGCTCCGGATAAATATTTATATCCGAAAGAGTTCAACTTTGGGTTTACTATCGTTGCTCTGGGGAGCTTTTCCTTTAATTCGTGGTGGTCTGTTATAATCACATCCATGCCTTTTTTCTTAAGGTATTCTACTTCCATAATACTGCTTGTTCCCGAGTCCACAGTTATTATAAGGTCTATGCCTTTTTTATGCGCTCTGTCTATCCCTGACCGTGAAAGCCCGTAACCCTCTTCTCCTCTGTTGGGAATGTAATGATGGACTTCAATATCAAAAGCTTTCCGGAATAGTGTTGTCATGATCAAAGTGGAGGTTATTCCGTCTACATCCTGGTCACCCCAGATAAGAATTTTTTTGCGTTTTTTTATGAAATCCTGAACTTTTTCGACCGCCGCTTTTAAAGTTCCGTCCGCAGGGCGTAAATTTTCAAAAGTAGGAAAAAGAAAACGCTCTAGGGTCTTTTGGTTTGTTACTTCTCTTTTTTTTAGAAGGGTTTTTATGCCTTTTGATAAATATTTGTATTCAGTGTTCACTTTTTTTCTACGAATATTTCCTCGAAAGGCTTTTCCTGGAAAACCTTCGCTTTGCCTCTTCTTACTATTTCAAGAAGAGCAAAGAAAAGTCCGATTTTTTCTTTGCTTTCAGCGTTGGCGGTAATCTTGGAAAAAATGAACTTACCGAGTTCTTTTAGTTTTGTCATTAAATTTTCTATTAAGTGGTCAATATGAAATAAAATTGTAGTTGGCGGATTGAAAGGGTCTTTCTTTTTTATTTTTTCGAGCAAAAATTTTAAGCCTTTAATTGAAATATGGACTTCTTTTTCTGTGTCTGTATCGGGTCTTCCGAACATTGCGTTTGCCAATTTTAGTTCTTCTTCAAGATAGATGCCTATACCTTTGAATCTTTTATATTTGGTTAGTTTTTCAATAAGTGATTCTTTTGTTTCGAAATCTCCCTCGCCGGAGTCAGGTTCTTCCTCTTGTGTAATTCCCTTTGCCTTTATGGCGAGAAGAGTGGCAGCGTACCTTATAAATTCTCCTGCTCCGTCGAAGTCTATTTCTTCGAGGTCTTTTACGAATAGCAGGTACTCTCTTGTGATTCGTGAAAGAGAAATATCTCTTATGGCGACTTCTTGTTTCCTTACAAGATAAAGTAAAAGATCAAGGGGTCCTTCAAATTCTTCGCAGGATACAAGGTGGTCTTCGGCAATCATAATTTACCCATTATGGCTTTTGAGATATTGTATATATGGTAGTTAATCCTGTCAAAATCATTCAATAGGTCGAGATGTATCGCACTTGTATCGATGCTTTCACGCTTCCCTTCTTTTAAGCGATTGATGTGGTTCTCTCTGAATTTTTTTAACTTTTCCTCAGTTTCTTTCTGACCCAAAAGTAAATCGCTTGCTATATCCCTGTCCATCGAGGAAAGAGCGGCTTCTACTTCTTTAATGTTTAAGAGAATGGTTTCGTGGTATTTTTTTATTTCATGAAATCCTTCTTTAGAGAAAAAATAGGATTCTTTTATTTTCTTTTCGGCGTAATTCATAATATTTTTACTTATTAAATCTCCTATATGTTCTATCTCGTTTGATATTTTTAGTATTGTAACGCATTTGGCGCTTTCTCTGTTTGATAATTCCTGACCGAGGAGTTTGGAAGTGTAAGAGACCAGTTCTTCGTGGTTTTTGTCGATGATATTATCTTTGGAAATTATAATCTTTCTTAGTGCGTCATTATTTTGTTTGAATACATCAAGTGTATCCTCAAACATGATTCTTGTGATTTCCATAGATTCGCGGATGACCGTATAAGATTTTGATATGGCAACAGTAGAAGAAGATAAAAACAGAGGATCGAGTTTAAGTTTGGATCTTTCCACACCGAATATTTTATTTAAGAATTTCGCGAGAGGAAAGCAGAAAGGAATTAAAATAAGTCCCCAGATATTTACCATGGAATGTAAGTTCGCGATATTTCTTGCTGTTACGCTAAAGCCTTTAGGCAGGAAAATAAAATAGAAGGATAATCCTACAAATAATATTTTAAGAATTACGTATCCAACTCCCATTGCTCTATCCCTGGAGGAAGAAAAACGAGTGGAACCAAGCAATATCGAGAATGATGTTCCTATATTTACTCCCAGCACTACGGGTATTACTGTGGACAAATCCAGAACTCCCACGAAGGCTATCATTAATCCAAGGACTCCCGCACTTGAATGAAAAAGAAATGTTAGAATAATCGACGAGAAAAACAGTAAAATAGGATTTATGTCAGGAGTGAATATATTTCTTAGCGGTTGCATATTGTCTCTTATTAGCCATATTGAGAAGAATATTAGTCCGAACCCCAGTAGAATTCTTCCTATGTAGCTCAGTTTTGTTTTCGTTTGCCAGAGTATGAAACCAATTAAAACTATAACAGGGCTAAACTGGATTACATCGGTTGCTATTATCTGTACTGTAAAAGTGGAACCGAGAGATGCGCCCGAGAGCACAATAAGCGCTGTCGAAAGTTTGATGAGAGAGGATTCAAGTAAACCAAGTAACATTAATCCCGTTAAAGTGCTGGATTCAAATAGCACGGCAAGAATTATTCCCGAAAGGTAAGCGAGAATTGGGTTTTTTGTCATCTTCCAGAGCATCTGTTTTGTCTTCTCGCCGCTCAACCGGGAAAAACCTTTATTTGTGTGGTCAAGTCCCATCAGTATAAGCACAATTCCGATTATTACAGATAATATTAATTTGATGAGTTGTTGTTTTGGTATAACATTAGGTTTAATAACTATAGATTCCCCGTTTGTCTTTGCTTCAACCCATCCCTCTTCTCCCGGTGTAAATCTAATACTTGCAAATCCGGCATTATCCGTTTTAGCCGAATCCTGAGAAATTTTACCATTGTGAGGAATAAATTTAATCCACTTATCTGCTAAAGGCTTATCTCCTTCGGTTGCCTGAACTGCGATATGTAGAGACTTTCCGGATAGAATGCAGCAGTTATGTCCCGAGATGTCTCTTCCAAGAGGATCTTTGGCAAGATTTAATGAAAGAGACAGGAAGATGAGAATCATTTTATTTCGAAATATATTGTTACAATTCCGGTTTGTATTGTTTGTTTGACGTTAGGAGCTAAAGGTTGGAAGCGCCATTCCCTTACCGCTTCCATCGCAATGTTGTCGAAAGATAAACCTCCTGTTTTTACGATCCTGACAGTCTTTATTGTCCCGTCGGGATTTGCTTCTATTTCTAAATTTACCTGAGTATTTTCGCTTTCGTTCTCAGGATACTCTGGTTTTTTGAAATGTATTATTTTTCTTTTCGAAAGTTCACCGGCTAATCTGTAACCCTCTCTTTCTCCGCTTTCCGTTTCGCCTCCTTCGTAGGGCGGTTTCTCAAGAGGAGATAAGCTTTTCTTTATTCTCCCGGTACTCACGGGAATATCTCCTTCAAGAGAAAAGATATCTTCGGTTCCTCCTATTTTTGCCAGAGCTCCCATTTCTTCGATATCTTCTATTGTTTGAAAACCAAGAGTGACAAATTCTTCCCCGGGATATTTCAGATTGACTGAAACGAGAAAGAAGAATATGATAAGGACAGCGTATATAATTATTGTATATACCAGAGAAACTATTTTCTTATTCACTCTATTTCCGGTGTGGTAGCAATTACAAATTTGCTTGCCCCACTTTTTTTGACCATTTCCATAACCTTTACGGTCATATCGATAGTAACATCGCGGTCGGCTTTTATCAATATAACTTTGTCGCCGGCATCTTTAAGAAGGTAAGGAAAGTTGGAAATTTGAACAGGTTGATCCTCAAGATAAACTGCTCCGCTTTTAGTTATCGTTATCGTTACTTTTTCCTGTGTTACTGCTTCCTTTGTAGCCGTTCTTGGTAGAAAAACCTTTATTCCTGGTTGGACAAGATATGTGGAGGTAAGCAGAAAAAATATTAAAAGAAGAAGCACTATATCTGCCATCGAAATGACGGGGAATGTGATTTTTCGTTTGAATCTCGATTCCATAGACATCTCGATTACTCTATAAATGCTGCTATTTCGGAAGTTACCCTGTTGATGTCATTAATTATCCCATTCATCCTGTCGGAAAGAGCATTATATATCAGGAGAAATATTATTCCGACTGCAAGACCGGCGGCTGTTGTTACAAGAGCTTCCCATATTCCGCCTGCAAGTCGGGAAGGGTTAACCCCTCCGCCCAGCACTTCGATTTGCATAAAAGCTTTTATCATGCCCAAGACTGTGCCGAAAAAGCCGAGCATGGGTGCGATGGAACCCATAGAAGCAACTATCCCTAAACCGCTTTCCAGTTTTTTTAATTCGCATGAAGCACTTGCGTTCATAGCTTCTTTTTCTCCGGAAATAATTCCCTTAATCATTACTCTTGTAACAGGAGTGTCCTGTCCCCGGATTTCTTTGATAGCATCTTCGGGGCTTTTTTCTTTTAACCAGGCACAGACTCTTTTCAGTAAATCTTCTATCGGGCTCTGACTTCTTTTATAATATATAAATCTATCTATAGCAAAGTAGATACCTACGAATAATGAAATGCCTATCGCAATCATTGTCCATCCGCCTTTAGCGAGAATCGACATTAAACTCATTTGACCTCCTTTATAAAACTTATTATTCTCACACAAAGTACACAAAGACCACAAAGTTTATTGTTTTTATTATTCTTCTTTTCTATTTGTTTTTTCTCTTTTAAGCCCATTTTCTCTTTAACCCACCTGCTTAATTTTTTATATTTTATGTAATAGGGCTTATAAAGTCAAGGAGGAATAAATACGTTGGTCCGTGGGTCTGTTAGTCCGTTGGTCTGTTTTTTAACCAACCAACACACCCACGCACTAACGCACCAACAAGTTTTTAAAGTCTTGACACCTTGATATTTTTTTATATACTAGTATATTGATTTATGGGATTTGTAGTTGCTATAGATGGTACATCCGGTTCAGGTAAATCAACGACAGCCAAAAAAGTTTCGGAGCTACTGGATTGGTTATATCTTGATACCGGAGCGACCTATAGGGCAGTAGCTTATTTTGTTTTGCAAAAGGGCATAAATCCCAATGATGAGAGAAAGGTTATCCAGATTTTAGATGAATTGAATATTGAGATTAAGAAAATTAATGGTGAACAGAGAACGATAGTTAATGGTGAAGACGTAAGTGATAAGTTGCGTACAGAACAAGTCAATAGGGCTGTTACTCCTGTTTCTAAAATAAAGGAAGTTAGAAAATACCTGGTAGGTATTCAGAGAAAAATAGTGGATGATAAAAACGCAGTAATTGAAGGCAGAGATATAGGTACTGTGGTTTTTCCTGATGCAGATATAAAATTTTTTATGGACGCCGATATAAGTATTAGAGCGAAGAGGAGAAAACAACAGGACGGAATGAACGATCTGGAAAAGGTAAAAAAGGACCTGGAAAGAAGAGACTATCATGATTCAAAAAGAAAAGAGAGTCCGCTAAAGAAAGCTGATGATGCGTCTTTGCTCGATACAAGTTCACTGACCATTGATGAGCAGGTGAACATTGTTGTTGCTAAAATAAAAAAACTTCATGAAGGCGTCAATTCAATATAAAGCAGGGCGGTTTCTTTTTTACTGGTTTTATAGAATCTTTGGCCTCCGAATAGAAGGTGTGGAAAACGTTCCGCGGGAGGGCGGAGTTATTATTGCTCCTAATCATCGTTCTAATTACGATCCCCCTTTAGTAGGATGTGGTGTTGCGAGCCGTCCTATTTATTTTTTGGCTAAAAAAGGACTTTTTATAAATAAGGCTGTTTCGTGGATTTTGAGAAGTGTTTGCGCTATACCTGTGGATACGGATAATCCGGGTATCAAAACCATGAGAGTTTTTATCGATCTTTTAAAAGAAGGAAAGGCTGTAATGGTGTTTCCTGAGGGGCAAAGGTCCAAAACCAATGAATTTCTTCCCCCGTATCCGGGAGTTGGATATCTTTCTATAAGGACTAAAGTTCCGGTAGTACCTGTCCTTATTACAGGTACTCATGAGTCCATGCTAAAGCATTTTTTGAGAAAAAAGCCGCTTGCTTTAAAGTTTGGCAGTCTTGTTTATCCCGGCTATGATAAACCTACCAACGAAAATGCTAAAGAATTAACAGAGAAAATAATGGAAAGAATAAAGGGTTTGGCTTGATGGAGATTAAACTCGCAAAAAATATGGGTTTTTGCTTTGGAGTGAAAAGAGCTATAAGGATTGCCAGACAGGTCAGGCGAGAAACAAAAGAAAAAGTCTGGACGCTTGGTCACATAATACACAATCCTCAGGTTGTAAGAAAATTAGAAGAAGAAGGTATAATCGCAGTTGATGACCTCTCCGAAATAGATACAGGATATGTCATTATCAGATCGCATGGCGTTCATCCGGATATATTAAAAAGAATCAGAGAAAGAAATCTTAAAGAAGTTGATGCGACCTGTCCTCTTGTTAAAAAAGCTCAGGAGAGAGCAAAACAGCTTATCTCTGAAGGGTATGAGACTTATGTTATAGGAGAGAGGGCACATCCCGAAGTAATAAGTATTGTGGGGGAAACGGAAGGGAAAGTTCGTGTTATAGATTCTGCCGACGATTTGAAAATAAAAAATAGTAAAGTAGGACTTGTTGTACAAACAACACAATCTCAAGATAATCTGAATAAAGTTGTAGATTATCTTTTGCCCAGAATTCTGGAAATTAAAGTTTTTAATACAATATGTGATGTGACAAGTAAAAGGCAAAAGGAAGTTAAAAAACTTGCGAAAAAATCAGATGTTGTAATAGTAGTTGGTGGTAAGAGAAGTGCTAATACATCCAGACTGGCTGGAATTGCGAGAGAGGAAGGTTGTGTTACTTATCATATAGAAGAAGCAAGCGAAATTAAAAATAAATGGTTCACCGATGTAGAAAGGGTAAGCATAGCATCAGGAGCTTCAACCCCTGATTGGATTATTAAAGGAGTAATAAAAAAACTAAAAGAAATTGATGCTAATAAGGAGGAAGTACTTCATGAGCGAAGAGTTAAGTTCTGTAATTGAACCTATAAGTGAAGAAGATGCAACCAAACTGCTTGATAAAAGCCTGAAGAACGAATCACCGGGAATTGGTTTGGTTAAAGGAAGAATTGTTAAAATTACCGATAATGAGGTTTTAGTTAATGTTGGTTTGAAATCTGAGGGGATTATCCCTATAGATGATTTTGATGCCGTCTCGAAGTTTTCTGTTGGAGATGTTATCGATGTTTATCTTGATGATATAGGCGGCAATCAAGGGCTTGCCACCATTTCAAAGAAAAAGGCAGATTTTATAAAAGTCTGGGATCATGTGAAAGAGGCGCATAAGGAGGATACCTCTGTAGAATGTGAAGTTGTGAGAAGGGTTAAGGGCGGATTTATGGTAAAAGTTTTTGGTACAGAGGCTTTTCTCCCCGGTTCTCAAATCGATTTGAAACCTGCAAGAGATCTGGATATTAATGTAGGTGACAAGTTTGATGTTAGAATAATAAAAGTGAATTTTAAAAGAAGAAATATAGTGGTGTCACGAAGGGTTCTGTTGAGCGAGAAACAGGAAGCCAGGGTTAAGGAGTTCCTCGAGGGGATAAAAGAAGGAGATGTGGTAGAGGGAACCGTTAAAAATATTACAGAGTTCGGCGCTTTCATAGAATTGGATGGTATAGACGGTCTCCTCCATATAACGGATATGTCCTGGAGAAGAATCGGTCATCCTTCCGAGATGCTTTCTATAGGCGACACTATTAAAGTTAAAGTGAAAGAAGTGGATGAGGATACCAAAAGAGTATCTTTAGGACTGAAACAGTTGAAACCAGATCCCTGGAAAAATGTACAGGAACGTTACCAGATTGGGAATCAAGTTAAAGGGAAAGTTGTTTCTCTTACTGATTATGGCGCTTTTATCGAGCTTGAGACAGGTATCGAAGGACTTATACATGTTTCCGAGATGTCATGGACAAAACATATAAAGCACCCGTCTGAAGTAATGAAGGTAGGGCAAGAAGTAGAAGCTATAGTTCTGGAAGTGGATGAGAAAGCCCGTAAAATATCTCTGGGATTACGCCAGGCAATTCCGGATCCATGGGAGAATGTAGAGGAGAAATATCCGGCAGGTTCAATGGTTAAAGGGAAAGTCGTCAACCTGACATCTTTTGGTGCTTTTATTCAATTGGAGGAAGGAGTTGAAGGTCTTCTCCATATATCAGATATATCCTGGACACAGAGAATAAATCACCCGCGGGATGTTCTAGATAAAGGAAAGACTGTCAAGTGTCAGGTTCTTTCAGTCGACGTAGGGGAGAGACGTATTTCACTTGGTTTGAAACAGCTTAAAGATGATCCTTTGAGAATCTTTGCTGAGAAGTACCCCGTGGATAGTAACATTATCGGTACAATTTTTGAATTGCTTCCAAGAGGAGTAATTGTTTCTCTAGGTAAAGGATTAAAAGGTTTCGTTCCTTTTTCTCATCTTGCGAAGAAGAATATCAAGAAGCCGGAAGAAGGATATTCGCTGGGAGGGAAATTAAAATTAAAGGTTATAGAGATCGATGTTGACAGAAGAAATATAGTTCTTTCGGAACGGGAATACTTAAAGGAACAGAAGATAAAATACGAGGAGTTGCAAAAGAAAAAAGGAGAAAACGGAGGAAGTGAAGAAATGATGGAAGAAATGGGAGTTGTTCCTGAAGTCTTGTTAGATGATGAAGAAAAGGTTCCAACGGTGGAAGAAGAATTAGTTGATATTGAGGAAGAATACGAAGAAGAGGAAGAAGGGGGACCTGATTTTGAGGAGGAGGAAGAAGAAGAGGAGGAAGTTGAAGAAGAACCCGAGGTTGAAGAGGAAGAAGAAGAAGAAGAAGAAGAAGAAAAAGAAGAAGAAGAAGAAATAGACGAAGACGAGGAAGAAAAGGAAGAAAACGATAACGAAGAAGAGGAACCCGAAGTAGAAGAAGAAAATGAGTGAAATCCTTTTTCTTTTAAAAGGAAAAGACGTTAAATGGCTTCAAAATATATAATAGTAGTTGGAGGAGTATTAAGCGGTATTGGTAAGGGGATAGCTACCTCTTCTATAGGTAGAATAATAGAAAATTATGGATATTCGACTACTGCTGTAAAGATTGATCCTTATATAAACTACGATGCCGGAACTTTAAGACCGACCGAACATGGTGAGGTGTGGGTAACCGATGATGGAGGGGAAATAGATCAGGATCTCGGAAATTACGAGAGATTTCTCTCGAAAGATATTCCAAAGGAAAATAATATTACCACAGGTCAGGTTTATAAGAGCGTTATAGATCGGGAACGAGCCGGCAAATATTTGGGCCAGACTGTTCAGTTTATCCCTCATATTCCTGATGAAATTATAAGAAGGATAAAGAAGGCTTCGGAAGGTTTTGATGTCGGTGTTGTAGAAATAGGCGGGACAATAGGAGATTATGAGAACATGCCTTATCTCTTTGCTGTAAGAAGCCTTATACGAATGGAGGGCAAGGAAAATTTAGCTATAGTGATGCTTTCCTATCTCCCAATTCCATCACATATTGATGAAATGAAAACCAAACCGACTCAGCAGGCTATCAGACAACTTTCGGAGCATGGGATATTCCCCGATATTATACTCTGCCGTGCCAAGACTTCTCTTGACCCTGTGAGAAGAAAAAAGATTGAAACTTACGCCAATATTGAAACTGATTGCGTAATTTCCGCTCCCGACACCAATTGTATATATGAGGTTCCTATTAATTTTGAAAAGGAAAACCTGGGGGCAAAACTGCTTGACAGATTGAAACTCCCTATCAAGAAAAAACCTGATTGGAGCAGATGGACCGAATTGTTGGACGGAATGATGAATCCTAAGGTAAATATTAACGTGGCAATGGTGTGCAAATATCTGGATATAGGCAAGTTCTCTTTGAGGGATTCTTATATTTCTGTATCCAGAGCTCTTATCGATGCGGGAGCGGGAGATAAAGTAGGAGTAAATATCAAGTGGATTGATTCCAAAGATATCGAGAAGGAAGGAGTGGGTGTTCTTGAAGATGTGGATGGTATAATTGTCCCCGGAGGTTTTGGCGAAGAAGGGTTTGAAGGCAAAATCGAAAGTATTCGCTATGCAAGGGAAAATAAAGTTCCTTTCCTCGGTTTGTGTCTCGGTATGCAGCTTGCTCTGGTTGAGTATGCAAGAAATGTTATGGGGCTTGCTGAGGCAAATACTATAGAAGCAGATCCTTCTACTCCGCACAAAGTGATAAATTTTTATGGCATGCAGGAAAAACTTCTCGAGGAGAAAAAAATAGGTGCAACTATGAGATTGGGTGCTTATGCAGCACAGTTAAAGAGAAAATCAAAAGTTTTCGAGTGGTATGAAAATACAGGAAGATTAAAATATGACGGGAAAAGATTGAAAGAGATAAAAGAAGACTTCAGGTTGGGTGTTTTGGCTAAAGGGGAGCCTGTGGTTCTTGAACGACACCGGCACAGATACGAGGTTAATCCTGAATATATAAAAGATTTCGAAGAATCCGGGGTCATTTTTAGCGGATTCCATCAACCGCTCAGCGGCGAACCGCTTATGGAATTTATGGAATTACCAGATCATCCGTTTTTTGTCGCCACACAGGCTCATCCGGAGTTCAAAGCTCGTCTTGAGAATCCTTCTCCGCTTTTCCTGGGTTTAATAAAAAGCATACTTAATAATAAGTGAAACTTGCTTTTTATCCACGGGATTCTTTAGTTCATTCTCTAGACCCGAGAAGTAAATTGCTTTTTGTTTTTACGTGTTTTATAGCTGTTTTGTTCGTCAATGGTCCTGTTTCTTATGTTTTACTTTCTTTATTGATAGCAATACCCTTTTTATTTTCCAAACTGCCGCCCGGGAAAGTTTTTAAAGGGTTAACTCCTTTTTTGATATTATTCCTGTTGACCTTTCTTTTTCATTTATTTTTAACCCCTGGAAAAATCTTATTCAAATTAGGGGGATTAAATGGTACGCTGGAGGGTCTTTACAAAGGACTTTTTTATTCCGTGCGTATTTTTCTGCTCGTTTTAAGCGCTATTCTTTTTGGATTTACAACTTCTCCATTCGACCTTGCCGATAGTTTGTCTAACTTTTTTTTCCGTTTCAAATCTGAAACTTTAAGGGAAATTCCCATGATTATGATTTTCGTTTTTCGTTTTATCCCTTTTATGTTCAGAGAAGGTAAAAGAGCTGTAATGGCTCACAAAGCGAGATGCGGTTATGTAAGGTTAGGAAGAGATATTTTTTCTTTAATTTTTCCGGTTATACATTCTTCTATTAGAAGAGCAGAACAATTGGCTTTGGGATTACACGCTAAAGCTTACCAGGTAGGAGAAAAGAGAACCACTATTAAGGAATTCCGTTTTTCTTCTAACGATTACTATTTTATGGGCTACTCCATTCTTCCCTTGATTGTCGTAATTTTTGTACGTTAACCACTTAGTCCACAACCCACAACTTATTTTTTAGCAACAAATAGCACAAATTACACAAATAAATTATTATTTTTTTATAATATATTAAATTAAATCTATTTTTAAATATTCGTGCTATTTGTGTAATTTGTTGTTCCTCTTGGTTTTGGTGGTGTGTTGGATTTAAACAAAATAAATATAATTTGTTGTTTTCTCTGTGTTCTTTGTGTACTTCGTGGTTAGATTGGTTTTTTTGGGGTAGTGAGGGGGAATCGGAGCCCCATAACACTTGACTTTTTTGTTTAAATTGTTTATTTTAGTATATAGAGGATTTCTATAGAGGTTTATAGAAAAAAGGAGGATATTTTTGGGAGAAGAAACCGTTAACTTAGTAGTTAATGCAACGAAGCGGTATAAAGAAAGTGGAAATTTAGAAGAAATTCTTAACATTATAAGGGGATATTCTAAATTGGGTTTCTATGGAGATGTTAGAAAATATACGCAAGAATTTATTGAAAAAGGTGGAAGTTTGGCCGATCTTTCGGCTGTTTCTGAAGATATGCCGGAACAAATCAAAAATATAATTTCTTCTGGGGGTGTTGAAGTAGAAGGCGAATTTGATGCGGACTCTTTTCTTGAAATGGGCGAGCTGCTTTGGGAAATAGGTTCTCCTGATGAAGCAAAAGAAAATTATTTAAAGGCTTTCGAATATTATTCTCTTCTGGCGAATAAGGAGTCTGCAGAGCAGGTTCTGAAAACTCTGAAAAAAAATTATCCTGAAGATAGAAATATTCAATCGCTGGTACTTAAAGATAAAAGAAGCGAGGTGGTTTCCAAGCTAAAAACTTTTGTCGCAAAGCCCCCTAAAGATGAAGTGGATTTGCGTTATGCTCTCGGGAGGGATTTTCATGGCGAGAGTATGCTTTCGGAGGCAGAAGCTAACTATAGAAGAGTTTTAGAATTGGATAATTCACATAATTGTAAAAGGTTATTAGTTGCCTTATTAAGACAGAAAGGTGCTCTTGGGGATTCTCTCAATTTGGCGAGAGGACTAAGATTGGAAGAGAAATTGGAAGAATTATACTCTATATACGAAGCTTTCAGAGATTCGGGTAAATCTAAGATAGGTGAAGACGTGCTAAAGGAAATATATGGCATTGATCCGAATTTTAAAAATGTTAAAGAACTTCTTGGGATAGTATCGGGGAAAGAAAAGTTAGAGAAGGTTTCTGTCGATTTTTCCTTTGAAGAAGAAAAAGAAGTAAAAACAGGAGATGTGAGTTCAAAAGGTGAAGATTTTGGGGATAAAAAAATTGTTTTTCTGTAGGAGATAATAGATGAATTACGAAGCTTTTTACGGATTGAATAAAGAGCCTTTCCGTGATATCCCTGACCCAAATTTGTTTTACAGTGGTCCTGAACACACCCGGGCACTTGTTAAATTATTACATGTTATAAAAAAGAGCAGAGCACTAGGTTTATTAACCGGAGATGTTGGATGTGGTAAAACAACGATTATTAGGAAAATTTTTGCGGAGCTTGACGAGGATGAAGATTATTCCGGCAACCTTATGACGCTTACGCAGCCGGATTTTTCCGCTATCTGGTTTAATAAAAAGTTAGGCGAGTTGCTTGGCCTCCGGCTTGACTCTAAAGGCCGTACAGAAATGAAATTGGAGTTGATCGGCGAGCTTGAACGCAGACATAAAGCTAATAAGAAGACAGTGATTCTTATTGATGAAGCAAATAATATTACAAATCCGGAAGTAATGGAAGAAATAAGAGGGTTTTTGAATTTAGAACTTCAGGGGTACCGTTTGGTAACCATTATTTTGAGTGGAATGGGAGATATGTATGAAAAGGTAAAAGATAATGTTTCTTTAAGGCAGAGAGTATCTACGGTTGTTAGTCTTCCGCCGCTTACTCTTACTTCAACAAGAGAATACATAAATTATAGATTGGAACAAGCAGGCGCAACAGGAAGAATATTCAGTGATGAATCGTATAAACTAATATATGATTTTACTTCAGGTGTTCCTCGATTGATTAATGTTATTTGCGATAATGCTCTTTTGGAAGGCGCTCTACTTAAAAAGAAGGTACTGGAAGAATCAGTGATAAAAAGAGTAGGGGAAGAACTCATGCTTAATAGGGACAGGTGAGATAGTAATGCCAAAAGGTAGCGAGATAGCAGCTTTAAGAAACGAAGCAAATAAAGCAAAGATCCAAGGGGATACTAATAAGGCAATTGAATATCTTGAACGCATTTACGACTTTGAACCTGGTGATGCAAATAATTTAAAGGAGCTGGGTAGCCTTTATAACAAATTAGGAAAAAAGAAGAAAGCAGTAGAGTTTTATTGGAAAGCTCTCGAAAATTATAGAGAGGCAGAGTATTATCAAAATGCTACGGCTATAGCTCAGATGTTGCTGCGATTCGGAGAAGATGAGTTGTTGGTTAAGCATGAACTTGCTTTTTTATATGAAAAACAGGGTTTGCTGGGAGATGCGGTAGCTTCATACGAGGAATTAGCTGAGTTATACAAAAAGGAAGGAGATATAGAAGGAGTTCTTGAGAACCTAAAGAAGATTGTTAATATTACTCCTAAAAAGTTAGGTATTCGGCTGAAACTGGCAGAGATTTACGAAAATCAAAGTAAGTTTAACGATTTGGTTTCAGAATTGGAAGAGATAAAAGGTATATTCAAGGAACAAGGAAGGGTTGAGGAGGTTGAGGCGATAGAACGTAGAATTGCATCTTTGGCTTCTAAGGTTGATAAAAGCGTAGAACCAGATGTAGTTAGAGAAACGGAAGTTAAAGAAAAGAAAGTTAAAGAAGCGGAAGTCCCGGAAGAGATGATTGTAGAATTTGAACAGGAAGGAATTAATCTTCTTGAAGCAGTCGAGGAAGAGGTCTCCGAGGCTGAAACTCAAGAGATAGGAGAGCCTCTTTTCGAAAGTCTCGAAAGGGCAAGCGAAAGTCTCGAAAGTACAAGCACTGAGGGTCTATTCGATATGGAAGAGGAAGTGATGGAAGGAGAAGAACCGCAAGAGGTGGAATTTGTCGAGAAAGCAACCACCACTGCAGACAAAAAAGACATAGAAGTAGCGGTTACAGGATGGGAAGACTGGATGAACTTGGCTGAACTCTATGAATCTGTCGGTTCGATAGAGGAGTCCCTGGAATACTACAATAAGGCTGCGGACGCTAATTTTAACAAGAAGAATTATGAAGCAGCGTATAAGCTTTTTAGTAAGATGGCGGAATTAGATACTTTAAATATAATTTCGCGCCAGAAGATGATCCAAAGTGCCTTAAAATTAAATAGCAAAGAGAAAGCCGTAGAGTCGTATTTTTCTCTTTATGAGTGTTTGAAGGAGAAAAAAGCTGATTCTGAGGCAGAAAAAATTCTGGATAAAATCGAAAATATAGATCCGGGTTCTGTAATTCTTGAGGAAGTTCGAGGTAAGAAGAAAAAGAGAAAGAAAGAAGAAGTGCCGGCGGGAGAGAATCTGGATTTTGAAGGGTTGTTTGAGGCTGAAGTGAGTGAGCAGATGACACTGCAGGAAGAGCCTGAACTAAAAGCTCCGACACTTGATACTTTGTTGGAAGAATTTAAAAATAAAGCAAAAGAGGAATTAGATATTACTGATTATGCCGCACATTTTAATCTTGGCATCACATACAAGGAAATGGATCTTATTGAAGAAGCAATAGATGAATTTAAGAAAGCAATGAAAGAGAAGTCCTGGAGGCTGAAGTCGCTCGAGATGTTAGGGGTTTGTCATGAACTTTTAAACGAAATAGAGAGAGCGGAAGATATTTACAAGTTAGTTATTAACAACAAGAGTTTCAGGGAAGATCAAAAAGCGGCGTTTTACTATCATCTTGGCAATTTGTATGCCAGACAGGGTACTTATGGGGATGCTCTCGACCAGTATAAAAAAATAGTTAAAATAGATCAAGAATTTGCAGATGTGAAGACAAAAATAAGAATTCTCAGCAAAAAAATGGCTGGTGAGGAAGTAGAGGAGGAAATTTCTTTACATTTTGGGGATGCTCTTTCTGAAGAAAGTTCTGATCTTTGGGATTCTGTGTTGACCGGGGGAGAAAAGGGGCAAGAACCTGGGGGGAAAACCACCGCTAAAAGACAAAAAGGTAAAATTTCGTATATCTAAAACTCATCCCCACCAACATAATCTCACACAAAGTCACAAAGACCGCAAAGAAAAACAAAAAAGTATTTATTTTGTTTAAAACCCACCTTTCCTCACCAAACAAATTGGAACCACGAAACACACGAAATGCACTAAACCCACACCCTTTTTATATTTGCGTTAAAAAAAACGAAAAAATTGTTATATAGTTTTCCTATTTAACTATTTTACGATTCAACTATTCAACTGATTCGTAGTATATGAATTGCTAAGTTAGTTTCGGTTCAATAGGTCTATAAGATCGATTGCGAGAGTAGACCACCCGAAATTTTTCATTGCTTTTCCCGGGTGTCCGTCAAAAGGGTCATAATATTCGCAGAATCCGAATTTTAATATAAGTTCAATTGTTTTTCTCGCAATTTTTTTCCCAAGAGTTGTATATCCCTGTTTTTCTAATCCGTTTGCCAGAAACCAGTTTGTGTTGACCCAGGTTGTTCCTCTCCATATAAGACGCGTATCCGTCAGGGGCCCAAATGAGGATTCACTGAGGGACACAGTCGATATAGGATAAGGACTCCAGAACTCCTTTTCGTTCTTTAAATGTCCGACTAAATGATTAACGTGAAAAGTTGGAATAGATAGAGTTAACGGAAATAGCGAAGAAATTGTTTTGACTTCCATTGGGTTTTCTGAACCATCCCGGTGAAATAAACTAAAATATATTTGTTGGTCATCGAACCATAATTTCTCTATTATACTTTTTCTTACCGCATCAGCCCATCTTTCGATTTCTTTCTCTTTTACTTTATCGAATTTTCCGTATAGTTCCGCGAGTGCATATAAGCCAAGACAATAAATTGTATTAAAGGAAACATCTTCGACATCGAAAAGCGAAGATTCGAAAATCTTATTTAAATCCCAGTCCCAATCTTTGTATTGGCTAAGTATTTCGGCTATGTGCTTTTTGGTCAGCAGAGGGTCATGTCCTTTATTCCCAAAAGGTATATCGTAATGGGGGCAGAGGTCCATTCCCGATTCCATAGGGGTTATTATAGAAACGAGTCCGTCCTCATCAGGGTCTCTTTTTTCTTTGAGGTACAGATAATATTGTTTTACTTTTTCGATATTTCTCTTAACAAATTCAAGGTCGTCTGTATTCTTATAAATCTCGAGTAGCGAAATACCGATGACCGGGGGTTGGATTTCGGCGGAAAGGCAGCTAGTTTTTGAAGTGTTTACCTCTTTCTGCCACCATTTCTGAAAGCGGTCTCTTAATCTCCATTTCCAGAAAATAATATGCGGTATAAAGCCGTCTTCCTGCTGAACTGAAATTAGAGTTTCGAATTCTTTTTTTGCTATGTCTGGTTCCGATTTTGACATAACTATTATGTGGAAACAGGAGTCCCAGAACCACTGGTGAAAGTGAACCGAATCGGGAGATAGATAAAAATAATTTTTTTTTAGGTTTTTGCTGTATCCCTTTTTTATATTACTTTTTAAAAGAGAGAAAGCCTTTTCCTGTAAACTTTGCATTTTTATCTAATAACTACGGCTTTGCTCTTAAAGATATTATCACCGATTTTTAATCGTACAAAATAGATACCCGGTTTGCTTTCCCATTCAAGAGAATGATATCCATTTGTTTGCATAGTATTCACAGGTGTAGCAATTTTTTGTCCCAGTATGTTAAATATATCCATTCTGACATCGCTATCGTTTTCGAGTATATAGTTTATTTTTATTCCTCCGGATAAAAATTGAATAGAAATTCCTTCTTCGCTAACTTTTTCCGTGCTTATCCCGGCTCCTTCTCCTGTATATTTAACGATGTAGAATCCCCTATCTGTATTTGCTACATATATAAGTGAATCGCGTAGAAAGAATCCCTCGGCTTGACCTTCCATATCATAGAACGCAATCTCAGATGGGTTTGTGGGGTTGGATATTGTAAGTATTCGTAATCCATTTGCTTCATTCGTTACAAAAACCAGGGAGTCGCGCGCAAAAATGTATGATGCCTCGAAATCCCTATTTTCATAACGTCCAATTTCATAAGGATCTGAAGGATTCGAAACGTTTATTACTCGTAGCCCATTTGTCATATCTGCCAGAAATGCAAGAGAATCCTGGACATATACATCTTCTACACCTTTTGAGGAAACATCTGTAATAGAACCGATTTCTGATATATTGATTGGATCTGATATGTTTAATATTCTTAATCCTGCGAAGTCGCATGCTAAAAATGCCAGTGAATCAGTAATATATATTCCTTGGATAATGTCTTGGATACTGCTTTCGATATTATAGTGGCTAATTTCAGTTGGTTCCGCAGGGTTTGATATGTTTATCATATAAAATACGCCATGAAAGTCACCTACAAATGCTATTGAATCAACCAGACATATCTTGAACCCAAGAGATGAAGTGCTACAGGCGCCTATTTCATAAGGATTGGTAGGATCTGATACATTTAATATTTTTAATCCGGTTGAGGGACCAACATGCCCAACGATATATGCTAGAGAATCACGTATGTATATATCTCGAATATTGCTTCCATAATAGTAATATCCAATTTGGTAGGGATCTGTGAGGTCAGATATATTTAATATTTTAACCCCATCCCTTGGGTCTGCTAAGTATGCCAGGGAATCTTTAACGAACAGGTTTACAACGAAACCTTCAGTGTCATAGAAGCTTAATTCAGAAGGATTCTCCGGATCCGATACATCTACTATCTCAAAACCTGATTTGTCTTTTGCCAGGAAGGCCAGCGAGTTGCAAACATGAATGTCACAGGAACTACTGTTGTATTCCGATATTTTTGATGGATTTGCCGGATCTGATATATTTAATATTGACATTTCATCTCCCGTGTTTAAAAAAGCAAGTGAATCATCTATGTAAATGTTACTGCAGCTAGGATAATAATAAGGTAGCTCAGTTGGGTTTGTTGGATCTGAAATATTTATTATATGGAGATGGTCACCCGTTAAAAATGCTATAGAGTCCCTGACGAAAATATCTCTTGAAAATCCCCAGGTGTCATAGAATCCAATTTCGGAAGGGTTTGTGGGATCTGCTATATTTAAAACAAATAGGCATCCTTCGTCAGTTGCTACAAAGGAAAGTGAGTCTCGGACATATACCGAAATAACGTAATATCCCACGTCATGGAATCCAACTTCAGAGAGATTTGAAGGATCGGATATATCGATTATTCTTAGTCCGCCTCTACGACCAGCTACAAACATCAAAGAGTCGAGGACAAAAAGCTTTCCCGTGTTACCCCCGTTAGAGAGAGTCCCTATTAAGTAAGGGTTTGAGGGGTCTGATATACTTATTGTAGAGAAACCACTATCTCTAATTGATACATATGCTAAAGAGTCCTTTACGTAAATGTCTGTTAATTCATCAGAAAATTCAATATTACTCAGGTAAGATGGATTAGTAGGATTTGATACATCGAATATTTTCAAGCATTTTCCAGCACCTGCGAATACAAGATTGTCTTTTGAAAAAACTGTATAGCATCGTCCCGTAAGCCATTTGCCCACAAGAGTACAGTCTAATGAATCTGCTCGAGTTTTTATTCTTGTATTAGAATATTTTATATTATTTGTAGGTTCGGCATGTAGTAAAATTGAACATAAGAAAATTAATAGAACAAAGATTTTTAATAATTTTTTACTCATAGCATCCTCCTTAAATACTTTTAATTTTTATTATAATCTGGACCGGAATTAATTTTATATTATGATAGTTAAGATACAGATTTTTTTATTTTTGACAAGATAGTTTTGAAACTAATTCTCACACGGAGACACTGAGAAAAATTTTATTAAACCACGAAACACACGAAATATACTAAGCCCCACACCGCCTTTTTAATCTGAGTTTAAAAAAATACACGAAAAAATTTGTCATTGCGAGCTCATCTTCCTGCTATGCGCACGCGAAGCAATCTAAAGGGTAATTCGTGTTATTTGTTGTTTCTTGTTTGGGGTGGAGAGGGTTTTAAATAAACATATAAGTTTTGTTTTTTTCTTTGTGTTCTCTGTGGTTCAATCAGTTTTTTTTAGAGATGGGTGTGGTTTTTAATCAACAATGCCAATTTTGTTGTTTTTCTTTGCGGTCTCTGCATCTTTGCGGTGAATTCCCCCCTTGCGGTTTTTTAGTTTTTTATAATCTTCCTTAGATGGAAAATATAATAGGAGAAATTCATCCTTTATTGGATAAAGAGAAACAAGAGAAAGCAAAAGTATACGAATGGACGGGTCGGAAGATAGCCCTCTGGGGAATATTTCTGTCAGCCATTTTTAATCTAACTTTTTATTTCTCCGGACTATCTTCTGGGATTGCAAATTTGAATTTTTTTTCATCCGTAATAATTGTTTTTATTGTTTACATGTTTGTTTACGCAAGCTTGCAGGAGATTATCGGTATTCCTTTGTCTTACCTTTCGGGTTTTGTTATAGAAAAAAAGTATGGGTTCTCTAATCAAACCAGAGGTGAATGGTTTAAGGAGCATTTAAAAAGTTTTTTGGTATCTCTGGTTCTTAGCTTAATAATATTCGGAGCACTTATATATATATTTCAAAGATTCGGAAATTTATGGTGGCTTTTGGCATCCTGTTTTATGGTTTTCTTTTCCGTTGTTATATCTATAATTTTTCCGGTGTGGATTATGCCTATATTTCATAAATATGAGCCCATTGAAGACGAAGGATTAAAAGATTCTTTGTGTGGTATCCTGGAAAAAGGAGGGCTTAAAATTAAAGGATTTTTCAGAGAAGATACAAGCCGGAAAACCACAAAGGAAAATGCTATGCTCGCTGGTTTGGGGAAAACTAAAAGGGTTATTTTGACGGATAATATTATAAACAACATGAAAGCGGATGAAATAAGGACTGTTCTTGCTCATGAAGTAGGGCATTACAAAAGAGCACATATGCCTAAGATGATTTTTACCGGCCTTTTTTTTAATTTGTTTTCTTTTTATTTATTACATTTAACCTTTACCGCCTTATTCCCGAAATTTTTGAGCGGTGTAAGAGCAAATATTACACTGCTTCCAATGTTTTTAATGTTCCTCAGTCTTATGGATTTAACGTTCTTGAAGATTCTGCAGAATGCGCTTGTTCGTCTTTTTGAGAATCAGGCTGACGATGAAGCGCTTGAATTAACAGAAGACCCCGAAGCCTTCAAAAAGGCAATGGCGGGTCTGGCGAATAGAAATCTTTCCAACGCGTATCCGAATTTCTGGGTCAAGCTTATTTATTACAGTCATCCGCCTATAGGGGAGAGACTTGAGAGAGCAGAGGCATTCAACTTAAATTCTCGAATCCAGGTTAAATAGTTGATTGGTAAAATTAAAATTTAGTGTTTCGGGTTACGGGTTTCGAGTAAAAAAACAATAAAAAAATCTTGAGTTAATCTTGTGTAATCTTGCGGTTAATATTTGGGTTGTGTGGTTGGATTCTGCGTACTTTGCGTCTCTGCGGTTATTTTGAAATTCCTAAAATTCTCAGGTCATTAACGTTTGTTCCTGTTTCTCCGGTTATAATTCCTCCGCCTGTTTTTCGGAAGAAGTTTGATGAAGAGTGGTTTTTCAACGCTTCTTCAATTTCTTCCCGGTTTATTCTTATCTTATTCCCGCCGATAATTCCGCCGGCAAATTTCGAGTATCCGTCTATCCCGTCGGTATCGACAGAAAGAAAAGCAGCTTCCTTTAGGTAACTCATTTTCTCTGCGAAACCGAGTACGCATTCCTGATTAGGTCCTCCCTCTTTTTCCCCAATCTTGTCGAGAGTTACAACACATTCTCCTCCGGATAGAACTATTGCGGGAGGCTTTATCGGAATTCCGGAAAGGGAAATTTCTTTTGCTATTTCACCGTGAAAAATACCGGCATCTCTCGATGGACCTTCTATTTTTGAAGAAAGAATAGATGTGTTGTAGCCAAGTTCAATGGCTTTCTTTTGCGCGTTTTCTAACGCTTTGTCATTGCTTAGTATAATTTTGTTAAGGGTCTCGGATAAAACCTCATCATCAGGAGAAGGGGTTTCCGGGATTTTACCTTCGATACCCTCTTTAATAGTATGTAATACCGAAATAGGGGCTTTTTCTATTAATTGATATTGTTCTAGGATATTATATGCGTCTTTGAAAGTGGTGCTGTCTCCCACGGTTGGTCCGGAAGCTATGGTAGATAAATCATCTCCGACTACATCCGAAATAATAAGGGAGATTAAACTGGCGGGATAAGCAGCCCCTGAAAGCTTTCCGCCTTTTATCTTTGAAATGTGTTTTCTAACCGTGTTTATTTCTTTTATGGAAGCACCCGAGGCTAACAATAATTCATTTGTTTTTTGCATGTCCGGAAGGCTTATGCCATCAGCAGGTGCTGCAAGTAGAACCGATCCGCCTCCTGATATAAGAGCTATTATAAGGTCTTTTTCTTTAGCTTCTTTCGCAAGGGATAAAATCTCGTTCGCTCCTTTTATTCCTTTCTCGGTGGGTAGTGGATGCCCGGCCTGTATTACTTTAATCGGTCCTATATCTTCCTTTGAAACTTTGTTTGTTGTAATAATACCTCTTGTTATTTTTCCCCCCAGAATATCATATAATGATTTAGCCATCCTGTAAGTTGCCTTTCCGCTGCCTATTACAAAAATGTTGTTTATTTCCGATAAGAATAACTTCTCATTGGTTATTTTTAGCTCGTTACCTTTCAATCTGACAGATGCTTTTATGGCTGATTCTGGTAGAGACTTTTCCAGGGCGTATTCAAGAATTTTTAAAAGGTCTTTTCTTATTTGGTTTGAATCTTTGGTAAGTTCCTCGAAATTTTTAATTATTTTCATATATATTAGCCACTAAGACACCAAGGCACTAAGTTTATAATAGTGTTTTGCTTTTATTTCTTGTTTTTTTAAATTTCATTTCTTTTTTTTGTGTCTTAGTGCCTTTGTGGCAAATATAGTTTCACTATTTTTTCTTTTTGAAAACAAATTCCTTATCTTTTACGTCGATAAGGATTTTTCCTTTGGAGATTTCTCCATCTATTATTTTAAGTGACAGAGGCGTTTCGATAAATTTTTGAATGGTTCTTGCCAGGGGTCTTGCTCCGAAAGATTTATCGTAACCTTTTCCCGCGAGTAAATCTCTCGCCTTTTCTGTTATCTCCAGTCCTATGTCGGATTCCTTCAGGCGTTCAGAAAGGTCCTTTATCATTATGTCCACAATTGCTTTTACCTGTCCAAGATTAAGTGGTTTGAAGATGATTATATCGTCTATTCTGTTTAGGAATTCGGGTCTCATTTTTAGCCTCAACTGTTCGGTAACTTTTTCTTCGAGGAGATCATAGTTGTCCGCGAGATTTTGAATCACGTCGGACGCGATATTGGAAGTCATTATGTTGACCGTATTGGTGAAGTTTACAGTTCGCCCTTTTCCGTCAGTGAGCCTTCCGTCGTCCAAGATTTGAAGTAAAATATTGAAGGCTTCAGGATGAGCTTTTTCTATCTCGTCATAAAGAATTACGCTGTAAGGTCTTTTCCGTACAGCTTCCGTTAAGTATCCACCTTCTTCATATCCCACGTACCCCGGAGGAGCGCCGATGAGTCTCGCAATCGAATGTTTTTCCATGAATTCACTCATATCCACTCTTATGAGAGCATCTTCCGAGTCAAAAAGAATCCATGCAAGGACTTTTGCCAGTTCTGTCTTTCCAACGCCCGTTGGGCCTAAAAATATAAAAGAACCTATTGGCCTGTCAGGATTAGAAATGCCCGAACGGGCTCTTCTTATGGAATCTGCGACTGCTTTTACCGCATATTCTTGATTGACAATCCTTTTATGTATTTCTTCTTCAAGATTGGTGAGTTTATGTTTTTCTTTTTCCAGCATCTTGCTGACAGGAATGCCGGTCCAGTCTGAAACTACGACTGCTATATCCTCTTCACTTATGGGTTTGTCACAGGGATGACATTCCGTCCATTTTTCCTTTTCTCTTTTGTATTCCTTTCTCAATTTTTCTTCTTCTTCAATCATCTTATGCGCGCCGCGGTGGTCTCCTTCTCCCGCGAGTTTTTTTGCTTCTTCCTGGAGGTTTTTGATTTTTTCTTCCTTCTTTTTTAGATCTCCGGGAATATCGGCTTTCTCAAGTTGAAGTTTTGCACATGCCTCATCCAGCAGGTCGATTGCCTTGTCCGGAAGGTGCCTGTCCGTTATATAACGCTTAGATAATTTTACAGAGGCTTCGATTGCGGAATCATCTATTTCGACCCCATGGTATTTTTCGTATGCGTCTTTAAGTCCTCTTAGTATCTCTACAGAGTCGGCTACTGATGGTTCATTGACCCAGACAGGTTGAAACCTTCTTTCGAGCGCGGGATCTTTCTCTATGTGTTTCCTGTATTCGGAAATAGTCGTGGCTCCTATAGTTTTCATTGCACCTCTTGCCAGAAAGGGCTTCATCATATTGGAAGCATCCATTGCCCCTTCTGCTGCGCCGGCTCCTACTACCGTATGAATCTCATCGATGAAAAGAATGAGTTCGTCTTTTCTCTTTTCCAGTTCGCCCATAATTGCTTTAAGGCGGTCTTCGAATTCTCCTCGGAATTTTGTTCCCGCTATAAGACCGGCAAGATCAAGTTCGAGGATTCTTTTGTTCTTCAATAATTCGGGGACTTTTTCACTCTTTATTCTTTGTGCGAGCCCTTCGACGATTGCGGTTTTGCCGACGCCTGCTTCACCAATAAGCACCGGATTGTTTTTTGTCTTTCTAATCAAAATTTGCATCACCCTCTGGATTTCTTTTTCCCGATTAATAACAGGATCTCCTTCTTCTTCCGTAAGATCCCTGGTATATCTTTCCAGTATTTTGTATTTGCTTTCGGCGTCCGGGTCTTCGATTCTTCCTTCGCCTCTTACTTTTTTCAAAGAAGAGAAAATTCTTTCTTTGTTTATTCCGAAATCTGAAAGGATTGCTCCGGCTTTTCCTGTATCGTCGGTCAACGATAGCAGTATATGTTCGGTGCCAATATATTTATCGTTTAATCTGCGTGCTTCTTCCCAGGCATTGTCAAGAGCTTTATTTGCCTGCGACGATAAGTAGACCTGTACTGTGCCGTAGGCTTTCGGAATCTTTTCCAGCTTGTCTAACACTTTATTCTTTACTTTATCCGTATTCAAAGCCATATTTTCGATTAATTTTGGCACTACTCCTTCGGGGTCGTCTAGCAATCCGTATAGTAGATGCAAAGGAGTCATTTCGGAATGATTGAATTTTGAAAGAGAAGACTGCGCTATTGAGAGAGCCTCTTTTGCCTTCTGAGTAAATTTATCTTCTCTCAATTATACCTCCGGGTTTTATTTTTTCTTAATCACTTCAAGGCTATCTGATATTGAAGCGCTTTTAGCCAGCATTGCATGGATGGAGCAGTACTTTTCGGTTGATAAATCAATCGCTTTTCTGATTTTTGATTCATCGGGATTTTCCCCGTAAATTGTGTATTTGATTTCAATGTTCTTGAAAGTTTTTGGATGTTCATCACGTCTTTCACCCGTTACTTTGACCTTTATATCATCATAATCCACTCGCATTTTATCTAAGAGAGAAATCACATCCATCAAAGTACAGCTGCCAAGGGAAAGAAGGAGAAGTCTCATTGGACTGGGTGCGGAATCATGCCCCCCTAGTTCTTTTATTGTGTCGATCACAATTTCATGCCCGGTATCGTCCTTCCCTTTTAATTTTAAACCATCTATTTTTCTTATTTCAACTTCCATAATCTTATAAATTATAAGAATAATAACGTTCTATGTCAACTATTGTCTTTTTTGCAACCACGGAACACACTAAATACACGAAATCTCACCAATACTTTTGAATTTACTTAAAAAAACGAGGAAATTGATTTTATTTGCTTAGTTCCTCAATTATGCGGATAGCTTCTCTGGGTATATTTACTTTACCTGTTTTTGGAGCATATACAACAATTCCTTTTAATTCGTAAGTTTTGTCTTCCGCAATAAGTAAATTTTTGTTTATAGGAAGATTTACTTCATTAATTTCTAAAACAGGATTTGCGGTATCTGTTTTATCTAGACAATAATCGGAAAAGATTTCTCCGACATCAACAAAGAGTTCGTGATTTATTTCCTTGAGATTAAAACCTAAAGCAGAGGCTGTAATTTCTGCTAATTCGGTATTATCATAGAGTCCGACGGGTCTATTGGGTCCGTAAGCCCAGAGTGGTACATCTTCACCGGTGTGACTATGAGATGTCCATCCCAGGACGGTGTAGTTTTTGCTTATTACTTCGCTTATAGAATAGCTTAAAGGGAAACCTTTATCCATAAGTTCTTTTATTTCTTTATAATCCTCTCTGGTTATATTTATTTCCCACCATTTCTTTATTTGTTTGGAAACATTAGTATAGGAGAGGTCGGTTCCTATTTGCTGATATTCTAAAGCTCCCGCTGTTATTTTCATTCCTTTTAACGGGGAAATAAGATCTTCCACTCTGGTTTCGGAACATGGCTTTTTAGTATTACCGTGACCAATGCTCAGAGCACCGCAGTTATGATCCGGAAAAGCTAATACAAGGGTTTTCTTGTCATTTCTTGCGAAATCGACAGCTACTTTTACAGCCTCGTCAAAAGCCAGGAAATCAGTTACCATATATATAGGGTCGTTTGCATGACCTGCCCAATCTATCTGGCTTCCTTCTACCATCAGGAAAAATCCATCTTTGTCCTGGGAGAGCAGTTCGATGGCTTTAGCTGCCATTTCGGCAAGAGAAGGCTGATTGGGAGAGAAATGCGGGCGGTCTATATCTGCACTCATATGATGTTCAGCAAAAAGACCCCACACTTTGCCCGATACAACTTTTGACATTTCTTCTTCCGTTTCTACGAATTGATAACCCCTATCAAGAAGGACCTTTAACAGATTTTCTCCATCAGTTCTTTTTCCTCCTTGGGATTTCGGCAGGAGATAAGATTTCCCGCCGCCGAAAGCAACATCTATGTTTTCGTAAACCATCTGTTCCATAATTTCATTGTAGTTATTTCTGTTGTCAACATGGCAGGCGAAACCCGCGGGTGTTGCATGGCTTATATTGCTGGTTGCCACCAGCCCTGTGGATTTACCTTGTAGCTTTGCCCCTTCCAAAACCGTAGCTAAGGGGTGATATTCCATTTCCGGGCCGGGATGTTCGAAAGTGGTTAAAACATCTTCGGCTCTCGGTCCCACACTTAAGAAACCGCCAGTAGTTTTATATCCGGTAGCAAAAGCAGTAACAGCCGCGCCTGAACCCGTGATAACGGAATTCGCCATGTAAGTTTTAACCGCCCCAACTAATATGCTGTCGAGAATAAGCGCATCACCTTTTTTCCATCGCGCCAAAGTTTGTATACTGTTAGAGCACCCGTCCGGTACCATCATTATTACATTCTTTACCGGATAATTATCGGATAAACTACAAAAATAACCTTTCTGCCATGGTTTATTTATAGCTAAAAATACAAAAATTAGTATTAGAATTACTACTGAGCCTATTTTTATTGCATTTTTTACAGGTTTATTCATTTTTCTTCCATAAATAGATTATATAAAAAGCCTCAAAAAACAAGGGTAAAGCGGTTCCTATGTATATTAATTCTCGATTTAAAAATTATAAAAAAATCCGATAAAAAAATACCTTGACAAAATGCCCTAAAATCATTAGAATATATGAGCAATGAAGAAATGGACGTTACTCTTTATTACAGATAAAGGGCGAGTGAGGGGAATTCCTTTAAACGAGAGGGTAGTATTCTACACAATCGTATTGTTAAGTACATTCCTGGGGGCCTTCACCTATATTACTATTGAGGGTAACAAAAGGAAAGCTCTATTAGATGAGTGCGTTAGATTGGAGCTCAAAAGGCAGGAGTATTTTCAGAAACTTACTAAAATAAGAGAAGACGTTTCGGTTCTTCAGAAAAGTCTATTTCGTGTTGGCGAAAACAATGAGATTTTAGCTCTGACAAGCAGAATAGAGCCTGTAAATAAATCGACGAAGCTAATGGGTGTGGGTGGTTTTCCTCAAAGCAAAGAATTTTATTCGTTAGAATTAGATTCCAGTGTAAAAGGATTAGAAAGACAAATTGACAGAATTTACAATCTTGTGGAGCTCGAGAAGCAATCCCTGGAGAAGGCAGGTGGCAAGTTAGGAGAATTACAGGATAAGCTTTCCCGCGTTCCGTCGATATGGCCCACACAGGGGTATATCACAAGTGGTTTTGGTTGGAGGAGGCATCCTATTACAGGTAAACGTGAATTCCATAAAGGGTACGATATAGCCAACAGACCTTATACCACTGTTATGGCTACCGCAGATGGTGTTGTTTCCTCTGTTAAAAGATGGGGTGGCTATGGAAATACAATAGAAATTGATCATGGGTATGGTTTCTCGACCAGATATGCCCATCTCGCTCGAGTTTACGTACAAAAAGGCCAGAAGGTTAAGAGGGGACAAAAAATTGCTGCAATGGGTTCTACGGGTTTTGTAACCGGAACACATTTGCATTACGAGGTTAGAGTTTTAGGTCGTGCCGTAAACCCCATGAATTATTTTGATACTTTTTCCTATACTTACTAATATTTCCAAGTGATAAAAACCTACTCTTTAACTTTAAAAAGAGACGAAAAAATCGTCATCCAAAATTTTGATTTTACCTGGAATAAAGGTGAAAAAGTTGTGTTAGTTGGGCCAACAGGTGGAGGGAAGACAACTTTAGCGCTGGGTCTTTCTGGTATAATACAGTGTGAGCCTGGAAATATTGTTATAGATTCTATGGATATTGTAGATTTCGATTTGAGTTCCTTACGAAAAAAAATAGGTATTATCTTTCAGGATCCTGAAACTCAATTTGTAACCACAGACGTCGGGAGAGAAATTGGTTTCGGTCTGAGTAATATTAATAAGGAACGTTCAGAAATAAAGGATAGGATCGCTGCTGTTGTCGAAGATTTCAACTTAAAACACATTTTGAATAGGGATCCTTCTTCGCTATCGGCAGGTGAGAAACAGATGGTTGCTATAGCTAGTGTTTATGCTATGCAGCCGGAATATTTGATATTTGATGAGGTTACTTCTTTTTTAGATAGAAAATCAAGAGAAAGGATATACGAGCTGTGGGAAGATACGGGCTCTTCTATTTTGATTATTACTCAAAACTTTCAGGAAATAAATTTCGGAGAAAGGGTGATTCTTTTGGAAGATGGGAAAATAAATTTTGATGCTAAAACCGGGGATCTTGAGGGAAGCTCTCATTTTGCGTATGATTCCGCTTTTTTTAATTTATTGAGAAAGAACAAGGATGATATTCCTCAATATGAGCGGATTTTGGAGCTGCTGAAATGATTGTGTTAAAGAATATTTGTTTTGGCTATGAAGATGTAGAGGTTATTAAAAACTGCTCTATTTCTTTTGCTTCTGATGAAATCCATCTCCTTGTAGGTCCAAATGGAGCCGGGAAAACTACTCTTGCTATGATACTAAAAGGTCTTGTTAAACCGAGTCATGGTAGAGTTTTTTCTCCGGTCGGGAACATTGATATATTTCGTAGAAAGATGGGATTTCTTTTTCAGTTTCCCGAGGATCTTTTTTTTAATGATACCGTATATGAAGAAATAGCTTATGGTGCAAAGAAATTTGAAGTTGAAGATGTTGATAGAAAAATCAATAATATTATTGATTTTTTGGGGTTGGATCCGGAGATTCTAAATTTTTCTCCGTTTGATCTTTCTTACGGTGAAAAGAGAATAGTGGCTTTTGCTTCTATACTTATATGGGACCCTTCCTATTTGATACTTGACGAACCTTTCTCAGGTTTAGACTGGCAATTCAGGAATAGACTTGCGGAAGTTGTTGAGAGTTTAACAGGTAGGGTTGGAGTGGTAATAATTTCACAGGAACTCGATAATGTGATTTCTTTTGTGGATAGAGTCAGTTTGATGGTGGGAGGCGAATTGGTCTTTTCTTCCCCGATAGAAGAAGTGGATTGGGATGAAATATACGAAGCGGGTTGCGACATTCCTTCTGCTGTAAGACTGGCAAATAAGCTGAAGAGAAATGGAATAAAACTCGATACGAATGTTTGCCCTTATACTCTTGAAAGGTTATTGAAAGCTCTAAAAAATTAACTCACTTGACCTGGTCGACAAAGAAATATAAATTATATCGCAACTTCGATAGCGTTAAGTAAAAAGCTCAAATCATAAGGTTTTTCGATATAATATTTAACACCAGCTTCCATCATTTTTTGTCTGTATTCTTCGTCTTTTACCGCTGTAAGTACAATTACGGGTATGTTTTGAGTATAGACTAAGTTTTTGAGATTTTTTAAAAAGGTAAAGCCTCCCCCTCCCGGAAGTAATAAATCAAGAATAATTAAAGCGGGCTTTTCCTCGCGGGCGAGACGCATACCCTGATCTACATCGTATGCGACGAAGGTTGTATAATTCGCTCTGTGTAAATCCAGGGACAGCTTTTTTACGAAATCGGTATCATCGTCGACAATTAATATTTTTCCGACGCTTCCGGCTTCTTCTTGGGCCTTATCCGGTTCTACTATATGTTCCTCAACACTTCTTAATAATTCCTGTGCATTGTAAGGTTTTTCTAAATACTCGATTGCGCCTGCTTCCAGCACTTTTTTCTTCATTTCTGCATCATGTATGCCTGTAAGAACTATAATGGGTATGGATTGAGTCTCAGATAATCGGTTCAATCTCTCAAGAACGTTTAAACCGCCGCCGCCGGGTATCATTAGATCAAGAATAATTAAATCCGGGATTTCTTTTCTGGCAAATTGAACTCCTTGGATCGCATCTCCGACGTTTAGGACATTATAGTCGGACGAATGCAAATGTCTTATCATCAAAGCCGAAAGGTCATAGTCATCTTCGATTACTAATATTTTCTTTTTTTTCAAAATTTCAAGTCATTGAGGATTTACCAGCTGCTTGAAATGCTTCCTATTAAGCGCCACTCGTCGTAATCTTCTGTTTCCTCTTCATCATCGTAGAAATTCCTCTCTATATCGAAATTCATATTGGCGAAAGAACTCAAATATAATGAAGAGTTACAATATATGCCTTTTTTAGAGCTTTCTTCTCCTTCCGAAGATGTGATAAAACCGACGCCGTTTGTCCATCTTTCAAAAAAAGTATAATACGCCCCGACATCAAACGATAAGATATCTTCACTCATATCCGGATAATTCGTCTCCGAATAATCAACGGCTAGAGAAAGACTAAGAGGAATCATAAAGTTAATTTCATCGCTTACCGATATAGCTGTGCCGGAATAATTATTAGAGTTGTCCAGATCTGTATAATCCTGATAGGAGAAGAAAAGACTTATATAGTTGCTGATGTTGGAGAAAGCGAAATCATAACCGGTATTAACGGAATACATTTTACTGCTCCGCTCCAGCAGAAGAGAATCGTTTCTTTCGGTATAAGGGCTGTAGCTGAAATCTAAATAAGGTAAGTTGGCAAAGTTAAATCCGATTCCAAACTCATAAGCATTAAAAGCGGTCGTGGAACCTTTTAGTCCGAGAATGTTATCTGTTTCCTTTTCAAGAGAACCATATAGAAAAAAACTGTTATTAAACAAGTTTTTCTTTATACCCGCTTCGTAAGCGAAGAGATCGCTTCTCAAGTAGGGATTTCCAAAAGATTCAAAGCCCGGTCCCACCATACCAAATGAACCGAAAATTTCCGTTTCATAAATATTAAGAGCGGAGTTGACAGTAAAGGCAAAATCAAAAGAACTGCTCATCCTCGGATGGAAAATATCGGTAAGAAAGGAAGGAATTTCTTCAAAATCCAGCTCGGGCATGCGTATGTCTCTTGTTACTTCGGTGCCGACGAGCTCTGATTCTATGTAGAATCTGTTGTCTAAAAGTGAAAGTTTTAAGTCGATTCCCGCGATATAATTTTCCATGGGTTTTGTAACTTCCACGCTGTCCGTATCGGTAACGGCCGGGATAAAGTATGGTGATACGGAACTTGAATCGTCTCCTGCATGTAGAAAAATAAAATGGAAGTGGGAGGTTTCTCTTCTGCCGACACCTACGTTAAAGGCGTATAAGTTTCTCTCGTAAGCATAGTCGGTATAAGTTGTATCGGACCAGTCTACGCTTCTCTGTAAATTACCCATAGTTCCTTCTAAATGGATGAATCCCGGGTTAAGTTCGACTACTCCCCCTGAAACAGGTACACTCGAAAGAGTATAAGGAGAGAAGTACGGATAACAGGTTCCAAATTCAACATTAGAGATAGACAGAACAAAACTCGGGACGTTGACCTTGTCTCTCAGCATCTTTTCCGGCTGTATGCTTATTCGGTATTTATTGAGAGCCTGACGATATTTTGATTCCAGTGAACTTAACTGAAAATCAAAAGTTATAGGCAAAGTGGCAATAGATATAGTCGGACTTAATGTGAACCGGACCTGAGAACTCGGTTCTATCAGAGAATCCCCTCCCTCTATGTTATCATACTCGCCGTATAAATTTGCGGAACCGGAGAAATCAACTATCCCGGCATAAGAAACAAACGCAAGAAATAAAATAAGTAATGCTACCTTTTTCATCTTTCAGCCTTCCTCTTATTATTTCTTCTTCTCAATCGGGTCGACCGGCATCTGCTTCTTGTCTAAAGGATCCGGAGGTATCTGCGTTTGTAGTTTATTTACCTTTATGGTTGCTCCATTCAATTTGTTCCAGTTATCCGGAGTAACTTTCTGCCACTCTTTTCCCGGAACGTTTAATGTTCTTGCCGGCATCTTTGTTATTTTACCATCCGCAACCTGAGTGATTTGAAGATTACAGCTAACAGGACCTTTTTCACCTATAAGAAGAAGAGCATCGCGGCCTTCTGCCAATCGGAGCCTGACCGGTGAAGAACTCGGAGCTTGAAGGTTTGTCACTTTAAATATCCTTGACGTTTCGGAGCCTGGGACCGTTTGATGCAGTTCCACTTCGAATTTGGCAGTTCCCCTTTTGCTGCTTAATTTTAATTCCTGATTGTTGGTGGAGAGTTTTGTTACCTCAAAATTATCTCTGCCGCTTGAACCACCGGGCGCAGAAAGTCTTATTATATTATCCGTTCCCGCCATTTCGAATTTGTATTTCTTGCCTGTCGCAGCGATTTCAAAGTTGAGATTTTTTCCTTCCGAGCCGATTGCGAAATAAATCTCGGGAGGGTTCGCCGGCTTTCTTACTGTTTTTCTTACACTTCTAGCCGGGGCGGCAAAAGTCATCGGCATTCTTATTAAGTTTTTCATTTTAAGTGACGGGTTATCTTCAATATCGGATAATTTATTATGCGAGTTTGCGCTTGTCTTGTAGAATTTATGACCTTCGTCGTCCGAAATCTGAGAAATATTAGCGCCGGTGAGAAAAACGTGGTTCATCGCGTCGGTAATCCCTCCGAGCTGGAGAGGATTACGGGAAGAGGCTTTTACAATGGACATGGGTGTGGCGAAGATAAAGCCATCTGGGGAGCCCCAGGTAGTAGAAGCGTCCCACTGATATTTCCAATTGCCGTTGCTCTTTGTTACCTCGATATAATTATCGTGGTCATCGTAGAAGAGAGAATCGGGCGGATACCATTTATTTGAGTCATATATGTAAATGTATCTTTTTGAGCCTGATTCCTCCACTTTGTAAGGTATCAATGTGTGTCCGACAAGACTTGTGTTCTGAACTATTGTTAGTACAGGCAGGTCTCCCATGGAAAGATAGTATTCCACCTGTTCGTAAGCATAATTCCCGTCTTTTATGTGGGTGCCTGTTATATTCTCAGCCATCCACATTATACCCGCGTGACTCCATTCATGACACTGCATAACCGTTATGACAGTACACAATTTTGCTGATGCAGGGCCATCGAAATCGCCCGAGTAAGTGTATACGGGCTTGCAGAACCCCATGTGTCCTTCTTCTTTGTAGATTATATTGGCGAGCAAACTCATGCCGAAACAATTACCCGCCGCAACCGCGAACGCGGCGTTGTAAGCATGGTAGAACGCGTAATCCAGAGGGCATAAAACTTTAGCTTGATTTGAATCCGGACAGATTCCTATAAAACTCCTTACGTATATTTCCCATGGAAGGATAGTATTATCTCCTGCATCTTTAAAATAAGTTGCGTTTTCAAAACCCCAGCAATGCTGTTCTACGAATTCGTCCCCGGCATATAAAGGAATTGCCAGGAAAACAACAATCAACAGAGTTAAGATTAATGTTATTTTTCTCATTTCATCCTCCCTTTAAGGCGTTGCCTTACCATTTTTGGCAGTTGAAACGAGTGAACGGTTACCATTTTTGGCAAAGTACTGCACTTTGTAGTAATAATCTTTATTGCCAATGACCTTATCATCGAGGAACTTACTTTCTTTTAGAATAGGACTAATCTGCCGGAAACCAGTATTTGGATCGGAACTTCGAAATACAACAAAGCCGGCATATTTTTTGTCATAATCGGGCTTCCATTCGATTAATAGAGCACACAACTTCGAATGCTTAGTTACTTTAAGATCTGTCGGTGTAGGCGGAGGTCCAATATTATATGTGTATGTCTCTATGGGAACGGAAGGTTTCCCGATGTTTCCGCCGTAATCTGCGGCTTTCACTCTGTAGTAGTATACCTTCTTTTCTTCAACGGTAGTATCTATAAATGAGAAGACGGAATCAGCCGCCCATATATTGGTTGCAGGTATATCGTCACAGTCTATAGCGGTAGGGAATATAAGAGAATCGCTCACTCTCTTGTAGGGCCCGGCCTCTTTTTCCGCTCTCTCAACTATGAAGCCGAACAAATCCTGTACCGGGGAAGAAACCCACTCGACTTTTATCGCCCTGTCTCTCGCCTTTAGACCAGCAAGAACTGGAGGAGCGGGCGGCGTCTCTTCTCTCAACTTCTGGCAAACGGTTCTGGAAGTGTCGCTTAAATTTTGACTTTTATCGTAAGCTTTTATCGTATATCTGTAACAGATAGGCGAACCAGGCGGTACGGTATAGTCTTTGTACTTAAGACTATCGGGATGATCCTTATTTCCTACAAGATGCATCGGATAAGGCACAAGTTCCCACTTTGTACATATTTTTTCTTTTCGTTCATTGTAAGTAAATTCGACACATACGGAATCGTAACCGCAAACCCCTCTGTATATATTGTAACCCGCAAGGTCTGACGGAACGGGATTTGGCTTGTCCCAATCCAGTGCGATATGGTCGGCGTGGCTTTCCGCTTTTAGATTCCGTGGTGGTTCCGGAGGTGTCGTATCCGGCAGGTTATTTCCGGCTGAAGGAGAAAGACCGCTTATATTTCCCGCGCCGTCGATACTCCTGACTCTGTACCAGTAGGTTTTTTCGCCGTATGCCGAGAAAAGTGATGGGTCAGTATCCTTAAAGAACGGAAAAGCTCCGAATGTATCGGGCAGCATAGATTTGACCACAGTGCTGTCGGCGAGAGAATCTGCCGAATTAAAACGGTAAACCTTGTAGCCCTGTATTCCCGAGAGTTCGACGTGTCCTAATTCATCGTGGGTGACCTGATACCATATAGGCTGTAAGCCGTCCGGATAGGCTTCTACGGTAATTCCATACGGAACAGCAGGCGGTGTTTCATCCTCTGGGGTAGCAGGAACATTTGAACTGAACATACCCGGTCTGCCAAGAGCGTCATACGCCCTCACTTTATATTGATAAGTTGTACCGTTATAAGGACCGTAGATGGAATCGGGCGCTACAACCTCATGCAAAGCAGGGTAGCCCGCTTCGTCCCAGCGCATGAAATCTATAAAGCAGTTTTTCTCTGAAATTTTATTTCCTTCTAAATCGAGAGTACATTTTTCCACTATGTCGGCTCCGTTTATCTTAACAGGCGATGCAGAAGCCGAACTTCTGTAAACGTCGTAGCCCGAAGCGGTTCCCATCTCATTCCACCTCACCATAACTTTATTATCTCCCTCAATCGTACTGACTCCGGAAGGAGCAGGTAAAGGAAGAACTTTTCCGGCTACTACTATAGCGGTATCTATTGCTTCGATTTTCTCCGTCCCGATACCGGTGCCGGTTTTTCTAGACGAGGCAGGAGTGATTGCATACATATACTTTTTACCCGGGACGACGTCATCATCGACATAAGCCTGACCTATAACAACACCGACCTTCCAGTACTTGCCCGCTAGAGCATGTAAATCCTCGTAAGCCTTGCTTGTATCGGACAGGGTTGAAATAGCGCAGGGGCTGAGTTTGGCGAGTACAGTTGGAACTGCAAACATCTCTGAAGCTGGTTCCTTGGGAGCTATTAATGAAGAGCCCTTAGTAGAGCTTCCTTTTATTATGTCTCTCTTAGTTCTAGGTTTTGGAGGTCCGTTAATAACATTCGTAATAGCCTGCCACTCTTCGGAACCTTCAGGTATAACTGCCTTAATGTCATTACAGTTACTCATCATAGCTATCGGTTTGGAGTTAATCGGAGTCGTGGGAATTCCCGGGGAAGGAATTTCCTTCCTGTAAAGGTTAAAGGCTTTAACTCCTTTCATTTGCGGCCATTTTAGCAATATAAAAGTTTTTCGCCCGAGGTTTTCGCTGCTTATTGCATAGAGAAAGCCGGTTTCGGTAGGAGCGAAAAGACCTTCGAACATCGAAGTACCTTTAACTTTCATAAGTTCATTTAGTTTGCTTTCATACTCTTTTTCTAAACCCAATTTGCCGGCAACTGCCTTTACCTGGGAGGCAAGAAGCATTAAATCCTTTCCGGCGGCGCCATCTCCATGCTCGCCATCGTCATAAGCTTGTTTTAGTTTACCTAGGACAAAATCGGCATCACCTTTTGTCCATTTATACCATTGTTTCACCTGGTCCTTTTTGAATTTTCCGAACTTTGCAGCCTTGCCCTTTTCCAGAGATGCCGTCTCTCCTTCTCCCAACTTTTTCTCTTCTCCGCTTTTCTTATCTTTGAAGTTTAGGTTTCCTCCAAACATCTTACAATCCACTTTTTCTGCTATAAAAGATTGTTCGAATTCCGTACCCGTAATACCGGAGATGGAAACAGGAGTAACAACTTCCAGAGATTCGCCTTTCACGAGCTTTTTGACTTTTGCCCAGATTCTTCCAAAGGAAAGAAAGATAGATCTTTTTTTCTCATCGCTTGTAGTCGCAATCCTGGTATTGGCGTCCAAATACAGCATGGAACTGTCGGCATAAAGAATCTCGGCTTTAGAACTATCTCCAGCTATAACTGTATCGTTGTCCATTAATTCCATACCTATTGTAGGAATAATAGTAGTATCTGCTCTTTTTACTACCACATCGTTAGTGTAAACATTTAATACTGTTCCCAATAATATTAATATTAACATCGATACCTCCTTATTCTACGTAGAAGCCGCGGACTGAGTTCATTCCCGCAGTAATTTCTATTTCACCGCAAATGACCCATAGTACGCATCCTCTAAGACCAAAAGTGCCTTCGAAACCCATCGGGTGTCCAAAGTACATTTCTAACTCTCCCCAGGCTGATGCGGAAACAAGGCCCCAGAGTATTTCTCCGTATATGTAAACACCGACTACACCAACTACATAAAAGCCGGCGTTTTCAGTCGCACTGCCGTCACTATTATTGTAGCTTCCGCCCACAAAGGCTCCGACACCAGCATATATCTCGACACCGCCTTCTATTATTCCGGCGACTCCCACAGATATTTCTACATCTCCAAAAATGTAAACGCCTGTGACAGGGTCGGCTATATTAGCCATATTAATACCAAACCGTCGGCTTCCGCTGCTTCCCTCTCTAATAACCCATACTTGATCCTTAGGAGCGTTGAGACCGATAAATAGACCTCCGGAAAGACCGGCTCCTAAGGTTATGCTGCATATATCAACTGCCAATCTTCCCTGTATATAATTTGCGGTTGGGCTAAAGAACCAGTTAGCCTGCCCATCCGCAGAGATATCCACACCTATGGCGCTCAAATCAAAAGCTCCTTTTATTTCCCCTTCTACGCTTCCGGCAGCGCGGTCTGTTTTAAGGAATACGCTTCCTGTCATTTCAAGATCAGTGCCAAAGACATAAAGATACATCATGCCGTCAGCGGCAAAGCTTGATATAGTCGGGGTAATAGCCATCTTCACCTCTATCCCCACTCCGGCTTTAGGAACGAGTAAGTCAAAACCGCCTCCGACAGTCGATTCGAGCCTGCCTCCGATTGCGATTCGCTCGAGTTCGTCCCCTTTGATGACCGCACATCCCCAGATTTCACCTAAACTGGCTAATTCTACATGTAAGAGAGACACATCCAGTACGCTGGTCTCTAAAACACAGATTTTTATATACAAACTATCAAGTTCTATTTCGGCATTAACTGGAGCTGAATGACCACTAGTTGAAAAGAAGTCAAAGTCGACTTCCCCTGTACCTATAAATCCGTTCTGGTCAGTCGCATCATAACCAATCTTATCAAAATCCATATCCGCAGTACCGGAGCCCCAGTTTCTGAACAGAGCGAATGCCGCCGGATCTATTTTAACGAGACGTCCGTAGAAAGGAACGCCGTGTTCAGTATGTTTTGCATCGTGTATGGTAATAAAATTGTCCGGTTCTCCGAAGAAATTAAAGTGAATGCCGCATCGAACCACAAGCTCTCCCGGTTTTGACGCAACATATGGTGAGAGTGCAGCGGAATCCAGTGTAATCGGGAATCCATCGAATTTCTGATGAGCCGCGTTGTGGTTGAAATAAAATTCTCCCAGATTCCCGTCGGCTAACATTTCTCCCCAGAGTATGTTGAATCCTTTGCTGAAATGTACCGGTTCGTGAATATCGGCATTTGTGTAGAGAATTTCTCCTATCCTAACACTTATAACTCCTCTTTCTGAAGTTAATCCAACTCCCCAGTATTCGAGAGTAAGTGTATCGTCGGGGAAGAAAGCGTTTCCACCGGCGAAACTGGCGGTAGAAGTAACTCCGACTTCTCTGAATGGAGGTTTTATGTTTGAAGGATAGGGAATTTGAAATTGTCCTCTTAAATCGGTATTAAAAGAGGAATTACCAACGAACCAGAACTTCATGAATTTTAAAGATGTACTATCACTTTCATCGTGAATGAATGTCGTATTGAAAGAGCTGGTAGCCAAATATCCTGGTTTCCCTGGTTTCCCGATATGAACGTTCATATCGGGAGTTTCTACATCCGAAGATAAAAATCCTCTCATTCCCTGCATTTCCAGATTGAACCAGCCCTGGTTTTTCCGTGGTTTTTCAGTTCCATGGGTTTGTTTTGGCGTCCCGCAGCTTGCCATTTCCCCAAATTTTAAAGGATTGTTTGCGTCTCCTGAATAAACAGTCAAAATGTCATTTTCTCTATTAAGACACGGCACGACTAAACCTATCAAGGTGTCCACTGCTACATATCTGAAGGTGTCTCCCTTTACAACCGTATGATAAGCATAGGGTTTTGAGGGAAACTTAACGAATGTATATGAGGCATTTAATCCGAACCCGCCCCACTTCATTTCGTCTGTTATGTCGACAGCAGCGTGTAAATCCAGAAGTGAATCCACAAGAAGCGAGTCGTAAGCCGCCCTAACAGGTTGTCCTGCGGGATCAAGGACTCCATTACTGTCGGAAGGAAGTACTATATATCCGTTTGCAAATTTTCCTTTCTTTACTTTGCACTTCTCAATCTCTAGCTGTCCATTTGTCAAGTTAATTTCGAACCCCATTGGAATTAAAGAATGAAATTTCCACGGGTTGGCAAGCTGTAATGTAGCGTTAAAACCGGTTGTAGAAAGTACGCCGTTATTGAAGAAGTATTTACCGTAAAGGTAACCCGTATTACAGGTATCCATGCCTGGCTGTTCTACAGTTTCGCCTCTATTCATTTTTATTTCTACCTTAGCGGGAGTAATCGTTCTGCTTAAATCAACCAGAACTTCTTTCTTGGACATGATAATAATTCCGGTTTCCCCTATCCTGTAAGGACCTCTATCTGCTACTGTGAGTTCTTTGTGAATATCGGGAAGAGGTGAAAGCCTGGAAATGAAAGGTCCAAGTTCGGCTGGTTCGCAGCCTGTAGTATCATAAAGACATCTAAGTCCGACTCCAACATATCCGCTTGCTGAATCCGGCCACATGTGTATATCGTGCACTAAAACGTGGTAACCTTCGACCGGAACAAGTAGGGGAGAAGAAAAACTTTCCTGGATTTCTCCGGAGGTAACATATGCAGTGTCTTCACCGGCTGTCCAGTTCACCTGCAAGTTCTGGAAATCGACATCGAATTTAATCTCTATATAAACATACATCGGGCCGCCAAAGTGTGGCGGAGGTCCTTTCTTTAAGAAATAAGATTCACCGCTTCCGGAGAGCGAATCAACCGAAGACGAAGTATACGATATGTTCTTTATCACAAAATCACCTATTTTTATATAGGAAGGTGTTAAGAAAGGTTTAATTCCTTCAATAATTCCGGGTTTTAGTTCCCATATTTCACTCATACCCCTGTTCGTGCCGAGGGGAAAACCCCCATCATAAAAAGACTGAACCTGCCAGGCGTAGTTTTTATCGGGGTCTAAATCTTTCGCTTTCAGAGGATACGGAAAACTTGTCCTGGTAATTCTGTCTTCTTCATACCAGGGAGGATTTGACCTCATTGCTTCTTCTTTTGTCTGCCCTTTGTAGACCTCGACTATTTTGAATTTGTAAAAAACTCTTTCGCCTGCCGGCAACGGAGCGGGTTTAGTCCAGGTAAAAACAGGTCGTTTAACTTCTGTGCCTTTGCCTGCCTTTGGAGAAATTAATCGCGGAGGGCCAGCAGGGCGAACCTCTATGTGTATACATTGTTTTGCAAGTTCTTGGCCTGTGGACGCATCCATTAAAGACAAACAAACATCATAACTGCCTGCCGGAACAGAGCCTGTTCTAAGTATGAGCTCTTTGTCTTCCTCTGCGTACCATTCATCTCTTACGTCTCTTATATCTCTTGAGGTTATTCGTTTCTTTCCCGGAGGGGATTCAAATTCATTTGAATTAGCTCTAAATAGCGGTCCTTTTCTGGCTTCGTCAATTTCCCCGTGGAAATAGACCATACGAGGTTCACGCGTGTTATTTGTTACATCGACTTTCCAGAGGTCTTCTACCCTTAATTGATTTGGCGGTGGTGGATAAATTCGTAACGTAAACTGGGCTCGGGCTGGGAGGCTTAAGAGAACAAGAAACAAAATAAAAAGCACAACACTCCGACACTTCATAATCCCTCCTTATACAAAATTATAAAGTTAATAAAAAATTAAATATTTACTGTAAAATCTTTAAAGCAAAACCTTAATAGACATACTACCCATTTTTATACCTTTTGTCAAGAATGAAAATTGTTGAATTTTTAATTAATAATGGTCAATAAAAGTATTAGAATTTGCTTTTGGAATTTGGGGTTAAGCTGGAAAGTCAACAGCCGTCTGCAGACGGCTGTTGACAATAAAAAGTTAGTTCGTTAATGTATTAATTCTATGGTTTTTATTCAAATAGTACACATTTTTTGCAATCTGAATCTTTTCCTGCTTTGAGATTCAAAAAGTAAATACCCGAAGGTAAGGAAGGTTTTATTTCTAAGGTATGTTCTCCGGCATTCTGGCTTTTATTAGAAAGGAATTCTTCTACACATCGTCCGCTTATATCGAACATAGATAGAGTAACAGGAATACTTTCGGATATGGTATATTTTACTACTAAAGACTTCGAAAAAACAGAAGAAGATATTTTTAACCCTTTGAAGGAAGGTATTTGGACTTCAATCCCTGCTGGTTCCCAACAGTCCTCGGGCATCATAGTCAGATAAATTCCGCTTTCTATACCATAATCATTTAAAGCGGTTATTGCATAATAGTAATCAACACCTTCTAAAACAAATGAATCAATATAACTCGATTCAAGAGGGCCTATGCTATCTAGAAGAACCCAGTCACCGATTGCGCTATCTCCTGCAGGCCAGTAATCTGTTGCGCCTATAGCTCTGTATATTTTAAATCCTGCAAGATCGGAAGGCTGGTACCCCGGTTCGTATTCCCAGCTAAGATGGATTTTATTCGTTCCAGAATCGATTCTAAAAACCGAAGGAGGAGGAGAAGAAGCGGGAATATTATAATTCGTATTGAAGTTACGCTGTGCCGCCATACCGTTCGCGAAAAGAGAATCCCTACCTGTTGATATCACATAATCTGTTGCAATTTCGTTTAATCCGCCCCCCAGATAAACCTGGTCTCCGTATAATCTAGCTACAGGGTCTCTTTTCTCGTATTCTTCTCGAATGTCGGCTGAATCCATACCGGCGAGCCATTCGTAATTACGGGCATTATTATCAGCCCCCATATCGCTGAGAACGTAGGTTGTTTTTCTGCTCACTGAACCAGCTACAACCGCATAAACGAATCTTAAAGTGTCTCCGTATTCCATATCATAAGGTCCTACAGAAAATTTAGGATTGGCAGAGAAGGGATAATAATCCCAGTCTCTGGGGAAAATCTTTCCACGGTACAAGCTCAACTCTCCCATTCTATCCTGGGGTTGGTCGTAATAAGTAGGTGCGCCTGTGGATGTTGTGTCGTATATGTCATACATGACACTCATATCGTAAACATTCAAGCATTCCGATATTGTGGTATCATCATAGCCATGTATTCCCATCCTCATACACCTGTATGATTTTCGGTGGTCAGCAGTATCAACAAGGTCTTCCATATCATTTAAAATACCAGTAAGATCTTCTATTGTGCTGTGCATGCTTGGTTGGGCAGGGTCGTTACTTGCGGCGACATCCACAATCGGATAACTTTGCGGAACATCGTTGTTTTTTGGCGCAAATAAAATCGCGTGTCCGGTCCAGCAGCATCCATCCTCGAGGTCCAGGTCTCCTCCCCAATCTTTCTCGCACCTGTCACCGTAAGAATCATGAGTAAAATCTGATTTTCTTGCGAGAGCAACATAACTCATCCGAAGAGAATCATCATCCTGGGGATAGCTAAGTCTCGTATCATGGTCTACGGTTACTCCAGCCCAGCTACCAAAGGGATAAAGCCCTGAGTTTGGCATTGCCTGGTAGTGTTTCATAATAATCACAGATTCCAAATTTTGTCCCGGAAGCTCGATATCGTCATCTATATCAGTGTTCCCGGTATTTACAAATGTCAAGTCCCATACCACATAGTCATCATGGCCTTTTTGGCTCCAGGCAAGATTTCTCTGGTAAACGTCCATACCGTTCGAAAGCCTGTAGTGGCATTCAACCATCATATCTGCAGTTCCCCATATTTTCTCAGGAGCTATCTCGTCTCCCGGTGAACCAAATGGTGGTTCGCAATGCTTTCCGTTAACTATTATTTCGGGTGGGGGATATCTAAAGTATCTATGAATAGTATATCCCTCTCCATCAGGAATCGTAAATTGATAAGGATTATTACTAAGAGTTGAGGAATCGGCACAATGTCCTGTGACATGATATGGCCAGACATTGTCGAGCGTATCCGTCCAGTTTTGGCTTCCCACATAAGTGCCGGCGTTTCTAAGAATTCCTCCTGGCCAGCTTGTCACCTGATTTGTATCCCACTCCACGGTATAGGTGCCCCTGCAGTAGGTGGCATAACCAAGGCCATACAGATTGCTACTACTTTCTATCCCATCTTCGAAAATTTTTGCCTGCAGTTTTCCTACATCAATCCTTCTCATTTCTTGAGCATATGCAACACTAATGATACACAAAGTAATGAGCAACAACACCAGCTTACTGATTTTACTTTTCATTATTACCTCCTTTGTAATATAGAACAAGTTATATTTACGTTTTCTCTTTTGGCGACCATTCTAAATCAGAGTACTTTGTTTATTAAAGCATTATATTTATTTTTTTGATTTTGTCAACCCCTTTTATTTTTTTAGTAATTTTTTTTGCTATGTTATAATCTTAAGCGCCGCTTTTGGTCTATTGCAATAAATGTTTCCTTTGTGTAAAGGCAAATTTTGTATCTATATTTAATGTTTTTAAATTCCGAAAGAGCAATAAAGCATGTTTTTGTCTTTATATTTCTGTATTTTTGTTTGATGTTAATTTAGGATTATGGGTTAGGTTTTAAGTAATAAAAAATTTGTGGTAATCTTATTTAATCTGATGGTTGATAACTTGACAGACTAAACCAGAGATGTATTATTCAAATATGAAGATACTGAATTTTTTGATTATAGCGTCCCTTGGAGGACTAATAATAAGATCTCTTATTGTTACCGTAAAGGACATGGAGGTGAGAAAAAAGATGGTAATGAACGGGATAATAATTCTCTTTATATCCGTTCTTATTTTATTATCGCTTTTTTCGTATTCTCCAAGAGAAGATTTAGCCGAAAATTTTGGTGGGATTGTAGGTGCTGTAATATCGAGAAGCATGTTCGAAACTTTTGGGATTCTTTCCTATTTTCTGCCTATAATATTTGTTATTGCTGCTATTGCTCTTTTTGCAGATAAAGTTAAATACATATTCTACCGCATCGGCGGTTTATTTCTCTGGTTATTTTTTATATCTATTACGATTGTGTCTTTAAATCGAGGGCTCCCTGACGAGAAAAAAGGAGAAATCGGAAAAGTAATAGGTTCTATTCTTATATCGAAGTTAAGCTTCGGCGGAAGTATAACATTGGTTTCTTTTCTGGTACTATTAATTCTTTATGTATACCTGCAGCCTTCTCCGAAGAAAGTAAATATTAAACCTTTTATCGGTAAACTTAAAAGCCTTTTACCTGAAAAGAAAGAAAGGATTACTATAGTAGAATCCCCGGAGCGTGGCACTCGAAAATTCGGAAGAATAAGAGAAATAAGGAAAGAGAAAAGAAAAGAAGTAAAAGAAGAAATAAAAGAAGAAAAAATCCAGAAGGTTGATTTATCCCAAAAGAGTACCGATTCATTCAGAAAAGACTTTCTTGATGCGCTTAAAGACCCGGTTCCAGTCGAATGGATGTCTACGGAAACCATAAATGATTATAAAAGTATAATAGAGAGTAAATTAGCAAGTTTCGGTATAACGGGAAACATAACAGGAGTTTTGAGAGGACCGGTGGTTAGCCGGTTCGAATTCAAACCCGACCTTGGGATAAAATTATCGAAGATATCAAACCTCGCCAACGACCTGGCACTGGCACTTCATGCGGAGAAAATAAGAATTATAGCTCCCATACCCGGCAAAGGAGTTGTTGGTATAGAAGTACCAAATAAGAATAGGGAGACCGTATTTTTAAAAGATCTTTTAGTTAATGAATCTTTCCGGAATAACAGTTCTATAACTTATGTGCCCATAGGTAAAAATATAACCGGGAATCCTTTCTATTATTCTATTTCTTTGATGCCTCATATTCTTATCGCCGGAGCTACAGGCTCAGGTAAATCTGTTTTTATAAACGCTGTAATAACTTCCCTGTTGTACAAGACGACGCCCAAGGAAATGCGTTTTATAATGATAGATCCGAAGAGAATAGAACTTTCGGTGTATAACGGAATACCTCACTTAATTAGAGGCGTTATAAGCGATCAGTCTACAGCGTTGCAGTACCTACTTAAAAGTCTTGAATGTATGGAACAAAGGTATAAAGAATTTGCTCGTGTGGGTGTGAGAAATATTCAGGGGTATAACAGTAAAATAAAGGATAAAAAACCATATATCTTTATAATTATAGATGAACTTGCGGATTTGATGATGCGAAGCGGAAAAGATGTAGAGAATGCGGTAATAAGGCTTGCCCAGATGAGCAGAGCAGTGGGTATACATCTAATATTGGCTACCCAGAGACCTTCGGTAGATGTAATAACGGGGTTAATAAAAGCTAACTTTCCTGCAAGAGTTGCTTTCCAGGTTGCTTCCGGTCACGATTCCAAAACAATTCTGGACTCGAAAGGTGCCGAAAAGCTTCTTGGTAACGGCGATATGCTTTTTGTCCCCCCGGATGAAGGTGTAGCTAAGAGACTACACGGACCTTTTATAACCGTAGAAGAAGCGAAAAAAATAGTTGCAATGATAGGGCTCAATCATTTAAAAAGTCTGCTGAAAAGTCATTTTAAAAATCCGGATGAAATATGCGCATTAGCAGAAGAGGAAGATGTTCTTGATGTGCTTGCAGACAGAACCCTGCCCGGAGCGGCAGAGCGGATAGAACAGTTTAGTAAATTGCTCGATATCCGTCTTGGTATAGATGAGAACGCATTCACGGAATTTGTTGATAAGCTGGATTATTATCCTCCTACGGAGGAAATTGAGGAATTTCTTTCGATAGAGGAAGGTTCCGAGGAAATAGGAGAGCTTGACGAACTTTACAGTGAAGCAAAAGAAATTATAATCGATCAGCAGACAGCTTCAGTATCCCTTTTGCAGCGTAAATTGAAAATCGGGTACGCACGCGCGGGAAGATTAATCGACCAGCTGGAAAAAACAGGCGTTGTGGGTAAATTCAAAGGGTCTAAGCCAAGAGAAGTTTTAATGAAAAGGGAGAGATAGAATGATATTTTTATTAATTTTTATTTCTTCGATTTTGACGGAAGTTTCGGAAAAGCTCAAAGCGGTAAATTCCCTTGAATGTGAATTTTCGGAGGTTCTTCTTTTCGGGGGAGATACATTAAATTTTACTGGCGTCGTTTACGCATTGAGAGACAGAGCTAGAATAGACGTTTATGAACCTGAAAGAGAGATTATGATTTTTGAAGGTGATTCTATTTTCGTCTGGAGAGAACAGACCGGTCAAATTTATCGCAGGGTAACTCCGATGATTTTTTACGGTGTTTTGTTTTCGCCCGCCGCCAATTACAAAGTAGATTCGACAAGCTCAAACTGGATACACCTTTCGCCCTTAAAAGCGGAGCTCGGTTATCCTATTTCTGTAAGGCTCAATAAAAATCTACTGCCGGAGAAAATGCGCTTTGTTCAGGAATCGGGAATGGGCATATTCACTTTTAAGTCGTACAAGCTTAATAATATATATCCTGAGAATTTGTTTTCCTTAGATTCCCTAAGGTAATTCATAATGAGTCTGCCCGGAAATGATAAACTTACATTCCTTAAACAAATTGCAGAGGAAGCTGGTAAAGTACTTATGAGGTTTTTCCGGGGGGATTTTGAAATTGAGAGTAAGGAAGGGAGCGAGCTTCTGACTACGGCGGATAAGAAATCAGAGGAGTTAATCATTTCCAAAATGAGAAAAAAGTATCCTGAAACAGCAATAATAGCGGAAGAAACTAAGCCGGGTAACTGGCAGGAAAAAGAAGCTTTTATCATCGATCCCCTTGATGGAACCAACAATTTCTCTTCGGGTATACCAATTTTTACTGTTTCTCTTGCGTATCAATTAGACGGTGATTTGAAAATCGGCGTTGTATACGACCCAGTACATAAAGAATTGTTTTATGCCGAGAAAGGGAAGAAAGCTTTTTTGAACGATTCTATTATCTCTGTTTCTAAAAGGAAAAAACTCAGCGATTCGATTCTTGCGACCGGATTTCCTTATATTAAAAAAACCGAAAAAGATTCTAATGTGCCGGAGTTTTCGGCACTTCTGATGAAGTCGAGAGGACTGCGACGGCTTGGTTCGGCAGCCCTCGATCTTTGTTATGTTGCCTGCGGACGTCTTGACGGTTACTGGGAAAAAAGCCTTAAGATATGGGATGTTGCAGCAGGTGGTTTAATTGTATCCGAAGCAGGTGGAAAAATAACGAATTTTTTTGAAGATAACTGGAATCATCTGTCTGATAACGTTATCGCTTCAAACGGGTTAATCCATTCTGAAATACAGGAGGTAATAAAAAAATTATGAGCAGACCTTCCTGGCATGAGTATTTCATGCAAATAACGGAACTTGTAAGTACCAGAGCCACCTGCCTCCGAAGGAAAGTCGGGGCGGTAATTGTGAGGGATAGGCGTGTATTAACTACCGGTTACAACGGTCCTCCCGAGAATATAAAGCATTGCGAAGAAAGAGGAGGATGTCTTCGGGATGAGCTCAAAATTCCTTCCGGGGAGAGGATGGAACTTTCAAGAGCGATACATGCTGAGCAGAATGCAATAATTCAGGCAGCTAAAACAGGAATCTCAATACAGGATTCTACTCTATATGTAACGACCCATCCGTGTTTTACCTGCGCTAAAATGTTGATAAATGCGGGAGTTAAAGAAATTATTTACAAAGATGGTTATCCCGATGAGTTCGCAAAAGAAATACTTAAAGAAGCAGGGGTTGAAGTTATTAAGTTTGATGAACTTATAAAAGAAGAAAAAGAAAGGAACAACGAATAACACTAATAGCACAAATACAAACAAAATATTTTTTTATATTAATGAAATGATTTTCTTTAATAAATTCGTGAAATTTGTGCAATTTGTTGTTAATAATTTAGTTGAAATTGTAGGGGGTTGGATTGTTGGGAGTTTACGACAAAAGGCCCTTCTCATTTGTGTTCATCTATTTTCTATAATTGGGTTGGGTTTAGGTGGGTTTTTTCTTTTGATGGTTTGCAGTTTAAGTTTGCATTCCCAGGATTTTGAGGAACTTTCGTACGGAAAATTCATAGACGTGGATGTAAAGATAAGAACTTTTCTCGGAAATTTCGAGAGAAATTATTATGGAAATAAAGCTCCCTCGAGACTCGATATCCTCTGGAAAAAATTTCTTGGCAGCGGTTATACCGTTGCTTCCCGCGAAGAAGGTCCGGTTAAATGGTCGGGATGCGGTTGGACGGGGCAACCTCTTTTGGTGGAAGAGGATGGGGAATACTATTTGATACAGGGAGCATACGACCATAAATTAAAAAAGCTCGAGGCGAATACGGGAAAGACCATCTGGGAATATGAATATGATGACGTACTCAAAGGTACCGGTACAATCTGGTCTAACAGGCATGCTCGAAATTTCGGCAAAAGCCTAATAATACTTCAGGGGAGCAGAAGGGGTACAGAGAATTCTCTTTACTCGGTTAAGATTCCCAGTTTCAGGGCAATATCATATTTCTATGGGATAGACTATTGGAAGTTAGATGTGAAGAAAACGGCAAGTTACAGCAGAGATACGGATGCCTCAGCTCTTATTTTTAATGATACTGTTTACATTGGTCTGGAGAACGCGATTTTTATGGTGCTGAACCCAAATCCCGATAGCGTCGTTATGAAGGATGGGATGAAACAGCCGAAAATATATCAGGAATTAAATCTTTATAATAACAAAGATATATCTAAACACAGGGGGAATCTAGTAATAGAATCTTCACCGTGTCTTTTAAACGACCGTATTTACATAACCGCGGGTTCCGGTCATGTGTACGGCTATAATCTTAAAACAAAAAAGATAGATTGGGATTTTTATATAGGTTCGGATCTGGATGGTACACCGGTGGTTACCGAAGACAGCTGTATACTTGTTACTGTCGAGAAGCAGTACATAGAAGGAAAAGGTGGCGTATTCAAACTGGATCCTTCGAAAAATGAATCCGAAGCGGTTGTTTGGTATTTCCCGACGGGCAACGCCACATTGGCGGAGTGGAAAGGAGGAGTCATAGGTTCTGCGAGTATAAATGACAGAACGAGGCTTGAAACGCATCCTTACCTTGCCGCGTTTTCAGCAATCGATGGATATCTGTATGTTGTCAATCATAAAGAAATTGATGAAGCAAAGGGAAAAGTTTACGGTCCGAACAACAAGGAAACTTATCCTGCGCCGAAGCTCGTATTTAAGAAAAGAATAGGCGGTTCTATTTCTACGCCGATTATTGTCGGTAATAAACTGATTGCCGCGGGATACGGCGGGATATATCTATTTGAATTTGACGAGAAAGGGAATTTTGAGTTACTCGATAATAAAAGCCCCGGAGTATTCGAGGCAACACCTATTGCGTGGGATGGAAAAATTTATGTCGGTTCAAGAAACGGATATTTGTATTGCTTTGGGGAATTTGAACCACAGAAAAATACAGAAGAAGAATGAAAGGAACCACAAGATTACACAGATTATCACAAGAAAAATGCACCGCAAAGACGCAGAGATCGCAGAGAAAAATATGTTGTTTAAAACCCACCCCCCAACACCGAATTAATCTCACACAAAGACACAGAGAACACAAAGAAAAAATCAGGGAAATCGGGGAATTGGTAACTAAGAACTATGAACCAGGAACGACGAACTAAGGACATTTAACAGGGAGGATATTATGCCAATTGAAAAACTTTTAGAAAACTTAGATATACCTACAATTATTGTATTCGCTATAGTTGGAGTATCATTATTAACATATATTGTAGTAAAGATTTCCGGGATGGTGGTTAAGAAGAAACTTGTTCCTCTTGCCGAAATGCTTAATGCCGAAATAAAATCATCTTTTTTGGGAGGGACTTATATCAATATAATGAATTACGGACCGGAGATTCATTTAAAGTTGACCCTCGGAGGGAAAGACAATCCGTCATTTTTAATTTTGGAGCTTTTAAATCCGGTTGGATTCAATTTCAGAATTATGAAAAGACAGGCTTTAAATCAAATCCTTTTCAGGTGGGGAGAAGAAGTGCGGTTCGGAGATGCTTCTTTAGACGAAGATTATATACTACGTTCCGATAAGCCTGATGAAGCGAATTCATATCTGATGTATTCGAGACGCCTGGATGCCATAAAGTATTTTTTTGAAAACAATTTTGCCTCAGTTGAAGCGAACGCAAAAGGTGTATATGTAAAGAAGGCGAACTATACCGAGGAAGACCTGGCTCCGGGGAAAGTAGGGGCTTATCTGGATAATCTAAACAGTTTTTCCCGAATGTAACTCTGACCACAACCTCAATTTGAACCACAAAGAACGCAAAGAGCACAAAGTTTTTATTTTTGTTTTTAAGCTAACAGCCAAGGGCGAAAAGCTAAAATCTTTGTTTACGCGGGTTTAACCTCTGGGGCGATAAAACCTTTAGGGGCTTGAGCTTCCTTTATTTTTCCGAATTTATCTTCGTATTTATTCACGTTGTCCTGCAGCGCGTTGATTATTCGTTTCATATGTCCGGGACTTGTGATAACCCTGGCTGTAACACTTCCTGCGGGAGGCGATGCCATTATAAAGTCCATAATGAATTCCTCTTTCGTGTGCAGAACTATCATGTGGTTTGCGTATGAACCACCCATCAATTTTTCCGGAAACCTGACTTTAATTTCCTGGTCCTTTTTTTCCATTAATTACCTCACTTTTTTTAAAGTATATATATGGCGCAGAATTAGTCAAGCGGATTTCCGCAAAAGTTTGAGCCCCCTTGACTACTCAGCTGTTTTACGTTAATATTATATATGTCACTTACTAAGAGATTGATAATGTCTAGTTTGAGAAAAGGTGGGATGAATTATTTTACTATTTCCGATATATGTGATTTATTTGATATTTCCAACAATTACGCTTCTCAAATGGCATACCAGCTTAAAATGGACAAAAAGATAGAGGAAATTGAAAAAGGTAAGTATACCTTACCTGAAGGTTCCGAATATCCTTTCCTCATTGCTTCGAGAACCGTTCAACCCTCTTATATTTCTTTTAAAACCGCCTTATCTGTATATATAACAAATAAGGTTCCGGACACTAAAGTTTATTATGTGGCAACTCCCAAACGTAAAAGACCTATAGCATTTAAAAAATACAATTTTAAGTATATTACACTTAAACCATATAAATTCTTCGGATTTTGCCAGTTAAATATTAACGGAAACGAAGTTGCAATGGCGGAACCTGAGAAAGCAATTTTAGATTGCCTGGAAGAAACAGAATACGGTCCGGATTTAATCAAGCTTAGAGATATTCTAAAAGATTTCCTCGGTTTTATTTCAATTAAGAAACTAATAAGATATGCCATCAGGTGTCAAAATAAAAGTTTGTTGGCTCGTTTGGGCTATTTACTTGAAACCTTGGATATTGAAGCTCCTATAAGGGAGAAAGATTTGCCTAAAGATTACGTAAAATTCGACCCGGCAGGCGACAGACAGGGAAGATGGATCGCCAGATGGAATATTATCGATAACATTTAGTAGCCACAAAGACACTAAGACACAAAGAAAAGATTTATTAAACCACAAAACACACTAGACACACGAAATATTTTTTGTTTTAACATCCTAACCTCCTAACATTCTAACTTTTTTAATAACGAATTACACAAATAGCACTAATTACATAAAGATTTTAATTTGTTTGGTCTGTGGGTCGGTTGGTCGGTTACAAAAACAGACTAACACACCCACCCACTAACACACTACCCAATTCTCCTATTAACTTCCTTAGTCAGTTTTTTTACTTTTACCATTTCTTTTTCTTTCTTTTTGTAATGATAATAAACGGTATTGTTGGTAAGAAGAGGGTCAGGTAGATTTTCTTCCATTTTTGTCTTAGGAATGGGGGAGAACTCCGCGAGAGATATTTTTACTCCGGTTTTAGCAACGTAAAGAATCGATTGTTCTACAGATTTAAAACTGATTCCCGGCGCTCCCGCAAGTAGATAAGTGTAAATATTTTCTTTTCTGTATCCCGCGCTTTTAAGGTTTTCTACGGCTCTTTCGAATTCATAATTTGAGGTTTTCGTAGAAAGTTTTTCCTGTATTTTCTCATCGGCTGTTTCGAGTGAAATTCTTGGTTCTTTAAATCCGGTTTTAAACATGAAATGGGCGACCTCCGCAGAAATAAATCTTGAATGAAGCCCGTTAGGAGTAAAGAAAGAAGCGCTTATTCCTTTTTCTCGGATTTTTTCGCATAAACTGATAAGTCTTTCCTGTGTGATTAAAAGAGCATCATCGTAAAAGGCGAATCTTTTTATGCCTTTTTTGTATAAATGGTAAATTTCTTCTGCAATTTGTTCTTCTTCTTTGTCCTCTTTGATTTTACAAAAATAAGAGGAGGAACAGTAAGGGCAATTAAAAGGGCACCCTATTGAAGTAGACAGGCAAGCATAGCTTAAATTGGAATAGTGAGAGTAATCCGGAGGCGGAAAGGAACTGAAATTTTCCGGTATTTCAAGGTCTATTTCTTCGATATAATTTTCTTTTTTCGAGTAAACCCTATCGAATCCAAGTTTTCTTGCGTGCTCGCCTAAAAGTGACGCATAAATACCGCCAAGAAGTAAAACAGGTTTTATCCCAAGTGATTTTATTATCTCTTTAATTTCAATTAATCCCGGATACCAGTAAGTCATACTGCAGGTTAGCATTACAACTTCAGGGTTGAAATCCCGTATTCTCTCTCTTATTACTTTTTCAGGTATCCCGTACCTTTTAAATTTTCCCGGCATATCTTTTAATATTTCGGGTTTCGGCACCTTCTGAGATTGGATTTTGCCTCTGCCGAAGGAGTCGCTTTTAGTATTTTTAAAGTAGGGGTCAAATCGGTTTGGAACATCCAAAAGACCCACCTTGTGTTTCTCCTTCTTTAAAAGACTTGAAAGATACAATAAGCCGAGAGGTTTCATCCAGAAATCATACACTGCAAAATCATATATAGGTGGATTTATGAGCAGAATATTCATAAAAGAATAAAATAGTTGGTCTGTTGGTCTGTTAGTCTGTTAGTCTGTTTTTGTAACGCACCAGCACACCAACCCACTAACTCACTAACAAATTTTAACATATTTTTAAATTTTGTAAGCTTTGCTATGAATAAGAACCGAATTTTGTTAGAGCGATATTATTGCTTGTTTTCAGATAACAGGTCAGTCTTTCCAGTCTTCCAGCCTTCCGTTCTTAAAATGCAGATATCTGTAACTATGACCCTGTGAGTCGACGCCGTATAACCACTTTTCAGTTGTTCCCCATGAACCTTCCCTTGCGTCTATGTCATCGGGTCTTCCCCAGCTGAATAAAGCCTGTTCTGTAGTCATACCTCTAAAAATTTCACCGTTTATAATTTTATCTATTACCACGTCGGGATAGAAGTAATATTCCTTTAAATATCTACGCTTTGCCTGATCCGATAATTGAGAGTATTCCGAAGCCCCGTATCTCTCAGGGACCCTGAGACCCTGGTACCTGACATTACCTGATTCACACGAAACCAGTAAAATCGCCAAACACAATATAAATAACTTATTAATTAACCTCATAAAACTCCGCATAATTGATTAAGGTATAAAGTTCTTAAGCATTTGTCAAGGGTGGGCGAGATATTGGCTTTTTATATCCCGAGTTCTTTTTTGAAATAATCGAGAACTTTTTTAAGACCTTCTTCCCTCGAAACTTTTGGTTCCCAGCCAAGAAGCTCTTTTGCTTTACTTATATCAGGTCTACGGACTTTTGGATCGTTAATTGGTAATTCTTTAAAAATAATTTCGCTTTTGCTTTTTGTTAATGCTAATATTTCTTTAGCAAAATCCAGGATACTGATTTCGTTCGGATTTCCAATATTGACCGGATAATTGATATCGGACATCAATAATTTAAAAATTCCGTCTATTAAATCGTCCACGTAGCAAAAAGAACGGGTTTGAGAGCCATCTCCAAAAACGGTTATAGGCTTATTTTTTAATGCCTGACACATAAAAGCGGGAAGAGCTCTTCCATCATTAATTCTCATCCTGGGACCATAGGTGTTGAATATGCGAACGATTTTGACGTCAATTTTATGTACGTTATGATAAGCGGTTGTTATTGCTTCCGCATAGCGCTTGGCTTCATCATATACGCTTCTCGGACCGACAGGATTTACGTGTCCCCAGTATTCTTCGTTTTGAGGGTTCACTTCAGGATCTCCGTACACTTCGGACGTAGACGCCAATAAGAAGACGGCTTTTTTATCTTTTGCCAGACCGAGAGAATTATAAGTTCCTAGAGCACCAACTTTTAACGTGTGTATTGGGTGTTTATGATAATCTATAGGACTTGCCGGACTTGCAAAGTGCATAACGTAATCCAGACTGCCTTTAACCTCTATATAGGTTGTAACGTCGTGCTTTTTAAAAGTAAAACCAGGTTTTCCTAAAAGGTGTTCGATATTTTCCATCCTTCCGGTTAGGAAATTATCCATGCAGATAACTTTGAATCCTTCGTTCATTAATTTCTCGCAAAGATGAGAGCCTAAAAATCCTGCTCCCCCTGTAACTAAAACTTTTTTTGAATCTTTATCTTGTTTCAACATGGATTTATTTTATCAACCTAAAGGAAATAAGTCAAGGGGCGATTCAGATTCTCCGAATCTCAATCGGGGCACAAGTCTTGAGTTCTGCGTCTTAAGTCAAAAAAATGAAAACAATAAAATGATTCGCTCCTTTGACTATTTTCTGACTTAATTCGTGTATTTAGTGGTCTAATATATTTTTTTACTTTTTTGCAAAATGCGAGGGATTTTTCAAAAAATGAAGATTCCCAGTTGACTAAAATGAGTTTTTGAGTATATTTATTCCATTAATTATTGAGAGGGGATATGCTTAAAGCAAGGTTTCTAGTAGTAAAAGATCCCTTTAAGTCTCCCCGAAGAGTTGATTGTTTTTTGACAGCTTGTATTTGTTTGGTTGAACAGTTAGTAACTTAAAGTAGGAGGTTTAGTAAAATGCCAGAAGGTAAAGTAAAATGGTTCAGTCAGAGGAAAAACTACGGCTTTATTGAAGTCGAAGGCGAAGATGATGTGTTTGTCCACGCATCTGCACTTGCAGACGGCACTGAAATGCTGAATGAAGGTGACCAGGTGGAGTTTGACATTGTGGAAGGGAAGAAGGGAAGAAAGGCTGAAAACGTTAAACGATTAGAGCAATAATTACTGAGATAATAAACTTTTAAAGTTTTTATATAAGATAGTTAATCAGGAAACAGTTCCAATAAAGAAGCTTGTAGTCTGATGAATATTGTCTACTACACGGGATGATTCCGTAGATTCTATTTATATATCTTTTTATAGTATTTCTGATATTCGCCGGTTACGACTTTCTTTACCCAGTTTTGATTGCTTAGATACCAATCGATTGTAACTCGGAGACCTTCCTCGAACGAAATGGTGGGTTTCCAGTTAAGGTCTTTTTTGATTTTGGAACAATCGAGGGAGTATCTAAAATCATGGGCTTTGCCGCGAGGGTCGGCGATGTGTTCGGTCTTAAGTCTTAGGTTTTGGGTTTTAGGATTTGTATGCAGGATTCTGCAAATAAGTTTTACGACTTTCCTGTTTTCCATCTCGTTTTCTCCGCCTATATTGTAAGTTTCACCTGGTTTTCCTTTCCTTAACACGAGATCGATAGCGCGGCAATTATCTTCCACATGCAGCCATTCCCTGATATTCATTCCCCTTCCGTAAACGGGCAATGTTTTTCCTTCGAGGGCGTTTTTTATCATCAGGGGTATTAACTTTTCAGGGAACTGATACGGTCCGTAATTGTTCGAACTTCTTGTAATTATCACAGGAAAAGAATATGCATTGTAATATGAACGGCAAATTAAATCCGCTGCAGCTTTACTCGCAGAGTAAGGACTATTAGGTGAGAGAGGATAGCTTTCCGTAAACTTACCTTTTTTTCCGAGTGAACCGTAGACTTCATCTGTAGAGATATGGATGAAAACTTTAGGTCTTGGGTCCTGGGTTTTAGGTTTTAGATTTTGCCAGCTACTTCGTGCGGCTTCAAGTAAAACCTGAGTGCCTTTGATATTGGTATCTATAAAAGGTTCGGCGTCAAGAATACTTCTATCTACATGAGATTCGGCAGCAAAGTTGACAACTATATTAGGACTTAGGTTTTGGTTTTTAGTTTTTAGCCTACCGCCCTTCCAGTATTTTCCTGAGAGAAGGGAATCTACAATGTTCCTGTCGCATATGTCTCCCTTAACGAAAAAATATCGTGGTTCTTGGTTCGTAGTTCCTGGTTCGTAGTTTCCGGAAGAAATGCCGTATTTTTTTTCAACATCTTTCAGGCTTTCAAGATTGCCCGCATAGGTAAGTTTATCTAAATTTATAATTATAACATCATCGTAATTCTCGAGTTCATGACGAATAAAATTACTTCCTATGAATCCAGCTCCGCCAGTTACAAGAATTGTCTGAAGACAATTCTTGTAATTTTCAACTTTTTTTAAGCTCATACCTGAAATCTTCTCCTATGTCTTTCAGCAAGGGAAGTTTCTTGTCCTTATCCGATAAAATAGGCTTTCCGTAAAGAGGCCATTCTATTCTTACGGTCGTATCTTTCCAGAAAATGCCTCTATCATGTTCTTTTGAGTATTCCTTGTTTACCTTGTAAGAAATATCCGCTTCTTCGCTCAAAACGAGATAACCATGCGCAAAACCCGCAGGAATAAAAATCATTTTTCTGTTTTCTTCTGAGAGGTAATCGCCAGCCCATTTCCCAAAATAAGGAGAACCTTTTCTTAAATCGACAGCAACATCAAATACTTCTCCTTTTATACACCTTACAAGTTTCGCCTGTTCCATCGGAGGTATTTGATAATGTAGTCCTCTGAGCACGTTTTTTTTGGAACTCGAATGATTATCCTGTATGAAGTTTTCCTTAATTCCCACTTTTTCGAAGGCTGATTTTTTATAAGTTTCCATAAAAATACCTCTTTCGTCATTAAAAACTTGCGGAGTTACAATAATTAAATCCGGTATAGAAAGTTTCTTGAATTTAAAGTCCACTTTTTATTCTCCTAAGTTTTCAATGTATCCAGAAAAGAAGCCAGAGATTCTTTCCAATGCGGCATTATATCAAGGTTCTGTAACTTTAGCATATAATTCTCGAGCGCCGAGTTTTTGGGTCTCCTTGCCGGGTTTTTCAATTTGTTGCTTTCGATTGCTAAAAGCTTAAAATCTTTTTGGATTCCTGGAATAAAGCTTTTTGTCTTCAATTTAAAATTTAAAGATTTGCAATCCTTGACTTCTGCCACGTATCCGATATTCTTGAAAATTTCACACGCAAATTCAAACCATGAGCAGGAACCCTGGCAGGTAGCATGATAAGTTCCATAGAAGTCCGTCGGCATCAATTTTTTTATCTGTTCAATTACATTGAAAGTCCAGGTAGGAGAACCAAATTGGTCATTTACTACTTGAATTTTTTTCTTCTTTTTGGCCAAATCTATCATCTTCTTTATAAAATTTACACCATTCGTACCGTAGAGCCAGCCTATCCTCATTATGAAAAATCTATTTAATTGTTCTCTTACAAAGTTCTCTCCAAGAAGCTTTGACATACCGTAAATCGTTTTAGGATTCGGGGCATCGTATTCATAATATACTCCGTCTTTCTCCCCGTCAAAAACGTAATCGGTACTTATATAGAAAAATTTGGCGTCTACTTTTTTTGCTGCTATAGCTAGATTTCTTGTTCCAATCGCGTTGACTTTAAAAGCCTTTTCTTTTTCTTTTTCACACTTGTCCACATCGGTAAAAGCCGCGGAATGAATTATTCCATTTGGCCTTGTGTCCATTATAAAACTGTTTACGGCTTTAAACTTTGAAATATCGAAATCTTTCTTGTCTACAGCAATGACCTCATACTCTCCCGCCAGCGAGTCAGCCAATTCCGACCCGAGTTGGCCTTCCGCTCCTGTAATTAGTATACGTGGCGACCTTATATCTTCAAACACCTTTAAAGATAAGGGCAAAAAAAGCATTTGTCAATAGGTTTAAATCGGGGAGGCTATAAATTGGTTGGTCTGTGGGTCCGAACATCCCTACATCATATCTCCTAACTTTACCCCAGTCCCTTTAAATGCCTTTGAAAATAATGTGGAATTTGATGTTTAAATTACACATTTCTTTCCGCGACCAGAATGTGTAATTTGGGGGTGGTTTTCAGGTGAGGATGTTGTAAAAAGTTTTGCGGCTTATTTCCAATAGGTCGCATATTTCCTTTATTGTATAACCGCTGGCATGGAGTTGTTGAACCAGGTATTTTCTGGCTTTTTTCTCTTTTGGTTTTATTATTCTGGTCTTTTTTCGGAAATTCTCGATCGTTTCGTCGACTTCTGAGTCTTTTTTGTAGAACCTTTTTGCTGTCCATTTGGCTTTTTCAACAAATAAATTTACCGATTCTGTGCTTATAAGATTGCCGCCCGGGATTTTGCGGGATTCTTTTAATATTTCGCAGTATTTTTTTCTTGCGTTCTTCTCTTTCAGATCGAGCAGATGAAGAATTTCACCTGAATCTATAAAAGTTTTTTTGGGTTTGTCGAGATAAAGTCGAAGAGAACTCCATCTGTAGTCGTTGAGATTTTCTGCCAGGTTTGCTTTGAAGGGATTGAGATGTATGTATAGTGAAGCGGCGAGAAGATATGCGTCATCATTGCACAGGCTCGATCTGAACCTGCCGCAGAAGACATGGCCTTTTCTTTCGTATTTGATATTGTAGTAAATTGCGTAAGTTCGGAACAGGTGCCGCATTGCTTCCGAAAGGTTCTTCTTGCTTATTCTTAACAAAAGATGCAGATGGTTTGGCAGGAGTGAGAAACAAAAGATATTTAAATCGAATTTTTCGGTTGTTTCTTTTAATATAGAGAGAAACTTTAAGTAATCGCTATTTTCTACGAAAACAATTTCCTTGCCTGGCGCCCTTTGAGTGATGTGATAAGTAGCTCCCTCGAAGATGATTCTATTTTTTATTGTTAGATAGCCTTTGATTTCTTTGTTTTTTATTTTGTCCATGATATCCATGTCTACAGTATACGGAAAATATTCCTCTTGTCAACCAATTACACAAATTGGTCGCGGAAGAAAGTGTGTAGTTTGGAGGTGGAAAAGGTGCCAAATTACACATTCTGGTCGCGGAAGAAGGTGTGTAGTTTGGGGGTGGGGGAGTGTTGTCCCTTGACTTTGCCCACCATTCCCTTTAAATTAGGGTTCAAAAATATTAGACAAATATGATTTTTATACATTTGAATCTTATGGAGATTGAATGAAGGGAATTATCTTGGCCGGCGGGCAGGGGACAAGGCTTTATCCCATAACTCAGGTAATAACGAAGCAGCTTTTACCTGTGTATGACAAGCCGATGATTTATTACCCCCTTTCTGTTCTGATGTTAGCCGGTATTAATGAAATACTTATAATCTCCACTCCTAAGGATTTAGAGCGTTATAGAGCATTGTTTGGGGATGGTTCCAGCCTCGGATTAAGGTTCAGCTATGAAGAACAGCCGGAGCCAAACGGAATAGCTGAAGCGTTTATAATAGGCGAGAAGTTTATCGGGGCGGATAATGTTTGTCTTGTGTTGGGAGATAACATTTTTTACGGGCAGGGCTTATCCGGAATATTAAAGAGTTCCGTAAATCAGATTGAGGAAGAGGGGGGAGGTGTAATTTTCGGGTACAGTGTGAGTAATCCGGAAAGATATGGTGTGATTGAGTTCGATGACGATGAAAAAGTAATATCCATTGAAGAAAAGCCTGAAAGACCAAAATCGAATTATGCTGTAACCGGTCTATATTTCTATGATAATGATGTAATCGATATAGCTAAATCATTAAATCCCTCCCGTAGAGGAGAATTAGAAATTACGGATGTAAATAATGATTATCTTAAAAGAAAAGAATTAAGCGTAAAACTTCTTGGAAGAGGTTTTGCCTGGCTTGATACGGGAACATACGATGATTTGTTGGAAGCGGCAAAATATATAGCTACAATGGAGAGCCGCCAGGGATTGAAAATAGGCTGCATCGAGGAAATTGCGTATAGGATGAAGTTTATTAGTAAAGAGGAATTATTAAAAATTTCCGAAAAATACGATAAAAACAATTACGGCGAATATCTCAGGAAAATTTTGAAGAAGTAAAAAGCCAATCTCCCTGAAACCCTAAACTGTAGTTCACGCAAAGCACACAAAGTTTTTAAACTGTTAATCTGTTTGTCGGTTTGAAGAAAGACGGCTGACCACGGACGGCAGACCGGAGTAACAACGAATCTATGAACCGGCGACCTGTTCCTTAATCCACGGATATGTTTTTTCGAGGCCTTCTTTTAGGGTGGTGTTTAAAAACTATGCAACAAAAGATACGAATATTATAAGAATTATAAAGTAAATACTAAATCCTAATAAATTTTCTCAGGTGATAATACCACCTGCTACCACATCGTTGCCCCTAACCAGGACAAATCTCCCCATCTCTTTAACAGCATTGAATTTTGTAAAAACAAGTGGTTTTTTTGTTTTTATTTCGACTTCACCTATTTCAAGATTGTCAATTGAAGAAGCATTTTTCTCCAATATTTTAAGAGAGGAAGAGTCTATCCTCTCTTTAATTTCCGAAATATCAACTTTAGTCTCCTGTGTTGCCAAACGAAGACCTATTTTTTCTCCTTTAGTGAAAGCCTTTTTTGACAACCATATAAGACTGGAACTAATCTTGTCATCTATAGCAAGCTCTTTTTCTTCACTGCAAAGAACATTTCCCCTTTCTAGGAAAACAGGATCATTGGTCATAACTCCTATTGATTCACCCGCAACTGCATTATCTGTCGATTCGTTAAACTTCTCAATGGATTTTACAGTAGTCCTACCTCCACCAGGGAGTATTCTGACTTCCATTCCACTGTAAAGAGTTCCCGCTTCGATTCTTCCTACCGCAATTCTCTTACCGGATATTTTATAAACATCCTGTATTGGAAAAATAAGACCTTTATCCTCAGGAGGAACCTCATTCACCAGAGAATCGAGCGATTCAAGGACAGTCATACTTTTATACCACTTCATATTCTCAGAATGCCTGGCAACATTGTCTCCTTTCAACGCTGAAATGGGTATATAGAAATCCGGATCCAAATTTACCGAATTGAGGAACTTGTGAACTTCCTCTTTGAGGCGATTGAAATAAATCTCTTCGTAATTTACAATATCCATTTTATTTATAACTACAATTATTTGTGTCAGTCCTAACATTGAAACCAGATTCGCGTGCCGTCTTGTCTGCTTCCCAACACCTTCATTTGCATCCACAATCAGCAATGCGGCTTCTGCTTGAGAAGCCCCAGTTAGCATATTTTTAACAAACTCGACATGACCCGGAGCATCTATAATAATATATGCTCTTTTTTCGGTATGGAAAAAAGTGTGAGCAGTATCTATCGTTATTCCTTGTTCTCTTTCTTCCCTCAGGTGATCCATAATAAAAGCAAACTCTATTTTCCCATCCATTTTTTCTTCCGACGCTTTCTTAAGTTCAGTAATTTTATCGGGGGTAGAGAATTCGTATCGTAAAAAAGACGCCCGATTAGAGTAGATTTACCGTGATCAATATGTCCGACTAAAACAAACTTTAGAGGATTTTCACAAGACACAAGAGACCTACATATATCCAAGAGCTCGAAGCTTCTGCATCATGTAGTCAGATTCTTTATCCTGTGCTCTGCCACTTCTCTCGGAAACATCTGTTTCCTTAAGCTCTTGAATTATTTTATCTAGAGTATCGGCATTCGATTCAACCGGACTAACACATGGCTGACAACCTATACTCCTGAACCTTTTGCCGTTTTTAGCAAAATATAAACCCACTACCGGGATTTCTTCTCTTTTAATATATTCCCAAATATCTAATTCCGTCCAACCAAGAAGAGGATGCACCCGCAGGTGTTCTTCTTCTTTGGCTTTTGATTTATATTGGTCCCATAGCTCTGGAGGTTGATTTTTATAATCCCATTCGAAATCTTCATCCCTGGGTGAGAAAACCCTTTCTTTGGCTCTTATTCCATGTTCGTCTCTTCTTATCCCAAGGTAAAGAGCCCTAAACCCGTACTTATTTATAGCATCCTTTAAGGCATTGGTTTTCAACTGGGTACAACATTCCAACTTAGCTTTGTTGGGGCCCATACCATTGGCAATAGCTTCTTCATTACGATGCACAATGAGTTTAAGATTCCATTTCTTTGTGTATTCATCTCTAAATTTGTAAATCTCTTTAAATTTATAACTGGTATCTATATGAACTACCGGAAAAGGCACTTCTCCCAGAAAAGCTTTCCTTATAAGATGCAACAGCGTTGTAGAATCTTTACCGATAGACCACAAAGACGCCACTTTTTGAAACTGATTATAGGCTTCTCTTATAATATATATACTATTGTTTTCTAATTTATCTAAATGATCCATTATGCTCCCTTTACGAATAGATTCCGAAATATATTAACCTTTTAACCTTTAATGTCAAGTTTTTATAATCCTGCTTATCTCTCTGGCTTTTTTCTTTAGGAGGGGAAATATTAGGGCTTAAACCTACGATTATGTAAACGGATAAACAATCTCAATTTTTTGTTAACAAGTAAAAAAATTAGCATTAGGGAAATATGAAGAGGCTCTATCCCATTATACTACTGACAGACTTTATTATCACTATTGAAACAGTTTCTGCAACAATAGAATCCAAACAGTATATAAAGAAAAACGATAAAAATTCTTTAAAGAAATATTAATTTACTTTCCAAGTAAGATCCTCAAGGGATCCTGAATTGAATTTACTTCCTGTAGCTTTATTCCCCTTCCAAATATTACAGCATCATCATAAGTATGCATACCATCTATTGTACCAGGTTTTTGGCAAAGCTCGCCAGTATTTACATTCCCTTTCAAATCAAAACCCCACTTAGGATGAATGATTATATCTGCCGCATTACCGATATAAGCTCCGGAATATATCTCTTCCCGGAAAAAAGCTCTCTCGATTATTTGTTCCCCTTTGGGTGATTTTAATCCCAGTAATTTCTCCTTTAATTCCTGTCTAACCATCCCATATTTACTAACTGGAACCGACCCTTTTTCTTCTCTCCCTTCAAGATTAATAAAAACTCTACCTGGAATAAGAGAATAGGCAATTGAATCTTTTGAAAGGGCCGTAATATTATCAGGGTCATCGGTTTGCCAAAGTAAATACCCTTCTTCTTCCAGGAAGTGATTGATTTGAACATTATATTTGACTCTGCAAAAACCATGATCTGATAAAACAATAAATACGTCCTCATTATTTAACAATGAATAAGTCTTCCCTATCCATTCATCAAGTTTAGAATAAAATTTTTCAAAATCCCCTTTGAACTCACCGTCATCTTCATAATCTCCCCAGAAGAAATGGTTAATCCTATCCGTTTCCATTATATGACATTGAGCAAGAAAATAATCATCCTTCCCCAGTAAATCAAAGAATACTTCCATTCTTATATCAAGTGCCCTATGTAACTCGTCCATAAATCTTCTTCTATTCGTATGACCGATCCTTGGATCAACATCGATGATATAACCTTTTTGCTTCAAATATCCAACATAGGAAGAAGGATAAACTACTTTTTCAATACCTGGAGTAAGAAAACCGGATATCAAAATTCCATTAACTTCCTCCGGTGGGTAAGTAACGGGAACATTCATCACAAGAACTTTCTTGCCTTTTTCGGAGGCTTGCTTCCAAAGGGTTTTTTCCGTTCTATCATTTGCAAGGGGAATTTTTAGTACGAAAGGCTGGGTACTGCGATCAACAAAACCAAAAATGGAATGTTCTCCCGGATTTTTACCTGTCATATAAGAACTCCATGCCACGGAGGATACTGTGGGATAAACCGAGTTATATTTTTTTAAGCCTCCATTCTCCGTAGTTATCATCTTTATGTTTTTAAATTTTCCCTCATCCGTTCCACTTTTCAAAAAACTGTACGGAACACCATCAATACCTAAAATGACTATCCTTCTATTTTTTTTCTTGAAAAACATTAAAATATTTCCTTATAAAACTTTGATTAAAGTAGCCAAACCAAGAGAGGTTGTTATGAGTCCAATTGCAGTAACGTGTTTTCTACTTTGCTCAAATTGTTTATCGTTGCCTCCCAACAGAAAATTTGCAGAATTACATTAATGCTTTGGCTTTTAAAGTCAAGGGCAGTATGTACCCTTGACTTTCCCACCCATCCCTTTAAATTCAAGGTTGGGAATTATGATTAAATACTTGTTTCTCAGATTACTGGAAAAACTAAACATTCTAGACAAAATTAACTTTTCTATCTGTATCAATTTAAATGAGAAAAAAATAAAGATTCCGATACTAAAAGGAATTGGCCTTTATAATATTAAAGTAACTGAGAAATGGTTGATTAAATTATTCTCAGAGATATCAACTTTGAAAGGGGGTTCGTTTATAGATGTCGGTGCAAATTTAGGCCAAACACTTATAAAGATAAAAAGTGTCAATCTAGGGATAAGGTATATCGGTCTTGAGCCAAATCCAATTTGCGTTTCTTATCTCATAGAATTGATAAAGAAAAATAAGTTCAAAAATTGTGAAATTCTACCAGTTGGCTTATCAAATAAAAACTCCTTGGTAAAATTAAACTGCTACCATGGTGATACTGATAGTTCGGCTTCTATTTTAGAGGGTTTTCGAAAAGCAAAAATAAATCAATCTTTTTGGGTCTCAACCTTCAACTTTGAATCTATTTACGAATTATTGGACATCGAGAAAATTTCAATTGTAAAAATTGACGTTGAGGGTGCAGAATTAGAAGTAATAAAGGGAATGGAAGAAATCTTTGTGCAGCATAGACCGTTCATTTTCTGCGAGATTCTTCCGGTATATGATAAAAAAAAAATTTTTAGGTTAAACAGACAGAAAGAAATTGAGCATATAATTAAAAAACTTAAGTACCGAATATTTAGAATTTTAAAGGAGGATAAACTAGTACTCTTAGAGCAAATTGGAATACATTCTAACTTAGATTTATGTAATTATCTTTTTATCCCATCTGATTTTTTGAGTGAAATTCCAAAAGACTTAAATATACTGTAAAAATATATATTAGTTTTTACTGAAATATTTCCTGATTCTTTAATTAACTTATTTATTTTTGCAATTTGGTCATTTTCCTATTTAACGATTAAACTATTGCGTAGGTTATCTGAGATTAAAAAAAGAAAACCTCCTCCCAATAGAGACGCCCAAACTCTCCCTTGACTTTAACCCTAATTCCTATAAATTAAAAATCAAACATATTAGACAAGTATGATATTTAATAATAAGAACAACATAAAATTTCTAAGCAAGAACACTAAATGAAACAGTCATCGACAATAGCTGAAGAACCTTTAAAGAATAAAGTAGTTAAAGGGGCATTCTGGGTCTTTACTTCTCAAATTGCCACACAACTTCTCGCTTTTGCTAAAAATATTATAATTGCAAGAGTTCTTTCGCCTAATGATTTTGGTCTTTTTGGAGTAGCTTTAATAGCCCTTTCTCTTTTTGATGTTTCTTTTCGAACCGGATTCAATGCAGCATTAATTCAGAAGAAAGAAAACATAGAAGAGTATCTCGATACTGCTTTCGTTATAAATATAATAAGGGGTTTCATCTTGTTTGTACTACTCTTATTCTCAGCTCCAGTAATCAGTATTTTCTTCAAGAATGAAGCAGTCATTCCCGTCATCAGAGTAATTAGTTTTAACTTCCTGATAAATGGTTTTGTAAATCCTGGGACTGTATATTTCGTAAAAGAGTTAAATTTTAAAAAACAATTTTACTGGGACGCAAGTAAAATAATAACAGATGTTGTTGTTGTAATTTCTATTGTATTTTTATTGCGAAATGTATGGGTTTTAGTAGTCTCTTCAATATCTTCATATCTTGTAAGAATGGTTGTTTCATATTTTATAAACTCATTTAGACCTAAATTCCGATTTAAAAAAGAATATGCTTTAGATCTTTTTAAATTCGGGAAATGGGTATTATTTTCAAATGTTTTAGTCTATCTTATTACTCAAGGAGATAGTGCCTTTGTGGGGAGAACTTTAGAAATATCTATACTGGGATTATATAAAATGGCATATACTTTTTCAAACATTCCAACCACGCAAATAAGCAATGTTATTGCAAAGGTTTCATACCCGGCGTATTCTAAGATACAGGATAATATACAAAGATTACGCGACGCATATTTAAGAATTTTACAGATTACAACCCTCCTATCTATTCCTTTTACCGGGTTTATATTTATCCTTGCCCCAGATTTTACCAGATTATTTCTTGGAGCTAAATGGATGCCAATGGTTCCGGCAATGCAGATATTGGTTTTTGCGGGATTAATCAGATCAATAGCAGCAACCACTGGGGTTTTGTTTTATGCGGTTGGGAAACCGAAAATTGATACAGTGTGGCAAATAATTCGCTTATGTGTATTAGCTATCTTGATTTATCCGTTTACTATTAAATGGGGAATATCAGGAACATCAATTGCAGTTTTTTTAAGCATCTTTATTTCGAATATAGGATTCAGTCTTATGGCAATAAAAATTGCAGAGTGTACAGTAAAAAAATTTCTAGCTACTATGATTCCACCTCTAGTGAGTGGCATAATATCGGTATTAATCGTTTTTGGGTTGAAGAATTTCATAGGAGAAGAAATACGAGATTTTATAGTAGTTGCTTTTGTTGGAGTTCTTATATACATTTTTATAACTTTTCTCGCAGGTAAATACTTTAATTCTGGTTATCTTGGACTAATAAAAGAAAGTATAAAAACGGTGAAAAGAAACTAAAAGATGGGATATTTAACAAGAAACTTTATGTATAGTCGAGTTATCGATTATTTGAAAGAAATCGAAATTTCCCAATTAAATGAAAAATTTTAATTATTGTTTAGTTACAATAAATTTGGCCATAAGCCTATGAGAAAAATTTCAGTGAAGAATCTTTAATAACGAGGATAAGAATTTTGATAAAAAAATTTATTTCTTCTAAATTATCTTATATAATAAAACTTTTAAACTTGGGAAAAACATTAAAAAAAGTGTACTTTGTTTCCAAAACCTTCTTTACCAAGAAAAAAAGATTGTTATTTATGAAAATAGAAGCTGACTTTCTTGTTAATGACTTTGATGAACTAAAGACAATTGAAACATTCTTCGTCTCCAAATGTAAAAATGAAGGAATTATGTTAAAATCTTTACTCGAAACACTTAGGCCTGGAGATACTGCTTACGATATCGGAGCCAATATTGGTATTTATACAATATTTTTAGCAAAAAAGGTTGGGAATAGAGGAAAGATCATTGCCTTTGAACCTGATAGTAGAAATTTCGACTCTTTAATCAGAAATATAAAAACGAATAAATTAAATAATGTTTACCCTCAAAAATTTGCACTGGGAGATAATAATAAAAAAAGTAATCTTTATATAGATAAAAGAGTTGGTATTGGCGCAATAAGTTTTCTGCAAAGAGAAGGTAGTATTGTAAGAGAAGAGGTGCAAATAATAGAAGGAGACTCATTTATTAGGAAAATGAAATTTGCTGTCCCTTATGCAATAAAAATTGATGTAGAGGGTTATGAATATTTAGTTATGAAAGGTCTTAAGAAAACCCTTTCAGATAATTCCTGTAAAGTGCTTTGTTGCGAAATCCATTCCACCATAGTACCTTCTTATATTACGAAAGAAGCTGTATTAAATCTAATCAGAAACTATGGTTTTGAAGAAATAAATACTTTTAGTAGAGGTGGTGAAATCCATGCTGTTTGCTATAAGAGGTAGTTTTATAAGGATTCCTTTGTTATAATATGGTAAAGATATACGTTCCGATAAAGCTAGATTTAACGATAAGGAGTGATATTAAATGGAAATATTAATGCTTTCATATTGGGATTTTCAGAAGCAGGGTATGCAGGTGACCCTAAAAACTCCCTTATACTTTGCAGAGCAAGGGCACAAAGTCAAATTCTTTGTTCATTCTGAGCGGACTACAAATCCATCCAAAATTGATAATTTACATCCAAATCTTGAGGTATTTCGGTTTAATTTACCCTTAAAACTCTTTGCCCGTTTTCCAAAAATTAATAGGATACGGCAGTTATTATTATTTGCTCTCTTTTCTATTTACAGAATTTTCAATCTGTATAGAAAAAATAATAAGCCAGATTTAATCTATGCGGCAGAATGTGATGCTATTTTGACTGGAAGCTTACTTAGGAAAATTTATAAAGTTCCTTTTGTTACACGTTATTATGGAATATCAAATATTCTAGTTAAAAATTTACATAAGCATCTATTTTATCATCTAAGCCTTAAACAGTCGGCGGATTTATCTATTGTAACCAATGATGGTACGAACGGGTTAGAAATACTAAAAAGTGTAAATCCAAATATAAAAGAATTTAAATTTTGGAGAAATGGAATTGAAGCCCCGAAAATAAATTCAAAATTATTAAATAAGTATAAAAAAATGTATAGTATAAAGAATGATGATTTCGTTTTACTGACGGTTGGAAGGCTTTATGGCTGGAAACGTCTAGATAGAGCAATTAAGACTGTAAAATATTTAAAGAATAGACAAAAAGTTAAGTTATTAATTGTGGGTGAAGGTTCTGAGAAAGAGAATTTAGAAAAATTAGCTGAAAATTTAAAAGTCGAAGATTCAGTAATATTTACAGGTCCAATAGACCATAACAAAATCTATAATATATACGAGTTTGCAGATGTACTTTTTAGTCTTCATGATATGGCTAACGCAGGGAATCAACTATACGAGGCTCTTAATAGCTCAACTTGTATACTGACAATAGATATTGGAGGTTCTACAGAGATTTTAAGGAATGGTAAGAATGGGATAGTTGTGAACTTTACTAAGGATGAAGAAAAACTCATAAAAAATATTGCCAAAGAAATTAATGCTTTAATGCAAAACAGGAAAAAGCTTAACAAATTGAAGAAAGAAGCCAAGAAAACAGCAAATCAAATATTATGGACTTGGGATGAAAGACTTAAGGCGGAATTAGAGAGCTTGGAAGATTTAGTTAAAGATTATAATAAATAAATGCTTCGATTTATTACTCTACTAATGAAAGGTAAAAATACAGATGAGAAATAAAATAGCATTCGTTATTGCTACAAAAGACAGACCCAATGAACTTCAGCGTATGTTGAAAAGTCTTGAAGCCCAATCCTGCCAGCCAGACCAAATCGTCATCGTAGATGGAGGTAGTAAGCAAGTTAAACAAATAATTGACCAATTTACAAATCTAAAAACAAGGTATTTACGATGTATTCCTCCTTCAGGCTCAAGACAGCGTAATATCGGTATTGAATCAGTTGATCCAGAGATAACTCTTATAGGATTTCTTGATGATGATATTGAATTAGAAGCTAATGCTCTTGAAGTGATGATGAAATTTTGGGAAAAAGCTCCAGAAAAAATTGGAGGAGCTGCTTTTAATATGGTTAACCACCCGCCACTTTATGCTTGCCGGCTCAAGCATTTATCATTAGTAGAAAAACTTGGATTATACAGCAAAGGAAGAGGGCTTGTTCCTTCTTCGGGTTTTCATACGATGATTGGATATGTGCATAGTAATCTCTTTGTACAGTGGTTATCTTCCTGCGCTGTTGTTTATCGTCGAAATATTTTCAAGGAGTTTCATTTTGATGAATGGTTTGAAGGATATGGCTACCATGAAGATATGGACTTTAGTTATAGAGTAGGTAAAAAATTCCGACTTTTAGTCTTATCAAACGCTAAATACTATCACTATCCCTCACGTTATGGGAGAGAAGACAAATATCTATTTGGTAAAAAAGAAGTAATAAATCTATTATACTTTGTAAGAAAACATCGGGAGCTATCTGTATCTGCTTGTCTTTTGGGCTTAACTATAAGATTTCTTCTTAATATTTGGTTTGGAATATATAAAAGGGAAACAGGCTTTTTTAAAAGGGCATTAGGAAATGTTGCAGGGCTAAAACATGTATTATTTGTGTAGGAGTTTTGATTAAAAAGAATTAGTATTATATAACCGCTTCTGGACTGTAAAGAAGATTTCAACAAAAAAACCTTGACATAAAGAATTTAAGTGATTAATAATTTAGCAGATGAATAAAGTATTTTTAATAGGTCTCGATGGAGCTCCTTACAAAGAAGTTAAAGAATGGATAGAAGCGGGTGAGCTTCCATTTCTCTCTAAGCTGTCAAAAGAAGGGGCTTTTGGTAAGTTAAAAAGCGTGATTCCCCCAGTCACCATGGTAGCCTGGCCCGTTATTTGTACCGGTAAAAATTCCGCAAAAATCGGTTCATTTCTGTATAAGAGTAAAGATAATAGCTTTAATTCCGAGTTTTTTTCCGGGGGACAATTTATTAACTCCACCGATATAAAAACCTGGTCATTATGGGAATGGATTTCTCATTTTGGTGGAAATGTTGGTGTTCTTAATATTCCTTTGACTTATCCTCCTAAAAAAGTCAACGGTTTTTTAGTGTCCGGGTTTCCAATTCCCGAAAAGGCTGAAGATTACATTTATCCTCCTGATTTAAAGAAAGATTTAAGCGGATATCGCGTTCATTTAGATAGGGCTCTTAAAAGCAACAAAGATAGATTTCATAAAGTGATGATAGAACTCTTAAAAGAAAGAAAGGATTTTGCTTTAAAACTTATTAAGAGAAATAATCCGGATTTTTTTATGATGAATTTTAAAGAAATGGATGAATTCATGCATGTTTTCTGGGATAGAAAAGACTATGTGCTTGATTACTTTAAACAGGTAGACAGTTATATTCAACAAATTTATAAAGAAGTGAAACCCGATAATATTTTAATAATTTCAGACCATGGATTTACAGACGCAGCCACTAAGTTTTTTTATATTAATCAATATCTTGAAGACAACGGTTATTTAAAACGTTCCGGGAATATTAAAAGCAATCTGATGAATATTCTTTATAAAATGGGTTTAAAAGTTGTTGCCAAAATTCCACAAATAAGAAAATTTGTCCCCAAAAAAGCAAAGTCAAAAGTTATATATAGAAGTATGGGAGAAAAAGTTGACTGGGATAAAACAAAAGCATATGCGAATGAATTCATAGGTATTTTTCTTAATCCGCAATATTATCCTAATGAAGAAGATAAAAAAAAGGGGGCGAAAGAAATTAAAGATATTTTAAATAAAGCATCTGACCCGGATAATGGAGAAAAAATATTTCTTGTAGTCAAAACAAAATGGGAATTATATCAAGGACCTTACTTTGATGATGTCCCAGATGTTATATACACGACTAATAAAGACTATGCGCTGGATATAAATATCCCCGGGTATTTAATAGACAAGAATTACAGAAAAATAGTACAGATTGAAGGTCAACATTTTGCTGCTTTGGATGGGATAATTTTTGTTCAAGGGAAAAATATCAAGCCGAACGTTTTACTCGATAAGTCTGTTGAAGATATTTTTCCGACAGTATGTGCACTTGCTGATTTGCCGATTCCGGAAGACGTTGATGGAAAAGTTATTAAAGAAGCGCTCAAAAATGAGAATTATAAAGAAAGCTTTGAAAGTCTTCCATATTCAGAATTAGAAAGCTCCTATTTAAGCGAAGAGGAGCGTAAGTCTGTAGAAAATCAACTGAAAGATTTAGGATATCTGTAGAGTTTAAAACGCTAATGGGAAGAGGCGGCTTGACTTTTAGAATATTAATTTATAAAATAGGAATGATGTTAACAAAAAGAGACCCCAGTTACTAAAAAAAGGAGAAAGATATAATGGTGAATGAAAAATCCTATAATGAAATTCCCTTTATTAGCATTCTGGGTGTTCGTGTGAACATGGTTGAAATACCTCAGGTGATTGATTTGATGGAACATTGGATAGAAGAAGAGCCGGGTAAATGCCATTGGATTGTTAATACTGGTATGCATGGATTATTGGAAGCCCATAAGAATTCAGAATTTAAACAAATTCTAAACTCGGCTGATTTTTTTGCTTCTGATGGTTTTTCAGTCCTCTGGATTGCTCGTCGTAATGGCTTTTCTTTAGAGAAAAGAGTGACTCCATTAGATTTAATACATGAATTTTGTAAAGTAGCTTCTAATAAAGGCTATAAATCATTTTTCTACGGCGATACAGAAGAAGTACAGCAATCTCTCAAAGCTAACCTAAAACGGCAATTTACAAACTTGAGGATAGTCGGAACTTACTCTCCTCCATTCCGTCCACTAACACCAGAAGAGGACGAAAAAATAGTCCAAATGATAAATAAAGCTCGCTCAGATGTACTATGGGTAGCTCTGGGTTTGCCGAAGCAGGAGCGATGGATATTTGAACACCGAGATAGACTGGATGTGCCGGTTGTTGTTGGAGTCGGGGCAGTCTTTAAGTTCTTAAGCAATGAAGTAAAGCCGGCTCCTGCATGGCTTGGAGATCATGGTCTCGAATGGATATGGCGACTCATACAAGAACCTCGAAGATTATGGCGTAGGGTTTTTATCTATATCCCTCATTTTATTGTTTTGGTAATTTTAGAAATGAGCGGCTTAAAGAAGTTCGATTGAGGATAAGGAGGAATTTTTATATCTATCTGTACAACCTTCTTTAATGTTTTGGTATTAAAATTTAATGGAGATTCATGAAGATTCTTATTTCTGCTTATGCCTGTAATCCCTTAGCTACACCGGAATCGCATCCGGGTGAAGCCTGGGATGGATGGAATCAAGTAAAGCAAATGGTTAGATTTCATAATCTAACTGTTATAACATGGCAATATAATAAAGAAGTTTTAGAAGATATAGTAAAAAAAGAAAAAATAAAAAACATGAAATTCTACTATTTGGAATTACCAAAAATTTTTCAATTATTCAAAAAAAACTATTTTGGGATGCGTATTTACTTTTGGCTCTGGCAGATTAGTGCTTTTTCTCTTGCAGTTCGGTTACATAGAAGGTTTAAATTTGATGTCTTTCATCATGTAACTTTTCATAACGATTGGATGCCGAGTTACATCGGAGCATATCTGGGGCTTCCTTTTATGTGGGGCCCTTTGGGAGGCGGGCAGAAAGTTCCGGGAAGTTTTGGAAAAGAACTTGGCTTAAAGAACAGACTTAACGAAATAGCAAGGGTTCTTCTCCAGGAATTCTGGAGACATACGCCGACGAGAATAATAGGAATGAAAAAAGCAAAAGCAGTTCTTGTTTGCAACGAAGAAACAAGGAAAAAGGTAGAAAAGTTCAGTAATAAAGTATATGACTTTCCCGTAAACGGAATTTCTCCTGAGGATTTAAATCCTGACCGTAGACCGATGACCGATGACCGAAAACGATCGACTGAGGACTCACGACTGAAGACTGAGGACTCATTTAGAGTCCTCTATGCCGGTCGTTTTGATCCGATAAAAGCGGTTCCTCTTGCCGTGCGAGCTTTCGCAAAATTCAATGCGGATCATCCGGATTCTATATTAGAGATAATAGGGGAAGGACCGGAAAAAGGGAGAATCGACAGGGAAATAGAAAAATCGGGTATTAAAAAAAGCGTAAATTTGATTTCGTGGCTTCCAAGAGAAGAACTGATTAAAAAAATGAGAAAAGCGGACGTATTTATTTTTCCCTCCCTACGTGACGGTGGCGGAGCAGTTGTTGTTGAAGCAATGGCATCAGGTGTTCCGGTTATATGTCTTGACCTTGCGGGTCCGGGATTTCACATTCAGGATAAATGGGGCATGAAAATCGAGGCAAAAAATCCCGAATATGTAGTAGAAGAAATGGGGAAAGCCCTTGAGAAATTATATCTTGATGATGACTTGCGTAGACAAATGGGCATAAACGCCCAAAAGAGAGCGGAAGAATATTATCTGTGGGACCATCTTGGGGAACGGTTGCAGAAAATTTATGAAGAAGCACTTGGTTAGTCAGTTAGTGTGTTAGTGGGTTAGTCGGCGAATGGGTAAAAATTAGATTTGTATAGGAGGAATTAGACTATGAGTAATAACAGAACAAAAACACACAAAGACCTTGAAATTTGGAATAAAGGCATAGATTTGGTAATGGAAATTTATAAGAGCACTAAAAATTTTCCGGATGAAGAAAAATACGGTTTGGTTTCTCAAATGAGAAGAGCATCAATCTCTTATCCAAGTAATATATCTGAAGGGGCAGCCCGCAATTCAAATGCTGAGTATATACGATATGTTTACATAGCATTAGGTTCATTATCCGAATTAGAGACACAGACTATAATTTCAGAGAAATTAGGATATATTAATAATACAGAAAACATCTTAGAGAATATTGGAATACTCCGTAAACAATCTCACAAATTTATCAAATATTTAAAAAGTTTATCTAATGTATAAAAACCCTACTAACCGACCAACCGACCAACCCACTAACCCACCAACCCAACAGCCCAACATCCTATACATGTTAGTTGTCGGACTTATCTGGGTACTTGTGTGGGGTGCTTTTTCTTCTTATGGACCCGGATATGTGTTGAGCGACAAATTTCTTAAGAGCATGTTTAACTTCCTCAATGGTATTAGAGCATATGCACCTTTTTTAGCGGTATTTTTTGCTCTCATTATATTTGTAGGGAAAAAAGGAAGAGCTAACCTAAACTTTAAAAAACCGACGATTTATCTTATACTTTATGCCCTAGTGGGACTTATTGCTAGTCTTTTATCTACGCAGGGTGTAGATGCATTTTATTGGGGTTTTCTTTATATTTGTGTTCCTCTTACAGGATTGCTTCTTACCGGCTCCGGAGAATCTCTCGAAGAAGCAAAGTATTTATTAAATGCTAACTGGGTAATGATTTTTTTGTTTGTCTTTTATCTTTCTCTAGGACCTCTTCGTCCTTATATTGTCGGACACCCATTACCCGGATTCATGTATTTTCCCGGTGGAGTTGCCCGAATTACACAAAATGGAGTGGGGAGATACGCTGGTATTGCAGTTCTAATTGCGCTTTCCCGTTTTAGACAGCGATCAAGTAAAAGAAATCGAGTTTTCTGGATTTTTATGCTTGCTTTTTCTTTAAATCTTCTGTCCTTATCCCAGTCAAGAGCTGCTCTTCTAGGTTTTGCCGGAGGCGTAGCAGTTATCCTTTTTTCTCTTCAATTCAGCTGGTTCGCTTTTTTTGCTCCTATTTTTGCTTTTATTATTTACCTTTCCGGTTTTCTCTGGGGTTCCCGCGGTTCTCTACAGGAGTTATTTTCTTTAACAGGAAGAGTTTCAAAGCAGTGGATACCCGGTTTTCATTTATTTGAGAAATCTCCTTTTATCGGATACGGTTTCCAAGCTGACCGTTTTATGCTTGAGGGCATTCATATGCACAACGCCTTTTTCCATTCATTGGTTCAAAGCGGAATACTGGGTGCCATCTTTTTTGTTGCCGCAATCTACGGAATTTGGTTCATTGTATTAAAGAAAAACTTAATTAAAAAGGTAGCGGATATTTCAAATCCGGATAATATTATCCTTTCTGAATCTCTGGCGATTCTTCTTTTTTTGACCTTAAGAAGCTTTTTTGAATCGACCGCTGCTTTTTACGGAGCCGACCTTTTCCTTCTTGTACCCGCACTACTTTACATATACTCTTATTCAGAAACGAAGGATTTATCCATTATCTTAAAAGCGTAGAATAAAATGAATTATTGAAACTATGAACGACGTACTAAGAACTACGAACTATAATTAAGGAGGAGTAAGTATGGAAAAAATACTGATTTGCGGTGCCGGTGGATTTATCGGCAGTCATATGGCAAAAAGGTTATCCGAAGAAGGAAATTTCGTGAGAGTTGTCGATATCAAATGGGACGGGTTCATGGATGAACCTTATTACTCGGAAAAACTCACTCTTGATTTGCGCGAGAAAGAAAACTGCATGAAAGCGACTAAAGGCGTAGATATAGTTTTTCAATTCGCCGCGGATATGGGAGGAATAGGCTACATAACCCAAATCGGCGCAGATATTATGAAAAATAGTTCCTTAATAAATATAAATATGATTCAGGCTTCACTGGAAAATAAAATCAAAAAAATATTTTTTTCTTCCTCTGCATGCATATACCCGGAGTATAAACAGCTTGAGTCGAATGTAACTGCACTAAGAGAAGATGATGCCATACCCGCTCAGCCAGACCAGTTCTACGGATGGGAAAAACTGTACGCGGAAAAACTTTACGAAGGCTACGGAAAAGACTACGGTCTGAATTACAGGATAGCAAGATTCCATAATATTTTCGGTCCTTATGGAACATATGACGGAGGGAAAGAAAAAGCTCCTGCGGCACTCTGCAGAAAGGTAGCTCTCGCGTCCAACCCCGGTGAAATCGATATATGGGGAGACGGAGAACAGACAAGATCATTCTGCTATATCGATGATTGCCTTGAAGGATGCATTAAATTAATGAATTCCGATTACAAAGAACCTTTAAATATCGGTTCTGATGAAATGGTAACAATAAACGAAATGGCGGATATGATTATAGAAATTTCGGGTAAAAAAATCACAAAAAAATTTGATAGTTCAAAACCGCAAGGTGTAAGAGGAAGAAATTCCGATAACACATTAATCAAAAAAGTCCTCGGCTGGGCGCCTTCCACTACTTTAAAAGAAGGTATAGAAAAAACATATCCGTGGATCGCCGAGCAGGTAAACAAAAAATGACGGGCGACGGCAGACTGAGGACGGCCAATCGCCAATTACAGTTAGGAGGTTAGAAAGTTAGAAGGCATATTTTTCAGTCGTTAGTCGTCGGTCCCCAGTCATTGGTCAAAAAAAAGTAAGTGCGTTAATGCGTATATGCGTTGGTAAAGAGTGTCGAGTACGGAGTGTCGAGTGTCGAGTTAACAAAGAATGATAGATGACGGGAGGTTGGTAAAGAGTGTCGAGTACGGAGTGCCGGGTGTCGAGTTAACAAAGAATGACTGATGACGGGAGGTTGGTAAAGAGTGTCGGGTACGGAGTGCCGGGTGTCGAGTTAACAAAGAATGATAGATGACGGAAGTTTTGGTTGATGCGTAGATGCGTAAATGTGTTAATCTCCCCTCCCATCCAAAAAAACTAAACAATGATAATCAAGGTTGACAAAAAGGCTATTTCTCTATAAAATATATTATATATAAGGAGGTGTTACTATTTTGACACGTTTAATTGTTGTAGTTTTATTTGTTATATCTGGTGTGGTTAGTGCTTTCAACATGAAAAGAGAGTCTTATGTAGATATACCATCTGCTAATTTTAGTCAGGGATTATATTTTAATGTGAGTTCGAGTTATCCTATTCGAGATATCGATGATGTTAAATTTGACCCTAATTTTGGAATAGATTTTTCGTATAATAAATTCGGAATAGCTTTGAAATGGTATAACGGTGCAGACTTCGCGCTGGATTTCTCCTATCTATTATTCGACGAGAACGGTCGCTATCCCGCTCTTGCTGTCGGAATAAGTGAGGTCGCTATCGATAAGTATGTTTCTCCAGCCGGCTCCGATGAGGTTTTTAATGATGAAAACTATGAGTATAGACCTCCGGAGGTCGCTTCCGCGTACATCGTCGCTACAAAAAAATTAAGCAAAAATTTCGATATAACGGGAGGAATAGGCAGGGGGAAATTTGTGGGTTACGGACCAAGAAGCCATTACATAAATATAGACGCGTTTTTCGATGAAACACACGAAAACTGGGCTTTCGGACTCTTTGGTGGAATAAAAGGTTCCTTGCCGAATGGTCTGGCTTTTATTGCCGAAGTAGACGGACGCGATGTGAATGTCGGAGTAGAGTATCAGAATGAATTGGTTAAGGGGACTCTGGCTCTGAATAAGCTTGAACAGTTTGGTTCGGAATATGAGCTTTCGCCCCGTGTTAGCCTTAACCTGTCTTATAAAATTACCGATATGAAGAGGAGTGTCGACGAAAATAAAAAATTCCCCCTTGCCATCGAATTAATAGACGATAAGAGCAGAGAATCTGTAGCGGGGAACGCTGTGATAAATAGCCTGCAAGGGGATACGGTTGGGACTTCCGCGAATAGAATGCTGCATTCTTTTTGGTTGAAATCCGATATGTATACGGCGCATATTACGTCAGAAGGCTATTTCGATAAAAATATCGAGATGGCAGTTAAAAGAGAGCAGGACGGTAATTTATATACGGTAGAATTGAACAAAAAAGAAGTTCCCGGAGAGATTATAAGAGCGGAAGATTCCGTAGTTATAGTAGATAATTTCGAAAATATAAAAGATCAAGTTGAAGGAATAAGTATAAGATTTCCTGTAAATAGAGCCGATCTCACCCCAAGAGCAAATAGAATCCTGGATAGAATTATCGAACTTATAAGCACTAATGAGGATGTTTACCTTCTGATTATCGGACATACATGTTCTCTGGGAAGCGATGAAGCGAACCAGAAACTTTCGGAACGAAGGGCGGAAAGCGTTAAAGCATATCTGATTGAACGCGGGATACCGGTTGGTAAAATTACCACGGAAGGTTACGGCGAAAGAAAACCCCTTGCCAGTAATAGCACTGAAGAAGGCAGGATAAAAAACAGAAGAGCCGAATTTATATTATACAGAATGAGAAAATAGATTGCGTTGGTAGAGAGTGTCGAGTACGGAGTGCCGAGTGTCGAGTTAAAAAAATGACGGATGACGGCAGTTAAAGTAAATACGTCAATGTGTTGGTAGAGAGTGTCGAGTACGGAGTGCGGAGTAAAGGGTGTCGAGTACGGAGTGCGGAGTGCTGAGTCGATAAAATGACGGAAGACGGCAGTTAAAGTAAATACGTCAATGTGTTGGTAGAGAGTGTCGAGTACGGAGTTTGTTGGGCTTATTGAGTTTATTGGGTCGGTTAAGTTTGTTGAGTTTATTGGGTTCGTAGGGTTCGTGGAGTTTGTAGGGTTCAACCTGTTAACAGGTACCTTTAAGGTAGGTTATAAATTTTGAGATTTGTTTTGATATAATTTCATGCTCTTTATAGATTTCATCAAACTGGTTTTTTGTTATATATTTCTGATCCAAAGCAAGATAGAGTTGTGTCTGTACTTCAGACGCGGAACTTTTCGCTATGAATAGGAATTGAATAAATTCTTTGTTTGAACGCCTTGAAAATCCTTCTGCTATATTCGATGGAATCGATATTGAAGCTCTAATAATCTGATCTTTTAAAGAAAAATCCTTTGAGAATGGACCTGTCTTCGTAATCTCGTAGATTGAGCTGACTGCTTTTCTTGCGTTTTGCCATGCTTGAATGTCTTCAAATCTTTCAATTTTACTCATTTGTTCTCCTTTTTTAATTTTCTTAATTTCAACTTCCTAACATCCTAACTTTCTGACACTCTAACGCTTGTTGAATTTAGACCCTGTTTTCTCACTAGCTTTTTATATAATTCTTCATTAAAAATATCAGGTCTTTTTTGAGATTCTTTTTTACCCATTTCTTTTGTTCCTGGTCCAATACTTCACCAAGTCCCTGCAATATGTACGTCTCATTTAACTTTTTTACCATTTTAATGCAGTTTTTTAAATAATCTCTGATTTTTTTACCGGTTCTTAATTCCACTATTTCCCGATTGATATCCCAATTCTTTTTGAAGAAAAAACACAAATCAAAAACATCTCTGTTTGCTATGTTTTTCCTATCCGTAAAAGCAACAATCTTATGAGCAAAAATGTCTTCCTTTTTCATTACTAACATTGGAATTCCGAGATAATTTTTTACCTCATAGTTGTCAGAGAATTCCCTTTTTGAAATTTCGACCTTTATATTGGTAGCTTCCTCTCCGTAAGAAAGCAGAAAAAATATCGTGTACCTCTTTTCTCTGGCTGTTTTGACATTTCCATACTCTTTTAAAATATCTTTAATTCGCTTAAAAACTAAATCTTTCTTTCCTGACTCCAGAAGATTAAAATCAAGGTCCAAGGAAAACCGGGGTAAATCGTAAAAAAGAAACGCGGCAGTTCCTCCCTTAAAACCTATAATTGAAGAAATATCTTTGTCAGAATAAATGTCTTTTAAAATCTGCACCAGCAGATATTTATGTTTTTGAATATCGAGCATATTATATAATACCTCTGACTTTTTCTTTGAGAGTTTTCGAACGATAAATATTAACCATTTTTAATATAATATCTTTATTAAGAGCATCCATATTGTCAAAGTGGTAATTTTTATACAAATATAGAACGTCGAGGAACGCTCTCTCTTTTGTTGCTATAGCATAGCCGTTTTTTAATTCTACACCCTCTTTGTTTATTAATATTTCCTCTTTTATTCTGCGATATTGAAATTCATGACTGCCGATATCGATTTTTCTGCTTAAATAAGAAACAATAAAGATAGTTTTGTATTTTTGAAAAATCACCCCCTCTTTCTCCAAAACAGTCTCTAAACTAACATAAGAGGGAGTAAAAACTTTAACCGCGAGTTCTAAAGGATTGTATTCCCTTTTCGCGTAAACCCCTTTTCTCAAATTCAACAATTTCCCGGTTTTAACGTAATAATTTATCCTCGCTTTTAAATTCTCGCGGGCAGAATCCCCTAAAAGCAAAGCAATTTCATCTATCGTAAAAACGGTATTTTGAGAACTATATAAATTTAAAATAAAATCTTTATTTTTCATATCCGCCATTTGAGAACCAGAAGTAATAATTATTATTACTATTAGTTTACGACTTAGCGATAATTTGTCAAGGGGGAATTCGGGTTTTGGGGTTTAGTATAATTTTGTTAGTGTGTAAATGCGTTGGTAATAGAGTGTCGAGTACGGAGTGCCGGGTGTCGAGTTAAAAAAATGAAGGATGACGGGAGTTTTAGTAAATGCGTATATGTGTTTAAACTTTAAAACTCTAACGCTCTAACGATTTATAAGTCTTTTATATAATTTTTCGTGTTCTCGTACGCAGTGCTCGAGAGCGAATTTTTTCTTCGCGATTTTCCTCGCCTTTGCTCCCATTTCTTTTCTTATTTTTGGATTTTTAAGAAGCTTCAAAACCGCGTCCGTAATTTCATCCGGATTGCCCGGATTTACAAGAAGTCCTGTTTTTCCGTCACTAACTACCTCGGGGACACCTCCGACTCTGCTCGCGATAACTGGCAATTTCATGGACATCGCTTCTAATATCGAGAGAGGCGTACCCTCGGTTAGTGAAGGCAGGATGAATATGTCCGTAAGTGAAAGAAGCTGTGGAATATCGTCTCTTTGCCCTAAAAAATAAATATCTTGTTCGAGTCCCATAGAAGATGCCAGTCTCTTGAGTTGCTTGTAATAGCCCGCCTGTGTCGATAATATTTTTCCGATAATAAGTAATTTTAGATTTTTGTGTTTTTTCTTAAGGGCTCCCATGGAAATAATCAAATTCTCATAACCCTTGACCCAGCTTATATTTCCAACCGAACCTAAAACTATGTCGTTTTCACTTATATTTAGCTCTTTTCGCAAATTAACTTTTCTTTCTTTTTTTATTGAGGCAAGGCCGAATTCTTCGGTATCCACCGGTTCGTAAATGAGTACTTCTTTAGGATTCGGATCCGTTAGATAATAATTTCTTGTGTTTTTCGATATGTGCACGAGGTTTTCCGCGGCGAAGTTCGTAAAAGGGCGGAGTATTTTTATTAAAAATTGCGGGTAAAGTGTTTCATGAAAATGCCACACGATTAATCGTTTAGTAAATAAAGCGGCTAAAGCCCCCTTTAGATTCAATAATCCGTGGAGGTGAACAATGTCGATTTCCTTTTTCTTGATGATTTTTGCGAGGCAATAAATAGATGGGATGAAATTGATAATATAACTTATATTCAAGAATAATGTCTCAGAATTTCTGATGAAGTGCGGGGTTCCTAAGCTACAGCGATAGACATTTATCTCTGCTTTTCCGGCATAATCTGAGGTTTCTCCTTTTCCCTTTGGTGCTGCCAGCGAGTATTCTATTCCTCTTTCTTTTAGTTTTTTAGCGATTCTAAAGATACGTATGTGCGCTCCGCCAATCCGGTCATCCAGTAAAACGTTCAAGACCTTAATTTTTTTCTTCATTTTACAAGCAGTATCAATCCCGCGGCAATAAACATTATAGTATAGGAAAAGCTCGACATGAGATCTCCCCTCATGGCGAAAAGGGAAAAACCGAGAAAGAAGGGATAATACAAGGATATAATATCGGTTGAGGCGGAGGTGGATATTTTCCAGTGGTATGCATCCAGGAGTGAGAAAAGTACTCCAGTCAAAACTGCAAATAGGGTTAATCCAATTAAGCCGAAATTGATGTAGCCTTCAAAAGGAAGGGGGCAGGAAAGATTGGTCTGGGGATAAGAGAAATAAATTGCCACTGTGCCTCCTGAACCTACAGGCTTTCCTTTCCAGAGAGCCCTCGGTATCCAGAATAGGAGCGGACCAGCCAGCTGTTTTCCCCAGGTAATTCCTTCTTTTGCTACGTATTGAATGGTATGCACACTCATCTCATAGGCATCGAAATGTGGTGAAGTATAGGCTGTTTTTAGCTCCCCGAATCTTAAATCCGAAAGAGATACCGTTTCTGCCGTTCTGTAACGCAGCACATGAGTCAGAGGAAATATAAAGAGCATTCCGATAAGAAGCATTGCTGCGAGGAAGCCTTTTCCCCTATTTAGCTTCTTAAGTAACATTGCAGTGAACCCAAGAATAATAGTGCCTGCCCAATATCTTGGAGTAGCCAGAGGATTATTAACGAGCAGGTTTATTAAAATCAAAGCAAGTAAAAGAATCCGCCACTCTAGTTTATTTGCCCATTTATTTTTTAAAATAATAAGACCGGCAAGAGAAAGAAGAGGTATAAATCTGAAAAATTTATCTATAATAATCATAAGAGGATTGTAAGGTATTGAGACAAGTACCTCTCTATACGCTCCGCGGATAAGAAGATTTTTCGCGCCGAATACGAGTAAAAATGCGATAAAAATAATAAATGAGAGATAGATAGAGAAATAAACTCCTCTTTTGCCTATCTCTAATCGCTTTAAAGAAGAAAATAAATCATCGAGGCGTTTTTTCTTAATTGAATAACCCAGCTGGTAAAAAACCAGCCATGTAAGGATAAGTAGATTAGTAGAGCAAATCGAGAAGCCCTCTTCTTTCGAAAGCCACAAGGGAAAATTTCCGAAAGAGTATTGTATTAAGGGCGTTATGAAGAAGAAAACAATTATGAAAAACCAGTGAGTCAGGTTTAACGAATAAATCCGTTCTCTCTGTTCTTGAACTATAAAAAAGATGCTGATAGCTCCAATAATTAAAAATGTTACTATACTGCAAGGAAAAGTAATTTTAACCTCCTTAAAATACTTTATACGCAATTATAATATTTATAAGGAAAAAAGTCAACGAAGGTCAGGAAATTTCCTAATTCAGAAAACAGTTTTCCGCTTTTTGCAAGTTTGGTAAGGCACTTGCAATATAGGCATTATGGAAAAACGCCCATATACCATTGAAAAAAAAGAAGAAAAGGGGGGTTGACAATTATAGTATATTTATATAATTTAATATTGGAGGAATTAAATGAAAAACTTAGAAAAATTTAAAATAGATTTCTCGATTGGTAAAGTAAAAGGTTTTAAATTGGAAAGAATAAAGGTATTTTTTAGCTTCTTTTTTACAAGTAATGTAGGTCTAATGAGAAAGTTATTACCGCTATTAACTTTTCTATCTTTGGTTTGTCTCGGCGCGGAGTGGGACTATACGGGAACAGCCTATTATGTAGGTAATGAAGATGGTAATCCCACGAGTATCTTCAGAGACGGTGATTATTGGTATATGGTAGGAAATGGGAACGACAGCGTTTATCAATATGATAATAATTGGTCGTATACGGGAACAGCCTATTATATAGGTAATGAAGACGGCGGGGCTACAGACTTATGCAAGGAAGGCGATTATTGGTATATTGTAGGGAATGATAATGACAGCATTTTTCAATACGATACTAATTGGGTTTACACTGGAAATGCCTATTATATAGGAAGCGAAGATGCAACTCCCACAGGAATACGCAAGGATGGTGCCTATTGGTATATGATAGGAATAGCTAACGACAGAATCTATCAATATGATGAAAGTTGGTCGTATACGGGAACATCCTATTATGTAGGTGGTGAAGATGGAACTCCGCCACAAATACATAAAGATGGCACTTACTGGTATATGTCGGGATATGATAATGACCGTGTCTATCGATATGATAATAATTGGTCTTATACGGGGACCTCCTATTATATAGGGGGTGAAGACGGTTGGCCTTCAGGTATTTACAGGTACGGAAATTACTGGTATATGTCGGGAAATGATAATGACAGCGTCTACGTATACGAGGGAACTCTGGTAATACCCTCTACTCCGACCCTTATACGAATATTCGATAATGCGCTATTCAATGCCTGGCCTCCGCCTTATGTTTGTACCTTATCCGTTGTATCTACTGACCCCCAAAGCGATGACATCCAGTATGAGTTACAATGGGATACGGATTATGGGTTTTCGAGCGCGTCTTCCGAGATTACGGACGTCTATTCTTCGGGTGATGCTGCCCTCGAGACTATTTTACTCGGTGCGACTCCTGCCGAAGCGGAAACACTCTTTTACTGGAGAGCGCGGGCTAGGGATCCGGGCGGTTCAAACGTATGGTCCGACTGGAGTGTGATTCGTTCCTTTATCATGGATCTTGCTCTCGGAGATGATTTACCATATTGGTACCAGTGTGCGGAAAATCAATTTGCCCAGTGCGCTATGGATAATGTAATTGTTCAGGGTAATTCGGTTGTGTTTACCTCGACTGCGCAAATCGAGTTTCAGCGGGCAAGCGGTTCGACGGGGGCAAGTCACAGCATTGACATCGGCAGTCCCGGTAATAACCGGCTAGTGGTTGTTGTAGCTTCTGACGAGAATACAGGGACAAGCCTGACTAATGTTACTGTCGATGGAAATGACTGTACTAAAGCAGGCGAAGCGGATAATTCAAGTGACGTTGGCAATCATCAGGAGTTATGGTATATTCTTGAGTCAGGGCTTGGCTCGTCCAGCGGTACTGTGAACGTTGCTATATCCGGAGGGGACGGCGAATGGGCTACCCACGTTCATGTTTATTACGGCGTCGAACAGTCAGGACCTTTAGATTTTGAAATTGAAGAAGCCGTAATAAACGGAAATACGATTTCAGTAGAAAATGTTAGCTCCTCGGATGGTTCGGTTGTAATATTCGGTGCCGGTGAGGGAACAGGCGGGCTGACTCCGAGCTGGACTTCTCCACTTTCGGTACGCACAAATGGACCGGACCCGAGTTCGGCAGACCTCGCGACAGCGAGCGGTATTGAGTCAAGTGGACAAACCGACAAAACTTATGTCTGCACCTGGAGTGGTAATTTCAACCGGGGTACAGGCATCGTTGCTGTTTGGGAGCCGGCTGCAACGGATGAAGGAACACTTACTTCTCACCCCGTTGCATATGGTGACCTGTTAATTGAGAATTCGAGCAGGAGCAACTGGGATGGTGCGAAATGGACAAAATCCTCTGCGGACGATTCCATTGGATTGCAGATTCAATATCTCCACGACGGCAGCTGGGATCCTGTTCCTGATTCTGATTTACCGGCTAATTCTAATTACTTTTTTCAAATGAGTACCTCTTTCTGTAATGTGGATCTTTCCGGTTTGAATATAACAACATATGATACCTTGAGGCTGGTAGCGAAATTCAGGTCTTACGCCGCTGCATCCGATCCGACGCTCATTATGTGGGCATTGGGTGAGACAGGCGGTATAACGTCGATACCTCTGGGGGACGACGGATTGAGATTTGCTCTATACTTACCAGGTTCAAATGTCCTCGTGAGGAGAGCAAAAATTGAAATAAAATATCAATTGCCCAGGGAAGAGAATGTTAGACTCGGTGTATTCGACCTTCTGGGAAGAGAAGTGGCAACACTTGTAGATACTAAAAAATCTCGCGGGATTCACAGTATTACATGGCAGGGAAAAAATAATTACAATAAGTCTTTAGCCTGCGGTGTCTACTTCCTTAAAATGGAAGCAGGTGAATTTCGCGATATTAAGAAATTGGTGTTTGTACGCTGATTGAACTTTGCCTGAAGGCATTCACACAGATAATGTAAACTCATTCTTTCATTCCGCGGTACTATTATAAAGGGCTTGAATTTCCCGGTAAATTTAGTTATTATAAAACGATGAAGAAATTGATAAAGCTTTTATGTGTTTTAATATGCCAGGTGGCAGGATTATCACTGTTCGGGTTTTACTCCGTTGAATATAATTATTCCCATTCATTTGATGACTCTGTGGATTACGTCCGTCTTCTCATCCCTGAAGATTTCTATGCTGATTCTGTCAGCGTCGAGACAGAGCCAACCGCTTCGTCGACTATTTCGGCTGAAATTCTTGGCAATTATTATTTTGGGGAAAATAGAATAGTTAATCTTAAGGTTTATGCCGCAAACTCTAAACCTGAAAGAGAAAAAGAGATTTCCTTAGAAGATTTAAAGATTAAGCTCTCGTGCAGCCCTTCTTTTACAGTTTTAGGGAATAAGTTCTCCCGGGACCCATATTCGGATAGGATAATTAACAGTGCGCTTGAAAGTATTATAGATAACAAAGAAGATATACCTCCTTATTCTTATAAGCCTTTTAACGGGAATTATACGGCGCAGGGAGAATCAGCTCTGAGACAGATTTATTGTACTCCTTATATTGTAATAACTGCAGATTCTCTTAAAGACGCCTTTCAGCCGTTAGTCCACTGGATAACGAGAAAAGGAATAAGGGCAACCGTCGTTTCGGTTGAAGATATACTTGCTTTTTATTCGGGTGATCCTGTGTCCGGAATCTATGACCCTGCCGGAGCCATCCGGGGATTTTTAATAGATAATTATCGATGGGGGCTTCAATGGGTCTTGCTCGGCGGGGACGAAGAGATTGTGCCGGTGCGATACGGCTATTCAACGGGAGAGGACGAAGTGGATAGAACTCCCCCCTCGGACCTCTATTACTCGGATTTAAATGGGAACTGGAACGTTGATGGTGATGAATTTTACGGGGAATTTTTAGATGATTCGATTGACCTTTACCCCGAGTTATTCGTCGGTCGTATTCCATGTAATAAACGCATTGAAGCAGAAAATTGGGTAGGTAAGGTTTTAATTTATGAGAGAAATCCTGGGAATGGGGACCCCTCTTACCTATCAAGAGTCTTATGGACCGGAGCTGATGAATTACGAACAGCACCGGATTACATCATTCGATACGGCTCATTCCCTTCTTATTTTACACACGATACAACAATGCTCGAGGAAGAAGACGGAATTCACCCGCGAGGAAGTGAAGTTATCGCAAGAATGAAAAATTGCTATGGCTGGTTCAATCTCTACGGACACGGCGGACCTGATAATATGGTTGTTTCCTGCCCGGGTCCAAATCACCCATCTCTTGATAGAGATTTCATAGGGAGTCTCGATACCTGCGACGCGTATTTTCATGCTAATCACTGGGGAAATAATGTGGAGCCGGGTAATGGCATAGATTCACTGATGGTAGGAGACAGTTACGGAATAATGTATGTTTCTTCCTGCTATCAGGCTGCATATGACATGGAACATTTTGCTGTATTCGATAATTGTTATGGACCGTCACTGGCAGAAGCATTTACTCTTTTAGGCGAGAGAGGGGGAGTGGCTTTCCTCGGTTTTACGAGGGCGATAGAGTTTTCTACAGCCCTGCATTTTGATTTGCTGGAGGTACTCTTTAATGATAGCCTTACAAATATAGGGGTCGCGGAAGCAATAGCAAAAATTAGTAACTACTCTCATAAAACCTGGCTCTCGCATACCTTATTTGGAAATCCCTTAATGCCTGTCTGGACCGATATACCGGAACCGATGTCTGTATCTTTCCGGAAATCCATACCTCCGGAGCCAATCCATTTCAACGTTGCTGTGATGGAGGGCGGCGTTCCTTTAAAGGATGCTTACGTTTGTCTGTGGAAAGGGCAGGAAATTTATGAAACCGGTTTTACTGATCCCGGAGGCTCATTAATACTGCAAATATATCCGCGATCAGAAGGAATAATGCTTTTAACTGTCACAAAGGATAATTTTATACCCTATCTTGATACAGTGCATATAGATTCTCAGATTTCATCTATATCAATAAATGGGGAGTCTGATTTACCAAGTTGCGCAATAGACAGAAACATTTCTCCGGATAAAGTACGTTTCACTTTCTACCTCCCTCAGGAAGAAAAAATAAAACTTGGAATATTTGACCTTACAGGAAGAATGATTGTGGAATTGACGGATAAAAGATATAAAAAGGGTTCTCATTCCCTTTGCTGGGATGCTGAAAATTCAAAAGGACATTGTATATCAAGCGGAATATATTTCTACCGCTTCCAGTACAGGGAAAGGATACTTTCCGATAAGTTCTTACTTTTGAGATAGTAAATGAAGTCAGAACTCCTTACCTTCTCCCTAAAGCATTTTTTAAGTTCTTCTCACAATAAGAATAATCGAATTTTTTAATTATGTTTCTTGAGTCGTTACCCATTTTTTTTATACTTGCCGGATTTTCAAGAAATCTTTCAATATAAGAGGCAAGTTGACGGGGATCATCCTTTTCAAAGCAAAATCCATTTTTGCCTACCTTTAGAAGGTCTCTCCGACATCCTACTTTATCGGAAAGAATAAGTGGAAGAGCCGAAGCCATTGCTTCTGTTACTACAACTCCCCAGGGTTCATTACGGGAGGGCAACACGAAAACATCCGATACCGCATAGTAACGTGGAAGTTTCTTGTTTTCTATGAATCCTTTAAAAAGCACATTGTCTATTTCTTTTTTATTTATGAAATTTTCTAAAGCGTTTCTTAGCCTACCTTCTCCGATGATTAAAAGAGTTGCGTTATCATAACTCCTCTTGATTTCCTTGAACGCTTTTAGAAGCGTAAATAAACCCTTCTCTTTTGTTAAACGTCCTACGTAGAGGACTACGTATTTGCTCTTTATTCCCAATTCTTTTTTTAATTCTTTTTTTCTGTTCCTGTGTTTATCCGATTCAACAGTAAAAAAGTTAACGTCGGAGGTATTGGGGAAATAGTACATATCTTTTGCTTTTGCGCCGTATTGGATTAGATATTCTGCCTGAAGTTTCCCGAGTGGTAGTAAAAAAGCGGCGTGTTTGATAATAAAAGGGAGCAACAACCTTTTTAACAAAGATTTCCATATATTTCTTCGATTTAGCAAATGACTCTCAGAAATTATTGCATAGGGAACAGAATGGATAAGCGCCCAGAGAATGGACAGGAGCATCGTAATATGATAGTATCCTCCTACTATAATATAGTCAAAGCTACCTTCAGATAATCTTTTCCATATACGAGGATTATATTTTATTTCTCTTTCGAGGAAAGGAATCTTAATTTGGCTTCCGGGAAGTATTTCGGAGAATTGGAAACTCTTTCCCAAAGTTAGCCTTCCTCCTCTATGGGGATGCGCTTTCTCGCAATAGAAAACGGTGGGTCTTATATTTCTGCTTCTATAAAGTTTCTCGAAAAATGTTATCCTGTATGCGTCTACTTCTTCATGTATAAAGGCGATACGCTTTACCATTTTAACTTTATGCTACTTCAACTCCTTCAGCATATTTACGTATTTTTCTATGGAATGATTGATGGTATAATGTTCCTCAAAATATTTTCTGGCTTTCTTACCCATTTTCTTTAACTCATTTCTGTTCTTAAGGTAGAATTTCAATTGATTTACCACCTGCTGAACATCCTCCTGATTAACTATAAAACCGCAATTGCAGTTTTTTATTGTTTCCGCTATGTCTGAATCTTTGTTAACAAGAGCGAGTACCGCCCGCCCGCTCGCGAGAGAACTGTAGAGCTTACTGGAGGAACAGAGTCCGTTTACTCTTTTGTCTTCCGATACTATAGAAATATCCGCGCAGGTTAAAATTTCGGGGAGTTTTTCAAATGGCTGGTAAGGATGGAAGTCCACATTCTTTAAATCTTTATCTCTGACAATTTCCTCCAATTTTTTCTTCTGGGCTCCGTCACCTATAAAAACAAATTTTACAGGTAATTTTTGAACTCTTTCCGCGGCGTAAATTATGGTACATAAATCATTGTATAGCCCGAAGTTTCCGGAATATAGAACCGTCAAAACTTCATTATATCCGTTTTTCTTTGCAAAAGTATTGTTTTCTTTCTCAAGGGGTTTTATAAACTCCGCATCTTCCCAGTTGTATATAACTTCGATTTTTGATTCTAAAGAGTTTGATTTAGTATTGTTTACCAGCGTTTGCTTCATTTGTTTGCTGATCACAACAATTCCGGAAGCTCTTCCGTATATTACATTGTTTAGCCTTTTCCATAGCTTTACAAAAAAACTATTTTCTTCCGCCACTTCGAGCGCGACCGCAATATCAGGATATATATCGTATATTATAGGAATAAATCGTTGACCTCTTACTATATTAAAAAAAAGCCCTACCAGGGGTAGAATCGGAGGATTGGTTACAATAAACAGGATATCCTTACTGCTCTTAAAAGACAGATTAATAAGTAAATGAAATGAAAACGAGAGCCAGTTGATTATTCTAAATAATAAATTTTCTTTATTTAAATTGACACAGGGTAATAGGTTAATTTTAACATCATTATAAATCTCTTTAAGGGGGAGTTTTACCTTGCTTTTTGCCATGCGATTATGCCGGCAGGTATAGACTTCGACTTCAAATCCTTTTTTACTCAGCTCTCCTGAGAGTTGGGTCATTAGTTTTCCTGTAGCTGTTAGCCCAGGATAGAAATATTCCGATAATATTTTTATAGATTTTTTCATAAAAAAGGTCAACCACTCGTACCAGGGCAGTTTTTCTTTTCTTACCACTTATCATAAATGAAACGCTAAATTTGTCAATCTTTGATTGATCTCTCTTGCGGCAGTTTTGGGCGGTATCGGAACTAACAGAGAGAATCCGGGGGAGTTCTTCTGAAAAAATTCTATTTATTAAACGTACTTTATGAATGGAGGTTGCGATTTTCGGTTGTTTTATTTATATTTAAGTACTTGAGTGGAGGTACTAATAAGCGCAGAACAAACCAAAACATCTAATGATGTAGTAAAAAGAACATGCGATATTATTCTTTCGGGAATCGGGCTTGTAGTTTCGATTCCTGTGTGGGTAATCTCTTCTGTTGCTATTGTAATGGAGAGCGGTGGTCCGATTTTTATAACTCAGGAAAGAGTTGGAAGGAATGGAAGAATATTCAATATTCTTAAATTCAGATCTATGGACAAGAAAGCTCATGAGGAATCACCAACCAATCATAAGACAAACAGAACCGAGAGAATAACTAAAGTCGGAAAAATACTCCGGGCAACAGCTATGGATGAACTTCCGCAGCTTTTATCGATTTTCTCCGGAGATATGAGTTTTGTCGGACCCAGACCCATACATCCGGAGGAGTTGAGGATAAATGGAAGCAAATACAAGAAATTGGAAGAAATACCTGATTTCGATATGAGGTGTACGATCAGACCCGGGTTGACCGGAATAGCACAGGTTTACAAGGGAAAATATGATCGTCTTGAGCGTAAAATAAAATACGATCTTTTATACTTAAAAAAACGAAGTTTTCTACTCGACGCTAAGCTCGTTTTTCTTTCTTTCTATGTAACTCTATTCGGTAAGTGGGAATAGAAAAAAAGACCGCTGACACCTGACTGCCGGCGGCAATAACCTATTAGGTTTTAGTTCTTGATTCGTAGTAAAAGACAGACTAACTGACTAACCGACCAACTGACCAACAATTTAAATTTTTATCTAATTTCTTACTTTTTTCTTGGCTTCGACGTGCTCTTTATACGTTTCGCTGAATATGTGGTCTCCTTTACCTGTAGCTACGTAATACAGGTAATTGGTCCTTGAAGGATGAAGAGCTGCCATTATGGATTGAAAGCCGGGACTTGCGATCGGACCCGGAGGCAAGCCTCTATTTCTATATGTGTTATAGGGAGACTTTACTCTAAGGTCTTTATACATGACTCTTGTTTTATGCATGCCTAAGGCGTAAATGACAGTTGCATCGATTTGAAGAGGCATGTTTTTCTCCAGTCTATTATAAATAACCGAAGCTATTATAGGTTTTTCCCGATCTACCATTGCTTCTCTTTCAACCATCGAAGCTATTGTTAGAATTTCGTGAGCGCTGAACTCCATCGATTTGATTTTGAATTTTTGAGATGGTTTTACGACCTCAAAGAGTTTCGAAACCATTTTTCTTATAATATTTTCAGGTTTTTCTCCTTTATAGAAGATATATGTGTCCGGGAAAAGATAACCTTCCATAGTAGGTTGATTTATGCCGAGTGCCTTGATAAAATTCGTATCCTCGACGAGAGTTTTCATCTTTGAAATGTCTATATCCGCATCTTTATGTCTGCGGAATGCGTATATTGTTTCGTTTACCTTCAAGCCTTCTTGGATTGCGACCTTAACCGTCAATCTTCTTCCTTTGATTAAACTTTTTAGTATCTCTTCGGGTTCTTCATATTTTTTGAATTTATACCATCCGTAGGAAAGGCAGGTGGATTTTTTAAAGACAACAACCATGAGCTTGAAACCGATTCTATCCTGAATAATCCCTGCTTCTTTTAATTTTCTGGAAATAATATTTAAATTGTCGCCTTCATCGATTTTGATTATTGCTTCCTCGTATTTAGGCGACATCACAGTAGGATACAATATGAAGCCGATTGCTATAATTGCAAGTATGGCTTTAATTCTCATCGAGATAACCTTTAAGTATTAAGGAAGCGGAGATTTTATCTATGAGTCTTTTATCTTTTTTCTTGCCCAACTGGTAAGCGATTTCGGCTGCTTCTTTTGTTGTAAATCGTTCGTCTTGAAGTTTGATGGGTATATTTAATTCTTTTTCGATTTCTTCTTTTATTTTCTGGACAAATTTCGCCCTTTGCCCTATCTTTCCTTTTGTAGTTAAAGGAAAACCCAACACCAATCCTACGAAATTATATTCTTTGTTTAAATCTTTAAGCTCTCTTAACAAGTGTTCGGTCTTAACGGTCTTCTCCGGCTTAACTATGTTAAGGCTATTGCTTATCGCGATTCCAGTCCATTTGATTCCTATGTCTAATCCGATCCAGTAATTCATAATCCAATATAATGATTTTGGGGTTATTTTCAACCACGGGAGAGAAAACAAAAACATTTACCACAGAGAGCACAGAGAAAAAAGAACACACAGAGCATACGGAGAAAAAATATATTTTGTTGTTTAAAAAAACACCACTACCCCACACCAATTAATCTCACATAAAGTACACTAAGAACGGGAAGAAAAGAGGGGTTGGGAGGGCTCTGTGTTCTCTGCGTTTTACATCAGGTGGCGGGTGTGGGTCGAACAAATAAAATCTCTGCGCCCTCTGTGGTTAAGAATCTGAAATGCCCTTGACAAAAGGGCATTTTTTTGTTAATTTTAAAAAAGTAAGTTGGATTAATGAAAGATATTGTAAATTAAGAAATATCTCTGAAGATAGAGAAACGTAAGGAGGTAGAGTGCCAGTTAAGATAAGATTGAGGGTCGTGGGTAAACCAAAACAACACAGCTATAGGATTGTTGCGATTGAATCGAGAAATCCCAGAGATGGTAAATATTTAGAACAGTTAGGATGGTATAATCCGCGTTCTAAACAGCTCGAGATAGATGAAGAAGGAATCAAGAGATGGCAGGAAAAAGGTGCTATTTTGTCCGATGCGGTTAAGGCTTTATTGAAAAGACCGAAGGAAGCCGCGAGCTCGAGTCCGAAGACAAGCAAAAAAGCAAGTAAAAAGAAGGGCAAAAAGAAGAGTACAAAGGAAAGTACTAAGGCAACAACGGAAGAAATTACCGAGGAAAAAACCGAAGGAAGTACCAAAGAAAAGACCGAAGAAACTACAGATACAGGTAAAACGGAGGAGGTAAGCGATGTTGAAGGAACTGATAATTTACATAGCGAAGTCTCTGGTGGATCAACCTGATGAAGTAGAGGTAGAAGAAATAGCTGGAGAGAGAACTGTTATGTACGAGCTCAAGGTGAGTAAAAAAGACATTGGTAAGATTATCGGAAAGGGCGGAAAGACAGCTAAAGCAATAAGAACTATCGTTACGGCAGCTTCGATGAAAATCGGAAAGAGAGCAGTTCTCGAGATTTTAGAACCTTCTTAATTATTTTCTTCTTCTCGCCTGACTGCTGAGATGGAAATCAATATATTGAGTATTTTCCCTTCCCTGTTTGATCCTTTTTTGGAAACGGGGATAATTGGAAAGGCTAAGGAAAAAGGGATTATTTCTTTTAACCTAATTAACATAAGAGATTTTTCATCGGATTCTTATGGTACGGTAGATGATTATCCGTATGGTGGAGGAGCAGGAATGGTTATGAAGGTCGAACCTATAATCAAGGCACTGGAAAGCCTTGAAGAAAAGGGTGAAACTTATTTGCTTTCTCCCCGCGGGAAGAGCTTTAATCAGAGTATGGCAAGAGAATTGTCTAATAGGGAAGTCTTGAGTTTGATTTGTGGTAGATACAAAGGCGTGGATGAAAGAGTCAGAGAGTTTGTTGACGGAGAGATATCGATTGGGGATTATATTTTGAGTGGAGGCGAGGTTGCAGCTATGGTGGTTGTTGAAGCGGTAACGAGACTCCTCCCGGGCGCGGTTGGAGATGTTGATTCGATTAATACAGACTCTTTCGAAAAAGGGCTTTTAGATTCACCGGTGTATACAAGACCGCGGGAGTTTCGAGGAAAAGAAGTTCCCGAGGTTTTACTCTCAGGAAATCACGGGGAAGTCGAACAATGGAGAGAAGGAGAATCGATTAGGTTAACAAAAAAGTATAGAAAAGACATCATGGAAAATTAAGACCATGTTTGGAAGGAGATAAAAGTGGATGAACTGAAAATTATAGAAGGAGAGTATCTGTCGGACAAGATACCCGATTTTGGTCCTGGTGATTTGGTACGAGTTGTTACATCGATTAAAAGGGGAGACAGGGATAGGTCGCAGCGGTTTGAAGGTGTCGTAATGAAGATAAGAGGTTCGGGAGCCGGGAAAACCTTTACGGTGAGAAAGGTTACTCAGGGTGTTGGAGTGGAGAAGATTTTTCCCTTGAATTCACCAATAATAAAGTCAATAGAAATTCTTAAGAAGGGTAAAGTAAGAAGAGCTAAGCTCTACTATCTGAGAGAAAAAGAAGGGAAGGCAGCAAAAATAAAAGAGAAAAAATGACCGGTAGCGATGAGGATTGGGTTCCCTCTGAAGCAACTTTAATTTGCGGGGTAGATGAAGTTGGTAGAGGCTCTCTCGCAGGACCGGTTGCTTCAGCTGCCGTTGTTTTCCAAAGGGGTGTTTATGTCCCCGGTGTCGATGATTCAAAAAAGCTTTGCCCTAATAAGAGGCTGAAACTTTTTCCTGAGATATTAAAGAGTGCTGTTTCGGTTGCTATTGGTTACGTCGATTCCTGTTTGATAGATGAATTAGGAATAAACTATGCGGTTACTCTCGCTATGTATCGAGCTATAAGCTCACTTTCTGTGATGCCAGACTGGGTTCTTGTGGACGGGTACCCCATACCCGAGCTGCCCTTTTCTCAAACGGCTATACACGGCGGGGATGGTGTCTCGCATGCTATAGGAGCTGCTTCGATTGTAGCTAAGGTTTTAAGAGATAGAGTTATGGAATTTTTTGATATTTTCTTTCCCGTGTACGGTTTTGCCAAGAATAAAGGTTACGGAACAGCGGAACATATGCAAAAGATAGATGAATATGGCTTCAGCAAGATACACAGGAAAAGTTATTATCCAATGAAGAGATTGTTCAGGTGAGCTTCAGGGATAAAGGCGAAGAGATAGCCGCTGCTTATCTTAGAGGCAAGGGATATAAGATTCTTGCCGGTAATTATAACGGAAAGGGATTTGAGATAGATTTGATTGCCAGGAAAGAAAGATTAATTGCTTTTGTCGAGGTTAAGAGAAGAAAATCTTCCGACTTTATGGATCCTTTGCTTAGTATCGGGAAAAAAAGAAAGGAGCATATGATAAAAGGGGCAAAGGTCTTTTTGTTGGAAAATGACCTCTATGACAAATACGATGTAAGGTTTGATATCGTCACCATAATCGGAAATAAAGAGAATATAGAACATTATGAGGATGCTTTTAGGATTGAGAAATAAGAAACAACAAATTACACGAATAGCACAAATAAATTTTTTATTTTATTTTGCTCTGTTTTCTTTTTTTAGCTGTGCTAAAATAGCGCCTCCTTCTCCTTTAAGAGAAGGTTATTCGGAAACGGGCGAAATGATTGTTCCTGCTATATTGATTACCGGAACTGCTGTAGAAAATCGGGATTCGGTTGGGGTTCAGAAATATGATAAAACAAGCTGGATTAATCTGAAATTTAAAGGGGAAATAGATACAACTTCCCGGGGGGTAAAAGTTTTTAATATCGGAGGTGAAGAAGTTCCTTATGTCCGGGAATGGAATGTTTCTTCTGATAGAACCGAACTTATTTTGAAGCCCGAAGAGAGGTTAAATTACAATACGGTTTATATGTTGAAAATATCGGGTATAGAGGTTTACAAGTTAAAGGGAGAGTACTTGGATGTTAATAGAAACGGGGTGGTCGGAGAAGCCGTAGATGATGATGTGGTTTTTCCTTTTTTTACTTTTAAAAACGATAATTCAAAAGGCAGCTGGCAGGGTATTACGGTAGACAAAATTCCTCCTTTTGTTGCTCCCTCTTTGAAATTTCTTATAAATGGGAAAAAGACCGATTACGTCTGGACCGATGTAGATTTATCACTAAATATTTACGACTATACCTGGGAAATGGCTGATACCTCGATAATCATTGCGGCTGTAGATACTATTACGCTGGATAAGAGTAAATTTAAAATTGTCGAGGAAAAAAGCAAAAAGGAAGTAGATATAAAGGACGTCGATTATATCGGTAACCCGGATACCGCAAATTTTGGCAGAGTCTTAATCGAACCGGCTTTTAATCTTGAACCGGAACGCTTTTATATTTTGAGGGTTTTGGGTGGTATTTCGGATTTGTATGGCAACAAACTTGGCAGTGTCGATTCTGTTGTTTTCGAAAAAAAATTTAAAACATTTTCCTGTAATTATGACAGTACGCAGTGCGCCCCTGATACGACTGCGCCGGTTGTTTTAAGCTGGAGAAATCTCGGACCTTCTTTTGAAGTTTCTTTTTCCGAGTTAATTAATTCTAAAAGTATTACCGATAGTTCGGTTTATATTCCGGATGCCGAAGGAGAATTATCCTTCAGAAATGACTGCGGGCAGACTTTTGTGCGTTATACGACTTTAAGACGGCAGAGTATTGTCGGGCATACGGCTTTTGTTACAGAAAAAATAAGTGATTTCGCCGGTAATAAAGTAAAGGAGGCAAGTTTTTATTTTGAGAGAGAAATTGATTGAAGCCGCAGTAAAGGCAAAAGAAAAGGCATACGCTCCCTATTCGAATTTTCGTGTAGGCGCGGCTTTGCTTTCCGATGGCAAGATATACAGCGGATTTAATATAGAAAACGCTTCTTATTCTTTGACCGTTTGCGCTGAAAGAGTTGCCGCAATAAATGCAATTGTAGATGGTTCAAAGGGTTTTGAGAAAATAGCCATTGCTTCCGATGGGGCGGATTTTATTACTCCCTGCGGAGCCTGTTTGCAGTTTCTGGCTGAGTTTTCAAAAGATATGGAGGTTATTCTTGTTAACGGTAAGGGAGACTCTGAAATTACCACGCTTAAAAAGCTTTTGCCTTCCCCTTTTTCGCTGTAAATTTTTATTGTGAGTTTTATTTGATATTTATTATTCCGATTTCTTTTCTTAAGAATTCTATCTTTTTCTTTGCTATTTCTCGCGCTTTCTTCGAACCCGCTTTTAGTATCTTTTCTATTTCGTTTGTGTTTTCCATAAAATAATCATATTTTTCCCGCATTGGTTTTAGGAATTCATTCATTACTTCGAAGAGTTCCTGTTTCGCGTATGAGTAAGCCATGCCCCCCGCCCGATATTTATCCGCCAGTTCTTTTTGCTGTTCTTTTGACGAAAAAAATTTGTATAATTTAAAGACGTTACAGCTTTCAGGGTCTTTTTTTTCTTCAATAGTTTGAGCGTTTGTTACAATCTTCATTATTTTTTTTCTCAGTTTTTTTTCCCCGAGAAACATCTCGATTGTGTTGTCATAACTTTTGCTCATCTTTCTGCCGTCCATCCCCACAATATACTGGGTTTCTTCTCCTATTTTTGCGGCGGGTATTTTAAATAGTTCTTTTTTGTAATTTTTGTTTACTGCTTCGGCTATATCCGCAGTCATTTCTAAATGCTGTTTCTGGTCTTTTCCTATCGGCACAACATCACTGTCGAACAACAGGATATCGGCAGCCATTAGAACAGGATAAGTAAAAAGACCCATGTTTATGTTTGCGTCCGGGTCTTCATTCTTGCTCGTATTCTCATCTACTTTAGCTTTATACGCGTGAGCGCGATTCATTAAACCTTTCGGAGTAAAAGCTGCCAGCATGGTAGATAATTCAAAGGTCTCCGATATGTCTGACTGTTTGTATATGAGGCTTTTATCAGGGTCTAAGCCGCACGCGAGCCAGCTTGCCGCTACGCCATAAGTCATAAATTTTAATTCTTCTTTATCTTTTACTGCGTTTAAAGCGTGGTAGTCCGCTATAAAATATCTTGATTCGTATTCTTCCGCTAATTCTAAAGCTGGTTTTATCGCACCGAAATAATTGCCTATGTGCGGCATACCGGTGGGTTTTATACCTGTTAGTGAAACTTTTTTAGCCATTTCTTATCCTCCGAAATGAAAAGTTTAGCCACGAAGGCACCAAGGCACAAAGAAAAATGCTTTTTGTTTATTTTTCTATGATAATTGTATTTAAGCTTCATCACACCACGTATATTAGGGATTTTGTGTTTTATGTCAAGAGCGATTCAGATTCTTAACCACAGAGGACACAGAGATTTTATCTGTTTACCCCATACCCGTTACCCTACATAAAGCACAGAGTACGCAGAGCCCACTCAACTCCACCTGTAATTCTTATCATAGGGAAACCGGGAGAGTTTTATTTCTTTTGTGTTCTTTGTGGCTTTGTGTGAAATTTAGTGAGCAGGGAGTAGAGAGTAGTTAGTAGTTAAAACAAAAAACAAAAAATCCTTTTAAATCTGCGTTTATCTACGTCCTATTCTCTTTGTGTTCTCAGTGTCCCTGGTTGAGATTAATTAACGGTATTATCGAGTCGAATCCGTAACGGTTGCGTATTTCTAAAATTTTCTTTTCAAGACTAATTTTTCTGTAGTCCTGGAATAGTGAAGGCATTTTTGTTAATTCGCAGGCGCATACGCTTATAAGCCTTACCCATCTTTTTGGTATTTGCTTGAAAATTTCTTTTGCGATAGGGTATATGTCGGATGCTAAATTTGTGGGAGAAATTTTTCTGTATCCTTTTCTCTCGCTGAAGTCTGCGGCTCTCACTGTTACGGAAATCTTTGTTGTGTAAATGGTTGCCTTCTGCAGTTTCAAAACTACTTTTTGCGTCAGGTAATACAACAGGGAATACAATATATCGAGATTTCTTGTGTCTTTTGATAGGGTTTTTGATTTGGATATCGATTTTTGCGGCTGGTTTTTGTTTATTTGACTGTAGTAAATAGAAGTTATCCACTTGATTCCATTAAGACCAAAGGATGATAATATTTCTCTTCTGGGATAGGTTAAAAGATCTCCAATGGTAAATATGTTCATCTTGTTGAATTCTTCTTCCGAGCGTTTTCCTATACCCGGGAATTTTGAGATGGGAAGGGGAAAAACATATTTTTCTTCTCCTCCCGGTGGGATAACTATAAGTCCGTCCGGCTTTACCTGTTCCGCAGCTATTTTTGCTACTGTTTTACTGATTGATATTCCTATTGTCGCGTTTATCTGAAGACTTTTTCTTATCTTGTTTTTTATTTCTCTGCCTATATGTTCGGGGCTTTTATCTGATTCACTTGAGGAAGGTAACTCTATGTATGCCTCGTCGACGGATACCCCCTCCATTTTATCGGAATATTCGCCCAGTATGGAATAAAAAATATCGGAAAAGGCTTCGTAAACTCTCATATGAGGTTGGACGAAAACACAGTGGGGACAAATTTCTTTAGCTTTCCATACCCCTTGAGCGGAGTGAACTCCGAATTTTCTTGCTGCGTAAGATGCGGCTGATACCACCCCTCTTCTTTCCCTCGGGTCTCCGGCGACCACGACCGGTTTACCTCTGAGGGCAGGATTTAAAGCCTGTTCCACAGAAGCAAAGAATGCATCGAGGTCAGCGTATAAAATCAACTGTAGTAACTCCTTATAACTCCTATAACCACACCTATAATTTCGAAGTTTTTATCTATTATTGGGTAATCGGGGTTTTCCGGTTTTAAAATCCAGTTTCCGTTTTTTCTGTCGAGTCTTTTTACCGTTGTTTCGTCTTCGATCAGAGCTACTACTATATTTCCTTTTAAAGGTTCTTTCGTTCTGTCTATGACCGCGAGGTCTCCTTCATGGATGCCCGCGCCTATCATGCTGTCTCCTTTAACCCTGAGAAGGAAGTTGTTTTTCCATTTGTCCAGAGAAAAATACCCTTCTATTCCTTCAAACTCCAGGGTAGGCTTTCCCGCCGCGATTCTTCCTAAGATAGGAATACTTTCTTCCGGAAGACTTATTCCGCGAGCGACACCCTTCATCTTCTTGATAACTCCTTTTTGCGCAAGTTCATCCAGATGAACTTTTATCGCCTTTGTGCTTTTAAACCCAAGATGATTGGCTATTTCTCTTACGCTCGGAGCAAAACCCTTTTTTGCCGTAAATTCTTTTAAGAATTCAACTATTTTATCCCTGGTTTCCACTTATACCTCCAGGTAAACATATGTTTACTTAATATAATATCGATTATTTTCTGTTTGTCAAGGCCCCGCCCCCCCTATTTTTAACCACAGAGGGCACAGAGATTTTATTTGTTTTACCCACGCCCACACCCGACGTAAAAGACTGAGAACGCAGAGTTCCCACAGTTTCACTTTTCCTTTGTGTTCTTTGTGGGCTTTGTGTTAACTAGTGTTTCGAGTTTAAGGTTTCGTGTTTCGGGAAAAAGATAAACAAAAATAATGGGTTGTGTGTGGGGCTTTGTGCTCTCTGTGGCTTAGTGTGAGATTATTTTTTGGTTGGGGGTTGGGTATTAACAAAATAAATTCTCTGTGTGCTCTATGTTTTTCTTTTCTCTCTGTGGGCTCTGTGGTAAATATATCTTTGCGGAAATTTCAAAATAAATATAATACTGCCCTTGACATAAGGGAAATATTTGTATATATAGAATAGAGAAAAATAGGAGATATTATGGCTAAAGAAAAAGAATTTTTAAAAGAGGGTAAAAGGCTGATAGAGGAAGGAAGCTATCAGAAGGCTAGTTTCTTCTTGCAGAAGGCATTGGAGAAAAATCCCGATTATCCGGATATTAACAATTTAATGGGTGTGGCATTGTCTCTTTCGGGGCGGTACAAGGAAGCGGTAACTTATTTTGAGAAGGCGATTAAAAGTAATCCTGAGTATATCGAAGGGCATATAAATTACGCATTAACTCTTAATCAACTGGGTGAGGTCGAAAGAGCGAATGAACAATTTGAAATAGCTGAAAAGCTTGAAATGGAAAGGGATTCCGAGGTGGAAAAAGTTGAATTTTCTGTTAGGGCGAGGATTGCAAATGTGCATAAGGAAGCCGCGGTTTTGTACGCCAGCATAGAAAGAATTGATGAGGCGATTGCAGAACTTAAGAAAGCGCTAAATTTTGCCCCTAATTTTCATGATATTCGAACATTGTTAGGCGAAATGTATATAAAAAAGGGTGATTACGCAGAAGCGAAAGAAGTATTGAAAGAGGTCTTAAAGAGAAGCGGCGACTTTGTGCCTGCTGCCGTCAAATTGGGCTTTTGTTATTATAAAGAAGATGACAGGGATATGGCGAGAGATATATGGGAAAAGGCTTTGGAATTGGATCCGGAGAATAAAAGTCTAAAGATGTATCTCGATTTGCCGTAGATTATTTTTTGGTGTAGTGGATCTTAAAAAAACTCTAAATCTTCCCAGGACTAATTTTCCTATGAAGGCGGATCTCTCTAAAAGAGAACCCGAGTTTGTCCAATTCTGGGAGAAAAACCAAGTTTATAAGAAAGCTCTTAAGAAGAGAGAGAACGGAGAAAAATTTATTTTGCACGATGGACCTCCTTACGCCAACGGTCACATACATCTTGGTCAGGCAATGAACAAAATAATTAAGGATATCACCGTTAAATACAAAATGCTTAAAAATTATTATGCTCCTTACAGACCGGGTTGGGATGCCCACGGTATGCCTATCGAAAATATTGTGATAAAAAATTTTAAAGCAGAAGATGATATTATAGATATAAGGAAAAGCTGCAGGGAGTTTGCTTCCAGGTGGGTCAAAGAGCAGGCAAAAGATTTTAAACGGTTGGGAGTTTTGGGTGAGTGGGATAATCCTTATGTTACTATGAGTAATGAGTATGAAGGTATGGAATTGGAGCTTCTCGCAGAAGTGGTTAAGCGGGGGTACGTTTATCGAGGTTATATGCCGGTTCACTGGTGTCCGAGTTGTGAGACAGCTCTCGCGATTTCCGAAATTGAGTACAAGATGATGGATTCTCCTTCATTGACTTTTACTATGAAAGGAAAAGACTACGATGTTCTGGTGTGGACTACAACTCCCTGGACAATTATTTCAAATCTTGGTCTGGCGGTTCATCCGGACTTTACATACGTGATTATCGAGGCTGACGGCAGTAAAATTCTTTTGGGCGAGAGTCTTTTAGAGGTAAACGCAGAGAACGCCGGCTGGAAAAATTTTAAAATAACCGAAAAGTTCAAGGGTAAAGAATTGGAGGGGGTTGGATTTAAACATCCTTTCGCGGATAGGGAATCAGCTATACATCTGGCAACCTTTGTTACAACGGATGAAGGAACGGGGATTGTTCATATAGCCCCCGGGCACGGTAGGGAAGACTACATCCTCGGGAAAGAGGTCGGTCTCGATATTTATTCGCCGGTTGATGAAAGAGGAAGATTTACCTCGGAAGCGGAAGATTTTGAAGGCTTATCAACAGACAAAGCATCGAAAAAGGTAATTGAAATTTTAAAAGATAAGCGCAGCTTAGTGCATGCTGGTCAGATGCAGCATAATTATCCGATTTGCTGGAGATGTAAAACACCTCTTATTTTTCGTGCTACAGAGCAGTGGTTTATCTCCATAGATCATAATGATTTAAGGAAAAAAGCCCTGGAGGTTGTACGTAAAAGTGAGTGGTATCCTCCTCAGAGCGAGGAAAGAATGTTTGCTGCGGTGAGTGACAGACCCGACTGGTGTATTTCCAGGCAGCGGAAATGGGGAGTCAATATTCCTGCTTTCTTCTGCAGGAAATGCGGAAAAGCTATTCTGGAAAAGGATATAATTTTAAAAGTAGCCGATTTATTTAAAAAGAAATCTGCGGATGCGTGGTTTTCCGCCGAATCGGAGAGTATTTTAGGAAAAGATTTTAAATGCGGTAACTGCGGGGCGTCCGAATGGGAAAAAGGAATGGATATACTCGATGTGTGGTTTGACTCGGGTGTTTCATCTTTTGGGGCACTCGAAAAGGAAGATTGGCCTGCAAATATGTATCTCGAGGGGCCGGATCAGCATAGGGGATGGTTTAACTCATCTTTAATGCTTTCTCTGGCAATAAAAGATACTGCTCCTTATGATAAAGTCGTTACACATGGATGGATGCTTGACGAGGAAGGGCAATCCATGCATAAGTCTCTTGGAAACGTAACCGCACCATCAGAAATTGTTGAGGAATTCGGAGCCGATATTTTACGACTGTGGATTTCTTCAGTTAACTGGTCTGTTGACGTTAAATATGGAAGAGAAATAATGGAGAGATTGGTGGATGCATACCGGAAGATAAGAAATAGCTTCAAATTTATGCTGGGGAACCTGGGCGATTTCACCGAAGAAGACCGGTTGGCTGTAGATGAGTTATTGCCTGTCGACCGTTTTATCCTTATAAAACTTAATAGACTAATTAAAGAAGTCGATGAAGATTATGATTCGCTTTATTACCATAAGGTATACAGGAAGGTTTATGATTTTATCGTTAGCACTCTTTCTTCTTTTTACCTCGATATAATTAAGGATCGCTTGTATGTAGAATCTAAGAAAGGGCAAAAGAGGAGAAGTGCACAGACTGTGCTGTTCGAGTTGACAAAAAATCTTGCTATAATACTTTCTCCGGTTTTGTCCTTTACGACCGAAGAAGTCTGGCAGGAGCTATTCGGCGGAGATTCTATTTTTCTTTCCGATTTTTCCGAGTTCAAAGAGGAAACAGAAGATGATGAAAAATTAGTTCGGAAATTTGAAAAAGTTCTTGAAGTCAGGGAAGAATTTCATAAGGTATTAGAGCAGGCTCAGGAGGATGGTTTTATAGGAAATTCTCTTGAGGCAAAAGTGCTTATAAAAAGTGGTTTAAAGGAGTTGAAAGAATTAGAGGCATATTTGGAGGAAATTTTTATCGTATCTGAGGTTAATTTTGTTTCTGAGATCAATTCGAAGTATTCGTTTGTTGGTAAGCTGGGTTCGTACGGAGTTGAAAAAGCGGAAGGAGGAAAATGTTCCCGGTGCTGGATGTTTTCCGCGGCAGTTGGTAAGGACAGTGAATACGAAACCCTTTGTAAAAGATGTATTGGAGTAATAAAAGGAGGGAATTTTGAGCTGGAAGGTTGATTATGATTATTTTGAAAGAAAATTGAAAAAAGAAAGAGAAGAAGTTCTTCAAGAAATAAAAGATTTGGAGCCTAAAGTGGAAGGCAATCCGTTAGAAGACGGAGAGGAAAATACTCCTTTTCCTACTCATATAGCAGACATAGCTGATATTGAGAGTAGAATAGACAGGGATTCTTATATAATGAATCAGCTTACACAGAAATTGAAAGATATTGACGTCGCCTTGCAGAAGATAATAGATAAGCAATATGGAATTTGTGAGGACTGTAATGTTCAGATCAAAAAAGATAGGCTGAAGGTGATTCCATATGCAAGATGGTGCAAGTCATGCGCTGAGAAGAGGGAGAGGACTCCTTGGACGAAAGAAAAATTGTAAATATTAAACAAAGATTATTTTTTCTCCCTATTTCTCTTTCTGTTCTTTTTCTGGATCAACTTACCAAGAAATGGATTATGGATACCATGTTATACGGAGATTCAAAAAGTATAATAGGGAATATAGTAAGGTTTACATTTATAAGAAATCCGAATTCGGTTTTTGGTCTTAGATTTGGAGGACCTGTTATTTCTACTTCACTTACTGTAATTGCATTTGTATTTGTTCTTTTTCTCTTTTTTAAGAGCAATAACAGATTTTCCCTTGTAAGTTTTTCTCTTATAATCGGCGGCGCAATGGGTAATCTTACCGATAGGATACGCTATATGGAAGTTGTTGATTTTATTGACGTGGGTGTAACAAGATGGCGCTGGCCGACTTTCAATGTGGCGGATTCTTTTGTGACTATCGGACTAATTTTAATTGTTATTTATTTTCTTTTTATAGACACTTCGCATAAAGAGCCAAATCCTCAAATCGAATAATGATTTTTATATCTGGAGCCACGGATTACATTTTTAGAAGTTCAAATATAGTTTTGTTAGTGTGTTAGTGGGTTGGTGTGTTGGTGTGTAAAAAAACAGACCAACGGACTAACTGACCAACAGACCAACGGATTATGGGTTTTTTAGCTTATCAGCTCTTATACATACAGCTTCCATTAATTGTTTTTCCTTTTCCTAAAAAGGATTTCAGTCAGTTAGTCTGGAGTGAGATTTTTCCTTCCATCGGATTATATTCATACGATGATAGTCTGTTGATGCAGTTTGAAACGCAGAAGTACATAAATCGTTCGATACTCGGGGAGGAAGATTTTTTTCTGCTTTCAGGACAGGAAAGGTTTGATAGTATTCCGTATTCTTATCTCAAAGTAGTGAGCGGGGATTATAAATTTCTCCATTTACATTTCGACAGAAAGTTCGATAATGGAGCATGTTCGGGAGGATTGTTCGGTCTTACGGAAGACAATACACTTAACGGGTACGGTTCTTTTTCCTTACCGTTTATTTTTAACGGCAGTATTTCTACTTCCATATATAAAGATATAGTGAATTTTTCTTTAAATTGCGACCATCTTTATTTTGAGACCACCAAAGACAAGTGGTACGGTTATTTGAAATTCGGAGATATCAGGGCGGGTGTAACTCATGATGATAGAGAATTTATTTCGTATCTGTTTCGACCAAGAGACCCGATTTTCCTGGTTATGGCGAATTTCGTGGGTAAGGGTTTATTCACTGAGGACGATTTTGAAATGGAAGATTTTTATATAGCTCCGCTTTATGTCTTATCTCTCGATAATTCGATCTACTGTGTTTTCTCGGAGCATCCGGCAGTAGGTTTAAAATCTAAATACGGTGATTTAGAGGTTGGCAAGGATAATTGTTTGATGACAGTTAATAGTGATTTCTTGAAAGCTTTTATAGGTTATTCTTTTGAGAACTCCGCATTTTTAGGAGCGGCAGAAGCAAGTACGGGATATTCTTTTTATGGTAAAAAGATAACTCCCGGATTTGCGGTTACTTTACATGATGATGATAAAATTGACTTCGAGTTGAGTTTAAAAATCCTTGAAGTAAAATTTTTCTGGGATATGACCGGAATTACATCTGAGGGTGAATATGACAGACAATTCTGGGGCTTGGACATGTATTTCTCGTTTTAGTCTCACACGGAGCCACAAAGAAAAAATTAGAAAAATTGAAAAATGGTAAAATAGGAAAATGGTAACAAAAAACTTTAAACTAAACACTAACGCTTAAGAATTAACCACAAATAACGCAAGGCTTTTCTTTTTGTTTTTTCTATTCGACTATTCAACAATTCTACCATTCAACTTGGATTCAAGGAATCCGAATTGTCCTTGACAAAATTTGATAATTTTCGTATCCTTATTAATACACAGGAGGTAAATATGTTTAATAATAAAAAAGTATTTTCAGGCTTTGTTTTTTGTTTAGTATTTTTGTTCGTAAATTCTCTTTATGCTGACTGGGTGGTAGACAATGTTGCCGCTGGTGATGCACCTATTGCGGTATGTGTAAATCCGATTACAAACAAGATATATGTTGCAAATACTAGTAGTGGTGATGTTACGGTGATAGACGGAGCAACGAATGATACTACCACAGTAGACGTTGGAAGCGACCCGTATTCGGTTGCTATCAATCTCAATACAAACAAGATATATGTGACTAATGCTGGAGATAACAGTGTAACTGTAATAGATGGAGCGACCGATTTAGTCGATACCACTATTGACGTTGGAGAAGAACCTATTATGGTATGTGTAAATCCAACCACAAACATGATATATACGGCAAATAGTGGCGGTAATACTGTAACTGTGATAGATGGTGGTACTAATTCGACCGATTCTGTTGTCACCGGTGGTGCGCCCAATGCGATATGCGTAAATCCAAATACAAACATGATATATGTGGCAAATTATAACGATGGCAATGTAACGGTTATAAACGGAGAGGATAATTCAACCGACACTGTTGAGACTGGAGCCGGTCCTTATAGAATAGCGGTAAATCCCAACACAAACAAGATATATGTGTCAAACATAGGTAGTAGTAGTGTAACGATAATAGATGGCACGGATAATTCAACCGATACTGTTGATGTAGGAAATGAACCACGAGCAATCTGCATAAATCCCAACACGAACAAGATATATGTAGCAAATTTTTACGGAGATGGTGTTACTGTGATAGATGGAATGACAAATTTAGTCGATACTACTGTTCCTGCCGGAGTTAATCTTTCTGCTATTTGCTTAAATCCGAATACAAACAAGATATACGTAGCAGATTCTTATTCTGACAGCGTAACGGTGATAGACGGGTCGACATATTCGACCGATACTGTTGCCGTAGGAGGGGTTCCTGTGGCGATATGCGTAAATCCCGTTACGAACAAGATATATACGGCAAATTCTTCCGGTGATAATGTGACGGTGATAGATGGATCGGATTTTTTAACCGACACCGTTGCCACTGGAAATGGGCCTTATAATGTTTGCGTCAATCCCAATACAAACAAGATATATGTGGCAAATTTGTATAGTGACAATGTAACAGTAATAGACGGGGATAACAATTCAACCACTGCTGTTCCCGTTGGAGGAGGACCTCAGGGTATGGGAGCTTATGATCTCTGTGTAAACCCCAACACGAACAAGATATATGTTGCAAATTGGGATAGTAGCAATGTAACAGTAATAGACGGGGATGACAATTCAACTACTAATGTTTTCGTTGGATATGCGGCTACTGCTATATGCGTAAATCCCAACACGAACAAGATATATGTTGCAGGTTCGTACAGTGATAGCGTGACGGTAATAGATGGGAATGACAATTCAACGGATTATGTTGCCGTCGGAGGTGAATCCGAGGCGATATGCGTGAATCCAAACACAAACAAGATATATGTGGCAAATTGGGCTACTGACAGTGTGACAGTGATAGATGGAAGTGACAATTCAACCAATACTATTTCCGTTGGAGATAATCCGCATAGGATATGCGTAAATCCCAATACGAACAAGATATATGTGGCAAATCTGCAAAGTGATGATGTAACGGTTATAGACGGAGCTACTAATTTAATTGATGCTGTTATTCCCGGAGGTAGTGGGCCTAATAGTATTTGGGCTATTGCGGTAAATCCGAACACAAACAGGATATATTTTGGTAGCGTTGCTGATAGTATAAAGATGATAGACGGAGATGACAATTCAACTACTACAATTCCCGTCGGAATGGGCGTAGGTGGGATCTGTGCAAGTCCCAACTACAACACAAATAGGATATATGTGGCGAACTGGACTAGTGGCGATGTAACGGTAGTAGATGGCGCAACAAATTCGACATATACTGTTGATGCTGGAATTAACCCTCGGGCTGTTTCGATAAATACTAACACAAACAGGATATATGTGGTAAATTATGACAGTGACGATGTAACGGTAATAGACGAGGTAAATGAATATCCTTCTTCTCTTGAATCATCTATTGATACTTTACCCAATAACGAAACAACAGAGAGAATTCCTTCATTCTCAGGAACTACTGTTGCATCGGGAGCGACCAGCAATTCTGCCATCATGAACGTTCTTTACCAGTTTGAGACAACGCAAGGTGAGTGGCAGGAAGCGACAATAACATCCGGTGGAGGTACATCTTCGGTGGGTTGGGAGGTAAATGCTCCTGATTCACTTAAAATCGGATTCCATTCTCTGTACGTAGTCGCACTCGATAGTACATCCGGGACAATGAATTCATCGGATAACTTCACCGGAAGTATTACTCCTTATTATTTCCTTGTTAGAGTAGAGGAGGCCGGTATTAATGATGATACCAATTCTGATAAACTAATGCTTTCCATTGCCGATCCTAACCCCTTTATAAATTCCACAAATATAAGTTTTATGCTACCTGCCGGAAAAGACGCAGAGGAAGTAAGCCTTAAGATTTTTGATCTTTCCGGTAGATTGGTAAAAACGCTTGTTAAAACAGCGTATATTCCGGGTGTATATACAGCCAGTTGGGATGGAACGGATAATGCTGGTAAGAATGTCGCAAGTGGAATATATTTTTACCAGCTTAGTGCAGGAAATTTAAAGGCGACGAATAAACTTGTATTTATTAAATAAAGTTCGTAGTTCGTGGTTCCTGGTTCGTAGTTAGTTATTGGTTTCGGATTTTGCGGATTCTCCGAATCGGTTGAGTGGTTAAATAGTTGAGTAGTTGAGTAGGGAAACGAAAATAAAATCTTTGTGTCTTTGTGTTCTTTGTGTGAGACGAAGTTTTAGTACCGAGTACTGAGTGCTGAGTGTTGAGTTAAAAAAACTATCATTACTACATGTTCTGCATGTGAATAACTGGGGGGTTGGGGCTTTTAACAACACAAACTTTTCTCTCTGTGTTCTCTGTGTGTTTTTTGTCTTTTCTCTGTGTGCTCTGTGGTTCAATTGTGTTACAGTATCAGCATTGCGTCGCCGTAGGAATAGAATCTGTATTTTTCTTTGATTGCTTCCCGGTAACTTTCTAAAATCATCTCGCGCGACGCGAAAGCAGAAACAAGCATGATTAAGGTCGAGCCAGGAAGATGAAAATTGGTGAGTAGATGATCGATAATTTTAAATTCGTAGGGCGGATGTATAAAGAGCTCGGTTCTTCCTTCTTTTCCGGTTAACTCTCCTTTTTCTCCTGCTACCGATTCGAGGACTCTCGCGGTTGTCGTTCCCACCGCGAATACTTTTCCGCCGTTTCTCTTTGTCTTATTTATAATGGAAGCTGCATCTCCCGTTATTGTAAAGATTTCGCTTTCCATTTTGTGCTCTTCTATTTTTTCCGTACGAACAGGACGAAATGTTCCCGGACCGACATGTAGAGTAATTTCTGCAATATTGACGCATTTTCGCTCTAAACTTTTTAGTATTTTTTTGCTGAAATGTAAACCCGCGGTGGGAGCGGCAACAGAACCTTCCTTCTTGGCGTAAATTGTCTGGTAACCTTCTATATCAATGTCCTCAGGGGCGCGTGTTATGTAAGGCGGAAGAGGTGTTTTTCCGTAATTAAGTAGGTTTCCGTTTATTCCTTCAAATTTTAATATTCTTTCCCCTGTATCCTGAGTGATACTTTCTACTCTGCACGTGACTTTATCGTCGAGGGTGATTACATCTCCAACTCTGGCTCTTTTCCCGGGAAACACAAGCGCTTTCCATAAAACATCGGATTTTTTTTCGACAAGGAAAATTTCAACTTTAGAACCGGTAGAGGCTTTAAAAGCGTTGATTCTTGCAGGAATGACTCTGGAATTATTTAACGCAAAACAATCTTGAGGCTTTACGTAATCAAGAATATCTGGAAAACTCCTGTGTTCAATCTTGCCCGAATCTCTACTTAGTACCATAAGGCGAGATTTGCCCTTTTCTCTCGGATACTGAGCTATAAGTTCACCTGGAAAGTCAAATAGGAAATCGGATGTTTTCATTTTCCTATGCAGAAATTAGAGAATATTTTATCGAGAATATCTTCCGAAGTGATTTCGCCTGTAAGTTCTTTTAAGGAATTTATCGCTTCATCTATTTCGAAAGCCAGAAGTTCTAAATCTTTGCCCTCTTTTATAATTTCGAGTCCGCCGGAAAGAGAATCTATCGCATTGGTTATTTTTTCTTTTTGCCGCTCGGTCGTACACGTTATGCTTTCTTCAGTATAGTCCGGAATTGTTTCTTCAATCATTTTGATAATAACTTTGTTTAGCTTGTCTATCCCGGAATGTTTTTTTGCGGAAACCCAGATGACTTCGCCGGTAAAGGGTATCTTTTTTATTTTCTTTTTCAGATCGGATTTGTTTGCTACTAATATAAATGGTTTTTTGCTGATGATTTTAAATATTTCTTTATCCGCTTTATCTATTTTTTCCGATGCGTCGATAACAAATAGAATTCCGTCCGAATTTCGAGCCATATTAAGGGCTCTGTCGATGCCTATTTTTTCTACTTTGGATCCGGATGGTCTTATTCCCGCCATATCATGAAGAATAACAGGATAACCCTGGATATCTACCGTTCCTTCTAAGAGGTCCCTTGTCGTACCGGGTATTTCGGTTACAATCGCTCTGTCTTCTTTTAGTATTGTATTAAACAGACTCGATTTGCCAACGTTCGGTTTGCCTATTATTGCCAGACGGAATCCGTCGACTAAAATTTTTCCTCTTTTGTAGGAATTTGAGATATTTTTTAATTTAACTTTAAGGTTTTTAATTTTTCTGATTAATTCCCGGGTATCGAAGGATAAGATATCACTTTCTCCGAAATCCAGATCAGCCTCAATAAGAGTTTTTATTTCCAGGAAATCCTTCTTTACTTTTTCGATTTGTTTGTGCAGCTTACCTTTTAAATTTTCTTCTGCTATAAGCAGACTTTTCTCGGTCTTAGCTTCTATTACATCCAGCAGAGCCTCTGCTTCCAGGAGGCTCATTTTGCCGTTTAGAAATCTTCTTCTTGTGAATTCGCCTTTTTCAGCTATTCTTGCGCCGTTGTCTACTAATAATTGCAGTACTTTTTTAGGTATGTAAGTTCCTCCGTGGGTGGAAATTTCTACCATATCTTCTCCGGTGTAGGAGGAAGGGCTTTTGAAAACAAAAAGAAGTACTTCATCTAAGTTTTTTTTCTTTAAAGAACTCTGGAGCCATCCGTGTATTATTGAATCACCTTTAGCTTTTTTTAACTTCTCAAAGGGTGTGAATATTTTTCCGACTATAGAAATAGCATCCTTACCGCTGACTCTTATAATAGAAAGGGCGCCTCTACCGATTGGAGTACTTATACCGCATATAGTTTCGGAGAATTCACTCATTTATTTATGATAAAAAGTTTAAAAATAAGTGCAGATGCTAATCTTACGTGTACCTGTTTACTTTAGTGTTCTCTTGAAGGAGCTATAACCACTTTCTTGAGTTCCGTATCACCTATTGTATAAGTTCTTACCCCTTGTATGTCTGAAACTGCAAGGTGAATCGATCTGCGCAGGGAAGGCGGAAGCGGCTGAAAAATGTACTCTCTTTTGGATCTTTTTACTTCGTATGCGAAAGCTCTTGCTCTTGTAGAAAGAGTTCGTTCCTTTTTCCTTCTGTAACCTGCAATATCAATAACAAGCTCTATCGAATTGTCTTTTGAATGAATAATTCTTGATAAAATGTGCTGGAAGGATTCTAAATTCTTACCGGATTTTCCTATCAACATTCCGTCCATATCTTTAGTTCTGATATCCACGTAAAGCCTGTCTTCTTCTTTTTCTATTCTTATTTTCCCGGTTGTGCCGAGTTTCTCAAGCAGAGTATTTACTTCTTTCCTTACTAATTCTTCCTTAGGGGAACTCTTTGGGGCTTCTTCGGGGGGTTTTTCCTCAGAAACTTCTTCTTCCGGGATTTCTTCTTTCGGAGTTTCTTCTTTTTTCTTTACTTTTAACCTTACAGCACCTCCTTCTTCGGTTGCCAGAACCTCCCAATCCATCTGTTCTTTCTCCTTAAGGGAGAGTTCTTCCAACCCTTTTTTTATTGCTTCTTCAAGATTTTCAGCTTCGACTTCTATTACATGGTTAACCATGATTAGACCTCCTTAGTCCTTTTTTGGATAATTGTCTGGACACCTAACATTAAAATATTGTAAATGAAGAAATAAAGAGTCAAACCCGAAGGAAGCGTTAAGAAAATAAATGTGATAAAGACCGGCATCATGTAGGACATAATCTTTTGTTGGTCGTCCTGTTGTGCCGGGCTCATGACCTTCTGCTGAAAGAACATGGATATTCCTGTAAGTACAGGAAGAATGTAATAGGGATCTTTAACAGAGAGGTCCTTTATCCAGAAAATAAATGGTGCACCTTTTAGTTCTATCGAGCCATTTAGCACCTGAAATAAAGCAAAGAAAACAGGCATTTGCAGGAACATCGGCAGGCAGCTTGAAAATGGGTTGAAGCCTGTTTCTCTATACAATTTCATCGTTTCCTGATTCATACGCTGCGGGTCATTTTTGTACTTTTTTCTGATTTCCTGCATTTTCGGCTGCAGTTCCTTCATCTTGCCCATCGATTTAGTCTGGTGCAGGGTGAGAGGTGAAAGAATAAGAACGAGGCAGACTACAAAAATAATTATTACCATGCCGTAATTATTTATATATTTATGAAGAAGTAACATAAAACTGTAGATGAATTTTGCTATCGGTCGTATAATCGGCCACCCGAAATATATCGCGTTTTCCAATCCTTCCTTTACAGAGTTAAGAGCGGAAAATTTGAGAGGACCAAAGTACAATTGAACCTCAGTTTCACTCCTGACAGAAATAAGAGGTAAATCAGGCGACTTTTTCAGAGTAAAGTCATCCAGATAATCCTCGGGTACTACTGCGCTCAGAAAATATTTGGTTTTATAACCGATCCATTCGATTGCTCCCGATACATCCTCGTCCGAACCTTTGAATAAATCTCCCTTTTTTACAGTGTATGATTTTCCGCCAGCGTAGTAAACCGCGCCGCTGTAATATGATTCACGCGAGAATTCTTCACCCGTGTCGAAAACGCCTATTTCGTAAAGATATTCAGCCCTCGGGGAACATTTCAAATGTATAAGATAAGAAGAGTCCGGGAAGATATAAGTTTTATTTACTGCGATTGTATCCAGCATATAAGAAAAAATAACCTTCTTATCCGGATTTTCGTCTTCGACCTTTACATTAAAGTTAATAGGTTGTGTTGAAACGGTTTTTCTCGGTGTAACTATTGAAGTCGATAATAACGGCTCACTTCTGTTAAGGGCGAAAAACATTACTTTGTAGTCCTTTAAGTAAAGCGAGTCGATGACTCCTCCTTTTGCAGAGAGATAAACGTCCATAAGTTTAGTGCTGACTTTGATGGCTTCTGAGCTGTCTTCTTCTTCGGCTTTATCTTTTTCTGACAGGAGTTCAGTTAAATTATCTTCTTCCTCCTCTATGACGGTGTCTTTTGCTTCAACTGTTTCCGTCGGCACTTCTCCTTCTGTTCTTTTCTTGTTCGAGGCTGTGTAAAACTGAAACAGCAGCATAAAAAGAAATATAAGAATAAAACCTAATATCATTCTTCTTGAATCATTCATTATTCGCTACCTCCAACGGGGTCAAATCCACCTTTGCTGAAAGGATTACAGCGCAAAAGTCTCCATACGCTGAGTAAAAAGCCTTTAAGGAGCCCTTTCTTCTTGAAAGCCTCAATTGCGTAAGCGGAACAGGTTGGATAATATTTGCATCGTCTCGGAAAAAAGACAGATATGTTTTTCGAATAGAATTGTAGTAATGCTATTATCGCTTTAACCATAAATTTTCCTTTAAACATAATCTGTCGAAATCTTCCTTTATTTTATTGTAATCTTCCATTAGGGCTTCCTTTCTCCCTGTAATTATATATAAACCATTCTTCAATGAAGGATTTGCATTTCTGATAATTTCTCTTAAGAGACGTCTCACTTTGTTGCGTTTTAATCCTCCTTTTATTCCTCTTTCCATTCGAATGGAAAATTTCCTTTCTTCTTCGGACAAATAATGTATGTTGATAAATTCCCCCCGGTAAAAGTTCCCATTATTGTAAACCCTTTTAATCGCTTCCCTCTCTTTTATTCTCCACTTTTTGCCGAATCCGAATTTCATTCTCATCCAAATTTAGAACTCCAAACAAGAATTCAACCTATACTAATAAAAAGTCCCGCCGTTGTCAAGCGTGGAGCTAAAAAATTCACCGCAGAGACGCGGAGGACGCAGAGAAAAAAAGTTTAACCACGAAACACACTAAAGACATGAAACCCACCACCCCCATTTCTCTTTGCTTTTTAAGAAACACACGAAAAAATTAATTATCACGCAAAGACACGGAGAACACGAAGTTAAAAATATGATTTTACACACCAACTCACCAACGCACTAACAAGAATAAAAAGGGGAGATTTTTCTCCCCTTTTTTATTCATAGCCTACGGCTATTGTTTATTCTTCCACGGAGAATTTGTAAAGTATGGTTTCTTTTCTTTCTTCACCTGCGTTTATGATGCAGGACGGGAAGTTTGGTTTGTTCGGTGAGTCTGGATAGTACTGAGGTTCGATACAGAATGCGTAGTGCTGATTATATGCTTTGCCGCCTTTGCCTTTAAATCCGTCGAGAAAGTTTCCTGAATAGAATTGAGTTCCCGGCATTGTTGCGTATATTTCCATAACCCTGCCGCTTTCAGGCTCTACGACTTTACATACCATGGAAAGCGGTTCATCTGATTCTGTTAATACGAAGTTATGGTCGTAACCTCCGTGGAACTTCTTGTCGAGTTGATCTATACGCGAGCCGATTGCTGTAAGCTCTGTAAAATCTAAAGGAGTTCCTTCTACGCTCACGATTTCTCCTGTCGGAATCAATCCATCATCTACCGGGGTGTATTCCTCAGCGTTTAATTGTAACTTATGTTCCAGTATGGTACCGTTGCCTTCCCCTTTTAGATTGAAGTATGCATGGTTTGTAAGATTTACAGGTGTTGCTTTATCGGTCTTCGATTTTAAAACTATCTTTAATTCGTTTTTATCGTTAAGAATATATTTAACCGTGTTCTCGAGGTTTCCCGGATATCCTTCTTCTCCGTCTTTGCTCGTGTATGTGAGTTTTACGCCTGCTCCTTCGTCCGTTTTCAGCTCTTCGCCTTTCCATACTTTTTTACCGAAACCTTCGACTCCGCCGTGAAGATGGTTTTCTCCGTCGTTTGTCGCCAGAGTATATTCCTGTCCGTCTAAAGTAAATTTACCTTTTGCGATTCGGTTCGCATATCTTCCCGCTATTACTCCCTGAAACGTGTTATCATTGATGTATCCTTCGAGGTTGTCATATCCTAAGATAATATCTTCGAAGTTTCCGTCTCTGTCCGGAACTTTAAGAGAAACCAGGGTGGCTCCGAATTCACTGACTTTCAACTCTACACCGTTTGCGTTCTTGATTGTATACAGATTAACTGTTTGTCCGTCCGCGGTCTTACCGAATTCCTCTGTTTGGATCGTTAAAGAGGATTTTCCTTCCGTACAGCTGAAACAAAAGATTAGAGATGTGAACGGTACGAGTTTTTTGCATAAGTTTAATTCCATTGTTACCTCCTTTTTGTCTCCTTATGGTTAAACTTAAGAATAGTTTATTGAAAAATTTAAAAAAGTCAACCGATTTTTTTACCCCAACCTTCCTACACCACCAGGCTATTAGCCGTTGGCTTTTTGCTTTTGGCTAGAAAACCGCGCTCGGCTTACCGCTTACGGCTAACCGCTTTATACCCCCACACCCTTCCCTTTTTAAAAGAATTTTTGGCGGAAAGCGGAAGGCTGTCAGCGGGCAGCGTAGCATATCTTTGTGTTCTTTGTATCCTTTACGATTATGTTAGGGTATAGTATTTAAGGTATAGTAAATACGACAAATCATATAAATCTGCGTTTATCTGCGTCCAATTAAGGGGTTGGGAGTAGTATTCAATCAAAGCTTATCATTGCTTTGATTACACCGTCCCGATAATTTTCCACGAATTCGAATGCTAATGGTGCGTCTTTGAGTTTAAAATTGTGCGTTGACATGAAATCTGCGTTTATTTTCTTTCTTGCGATTAAATCGATTGCTTTCTGCGTGCAGTCGTTTTGTCTTCGGACGTTCTGAATCGATATTTCTTTTCTGCGGATTTTGTTGATATTAAATGAAATCTCGTTCGGCTCGGGTATTCCTACAATTATTAGCTTGCCTCCGGGTTTTAATAAATCGATCGCCTGATCCAGCGCTTCCTGCTTACCGCAGCATTCGAATACCGCGTCTAATTGTTCGGGTTCTATGTCTTTTATTTTTTCTACGATGTCTATCAGGTCCGGATTTCCAATCCAGTCCGCTCCGGCTCTTTTCGCAGCAATAAGTCGTTCTTCTATTTTATCAGTCATAAGAATTTCTTTTACGCCGCTTAACCGGGACGCAAGGAGGACAGACAACCCGATAGGGCCCGAGCCGAGTATGCCGATTGTTTTTCCTTTCGCGTTTTCAAGGAAAGAGGCGGAATAAATGCCGATGGATAAAGGTTCTACCAGAGCACCCTGAATAAAACTCATAGAAGAGCCTATCTTATAACAATTTTCTTCCGGCATGACTATATATTCCGAGAGGCAGCCTTCGATTTGACCCGGACAGCCGAGAAATTTTAAATCCCGGCAGGTATGACGTCTTCCGCTTAGACACTGGTCGCATTTTCCGCAGGATACAGCGGGCTCAATCGCCACGCGGTCGTTCGGTTTTACTCTTGTAACTCTGCCGCCTGCGGATTCGACTATTGCAGAGCCTTCATGTCCTATTGTAAAAGGGAATTCGATAATCTGATCGCCTATTCGCCCCGTCGAGTAGTAATGAATGTCGGAGCCGCATATCCCGACATTGCGCATTTTTAACAAAACATCAGTGGTTTTTTTTATATTGGGTTTAGGTGTTTCTCTAAGTTCAAATTTACGAATGCCGGTTAAAACAAGCGAGTTCATGGGTTATTAACCCAATTCATCAAAATGGATTTTCATCAGGATAAAGCATGCTCTCCGGTTGGTTGAAAGAAACATCTGCGATTCCCAGTATCTTCATAGCGGCAAACAATGTTTTGCCGGCGTGCCTGAAGGCAACACCGGTATGGTGAGGGAATTTTTTACCTATAAGAACATGACGATAGAATCTTCCCATTTCTTTTACAGCGAATACGCCGATACTGCCGAAGGATTTTGGGTCTATATCGAGTACTTCTCCCTCCGCTACATACGAACGAAGGATTGTGTCGGCTGTCGACTGCAGTCGGAAAAGGGTGATATTACCAGGCTTAATCTGACCTTCAAGAGTACCTCTTGTAATATCCGGTTCTTTTTTGTCCGGTTCCATTAAACGGTTCATGATTAGCTGAAATTTAATCGCTCCGTTTAACAGGCAGCAAGAAGATACATTTCCGCAGTGGAATCCCATGAAGAGATCTGTATGTTTATATTTTCCGATTTTGCTCTTTTCTTTTTTATAAATATCCGGGGGAACTGTGTTGTTGATATCGAGAATTGCAGGAGGAAGTTCAGTGGCACATGCCGCTATGAATTCACTTAATGTTCCGTATATATCGGTTTCGCAGGATACGGGGATTCCTCGTGCTGCGAGACGTGAATTTACATAACAGGGCACAAATCCGAAATATTTTTCAAAAGAAGGCCAGCATTTATTTGCGAATATTCCATACTCCGAAGCTCCCAGATTATCTTCCATAAATTTTGTTAACGCGACCTCGTACTGAGCGAGTTTATTAAGAATATCCGGATAGGTGTTTCCTCTGCCAAGTTCTTTTGCCATATCGGATGCGACTTTTTTTATGTTAGGATTGCCTTCGGCGGATTTATAGATGTCGTATAAGTCGAGCTCACTGTTTTCCATAACTTCCACGCCGATATCATAGAGAGGTTTTATAGGCGCGTTGCATGTGACAAAATCAAAAGGTCGCGGACCAAAGGCGAAGATTTTAAGTTTTTTTAGGGCGATTAAGATTCTCGCGACGGGAATAAAATCCTTTATCATATTGGTAATTTCGCTTGCCGTACCAACGGGATATTCCGGTATGTATGGTTTTAACTGACGTAGCCCTGCGTTATAAGACGTACTCAATAAACCGCAATATGCGTCGCCTCTTCCCTGAATAAGGTCTTTTCCTGTTTCTTCCGCGGCGGCGGCAAACATGACAGGGTGAGTAAATTTCTGAGCGAGCATAGTCGTCGGACCTTCAGGTCCGAAATTTCCCAGATATATAACAAGGGCGTTAATATTTTTCTTATTTATTTCTTTAAGTGCCTTCAGCACATCTTTTTCGTTTTCTATTATCGTTTCAATCTCGATTATTGGGAGGTTCTTCGATTTACATTCCGCTACGACCGCTTTTCTTCTTTTTCGGGACAGCTCGATAGGGAAGCAGTCTCTGCTTACCGCAATAATACCGGGATTAATCTTCGGAATATTTTCCATTTTATTTCTCCTTTTTATTTTGTCCGTAGTAGGCATCCGGACCGTGCTTTCTATTATAGTGTTTTTTTAAAATGTATTCAGGTAAATCTTTGCACTCCGAATCAAGCTGGTAAGTTCCGAAAGCCATCTCTGACACGATTTCGAGAATATGACTGTTTTCCGCCGCATCTTGAGGTGTTTTTCCGAATGTGAAAGGTCCGTGTCCTCTAACTAAAACCGCGGGCATCTCAATAGGATTTATATTGGCAAAGCGTTCGATTATTACCGTGGCTGTATTTTTCTCGTATCCCTCTTCCACTTCTTCTTCTGATATAAATCTTGTAATCGGTATAGCTCCGTTAAAACTATCCGCGTGTGTCGTGCCGAGGCAGGGAATTTCTTTCCCTGCCTGCGCGAACATTGTGGCATATTTGCTGTGCGTATGTGCTATTCCGCCGATTTCGGGAAATGCTTTATACAGTTTTAGATGGGTTGGGGTATCCGAAGAAGGATTATGCATACCCTCGACAACATTACCTTCCAGGTCGACTATAACCATGTCGGAAGGGTGCATTCCGTCGTAAGATAAACCACTTGGCTTAATTACCACTAATCCCTCTTCCCGATCGATTCCGCTGACATTACCCCATGTTGATGTAACAAGTTTATACCTTACTAAATCAAGATTTGCAATGAATACTTTTTCTTTTAAATCGCTCAGCATTATTCTTTCTTCCTTTGCTGGTCCCTTATTATGAGTAAATTTTTCATAACATTATGCATTTTTCCGGACCATTGTTCTGTTCCGAACGCATCGTGTAATTGTTTGTATAACGCGTATAGTTTTTTATAGACTGAATTATTGGCTAAATCTGGTTCGAAGCGCTTTTTTATTCCGGTTAATTTGTCTTGAGCTTCCTCAATATTTGAAAAACCGCTTATCTCTTTTCCCGCGGCTACGGCGCCGAAGATTGCCGCTCCGAGCGCAGGGGTTTGTTCGCTCCCGGATATCTCCATCGGGCGTCCTGTGATGTCCGCGTAAACTTGCATTAAGAAAGGGTTTTTAGAAGCCAATCCGCCGCAGTTTACTATTTCTTTGACGGGGACACCGTATTCTTCTATTCTGTTTATGATTGTTAAAGCTCCGAATGCGGTCGCTTCAATTAAAGCTCTATATATTTCATGAGGTTCGGTATGAAGAGTTTGCCCCAGGAGCAGTCCCGTGAGGCGTACGTCCACAAGAATAGTACGGTTACCGTTATTCCAATCGAGTGCGAGGAGTCCGTGCTCGCCCGGCTTTTGCTTTTCTGCTTCGCGTGAGAGATTTTCGAATTTTTCATCTATCGTTTTTCCGTATTTTTCCGGAACCAGATTGCTTAAAAACCATAAGAATATGTCGCCGACAGCAGATTGTCCCGCTTCGATCCCAAAATAACCCGGCATTACAGAACCGTCCACTATTCCGCATACGCCGGGTATATCGGAAATTTTTTTATTATGCGGGGAGACCATTATGTCACAGGTGCTGGTGCCTAGAATTTTTACCAGCGTGCCGGGTTTGACGCCGGCTCCCACAGCGCCCATGTGCGCGTCGAAAGCTCCGACCGCGATTGCGATTCCTTCCCTTAAACCTAATTCGTTCGCCCACTCTTTTGATAGTTTTCCTGCCAGCTTATCGGATGGGAAGGCTTTTTTATATAGTTTGTCCCTTAGGGGAGCGAGAACGGGCGACAGGGCGGACAGGAATTCTTTGTCAGGTAAACCGCCCCAGCTATCATTGTACATAGCCTTATGACCTGCGGCGCAGATGCTTCTTTTTATTTTTTCCGGTTTTGTTTCACCTGTCAGCACCGCGGGTATCCAGTCGCAGATTTCCACGAAACTTTCTGCCGCATTGAAAACATCCGGGTCTGTATTATAGCAATGCAACACTTTACTCCAGAACCACTCGGATGAATAAGTGCCGCCGATTTTACTTAAGTATTCCGGACAGATTTTTTTTGCGAGTTCCGTGATTTGAACGGCTTCCGAGTGTCCCGTATGGTCTTTCCATAGCCATACCATCGAGTTTAAATTGTTTTTAAATTCCGGTAACAAGCATAAAGGAGTTCCCTCTCCATTAACAGGCATGGGACTGCTTCCTGTTGTGTCTATTCCGATACCAATAATGTTTAAAGGGTCAAACTCAGAATTTTCTTTTTGTGCTCCGGAAATAGCCTCTGTAATTGTTTCTTTTGTTCCGTCTAAATAATCCTGCGGGTTCTGCCTTGCGAGGTTGGGTTCTTTCGGGTCGAGCAGGATTCCGTCTCTTCCCGAAGGATAGGGGAAAACGTGACTCGCGAGTTCGGTCCCGTCGTCTAAATCTACAATTAAACTGCGGCAGGAATTGGTTCCGAAATCGAGACCTATCGCGAATTTTTTCATTTTTCGCCCTTCATGAATAATTTTCTTCGCATACTTCCTCCGGCTACGGCGACAATTATAACCACTCCCAGAATTACCTGCTGCCAGAATGCTGAAACTCCTAAGAGTACCAGCCCATTGTCGAGAACACCCATGATTAGTGCGCCAATCAGAGAACCAAGAACGGAACCTTTACCTCCCATAAGGTCAGTTCCTCCGATTACGACGGCTCCTATAACACTTAGTTCATAACCGGTGCCTGTTATGGGTGAGCCCTGAGACAGGCGCGATGCGAGCATTATTCCAGCCAGACCGCTCAAAAATCCCGTTATGGTATAAACCAGAATTTTTATTTTATTTACGTTTACACCCGACAGCCAGGTTGCCTTTTCGTTACCTCCGGAAGCGTAGATATATCTTCCCCAGATGGTCCGGGAGAGGAATAAATATCCCAGTATGTATATTATTATCATTATTATAACAGGAACGGGAATCCCTATTAGTCGTCCTTCGGCGAGGCAGCCAAAGCATTCAGGGATTCCTGTAATCGGCCAGCCTTTTGTGATTACAAGAGCCAGACCCCTTGCGATGTTCATCATTCCGAGAGTTACAATGAAGGGCGGTAAATCCCATTTAACTATAATTATTCCGTTAACAAAACCGAGAAAGGCACCGCAGAGTAAAGCAGTGCCAATTCCGGGAGCTAAACCGAATTTATTGATAAATAATGCCGCAAGGACATTTACCAATCCAAGAACAGCTCCGACCGAGAGGTCTATTCCTGCTGTAAGAATAACCATGGTCATTCCCACGCTCATGATCGCTATAAAGGAAACCTGTTTCATCACGGTGGATATATTATATATAGATAGAAAGTTGGGAGTGGCAAAAGAAAGAATTGCACATAATGCCAGGAATGCTACGAATATTCCGAATTCGGTACTTTTTAGAACATCTTTAAAATCCATTTCCAAATCTCCTAATTTCTTAGAGCAGCGAGCCGCATAATTTTTTCCTGGGTCGCGTCTTTTCTTAAAAATTCTCCGGTTATTTTTCCTTCTCTCATTACCAGTATTCTATCGCTTATGTTTATAATCTCCGGCAGTTCCGATGAGATTAAAATAATTCCTATTTTTTCTTTTGCCAGGTTGTTTATAAGCGAATATATTTCGTTTTTTGCTCCCACGTCTATTCCTCGTGTCGGGTCATCTAAAATAAGTATTTTCGGGTTTATAGCGAGCCATTTGGCTATCACTATCTTCTGCTGGTTTCCGCCGCTTAAATTCTGAACTATCTGTTTGCTGTCGGGTGTTCTTATCTTAAGACGCTTGCAGTATTCATTTGCTATTCTTTGTTCGTCTTTTTGTTTTACCAATCCGTGAGAATTTATATGGGGTAATTTTGTTATGTTTATATTATCCTTTACCGAGCGGCTCAAAATAAGCCCTTCTGCTCTTCTATCTTCCGGTACGAACCCCATTTTCATTTTTATTGTTTCGAAAAGAGAATTCACTTTTACTTTATTCCCTTTTATGTAAATTTCACCGCTGTCCGGAGCTTCTATACCGAAAATACCCCTCATCACTTCCGCTCTTCCCGCGCCGACGAGTCCCGCAAAACCCAATACTTCTCCTTCGTGAAGTTGGAAGTTTATATTTTCATATTTTGATTTTTTTGTCAGGTTCTTTACTTCCAGAACGATCTTTCCTCTTTTTGCTTCTTTTTTAGGGTAAAAGTCTTTTAGTTCTCTTCCGACCATCATCTGTACTATTTTTCGGGGATTTGTATCCTTTGCATTAACGGTATCCACATAATTCCCGTCCCGCAGAACGGTTATCCTATCGGATATCTCGAGAACTTCTTCTATTATATGAGAGATGAAAATTATAGAGACTTTTTTTTCTTTTAGTTCTCTTATTATCTTAAAAAGAGTTTCTTTTTCCGACTCCGTTAAAGCCGATGTCGGCTCGTCCATAACAATTATTTTGGCGGAAAAAGAGAGGGATTTTGCTATTTCGACCATCTGCTGTTCCGCTACGCTTAGTTCACTCACAAGAGTTTTCGCACTCTTTTTCATTCCGATTTTTTTTAGAAAAAGTTCGGATTCTTTGTACAATTTCGGAAAATCTATAAATGCCGAATTTTTACGGGGTGCTCTTCCCATGAAAATATTCTCCGCTATGCTGAGATTCGGTATAAGATTGAATTCCTGGTATATTACGCTGATGCCCATATCGAGGGCTTGTTTTGGTTCAGTCATTTCCACTTTTGTGCCGTCCAGTTTTATCGTACCTGCGTCTTTTTTATAGGCACCTGCAAGAATTTTTAACAGTGTGGATTTACCCGCGCCGTTTTCACCTACAAGAGAGTGAACTTCCCCTTTTTTTAAATTGAAATATATATTGTTTAGAGCCTTTACCCCGGGAAAGGTTTTGGATACATTTTCCATCTCTAAAATGTATTTATCTGCGGTTTTCTTTTTCATCCGGGGTACTTTTATATATACTTGTTATTTCGGAAAGTGTTCGTCTATATTCTCGGGCGTTATGAAAAGTATTCCGGTATCAATGATTTTATCGGCGGCTTCGAACCCTTCCGGTAGTTGGATTTCTTTGCTATTGTGAATATCATAAAGGACTTTAAGGCTTACATATCCCATCATATAAGGTCTTTGTGCTACTGTTCCCTGAATGTATCCCTGTCTTATAAAGTCTAAAGTGATAGGGACTGTATCAAAACCTAATATTTTGACTTCGCCTTTCTTGTCCAGTGCCTTCACCGCCCGGGCAGCTCCGGGAGCCGCTGGCGCGTTAACCCCTACGAAAGCCAGAAGGTCGGGATGAGACTGAAGGATTGCTTCTGCCTGAGAAAGAGCCAGTGCTTCGTCGTCGTTGTTAGCCTGCATAGATACTGTCATTAAAGCGGGATACTCGGCAATTGCGTCTTTAAAGCCTTTAATGCGTTCATTGAGATTCATTGCACCCAGTCCTCCAGTTAGAATTGCTATTTTTCCTTTTGTACCGGCTATCTCTATAAAACGTTCTCCTAATGTTTTTCCCGCCTGGTAATTATCCGTTCCTATATAATAGCTTCGCAAGCTATTCGGAGAATCCGAATCAAAGGTTATTACCGGGATTTCTTTTTCGGTAGCGCTTTTAATTATAGCCTCAACAGCTTCGGGTTCGTTGGGTGAAATTCCTATTCCCGCCACTTTGCTCGAAATAGCTCCTTCTATTATGGATATCTGTAGAGCGCTGCTTCCTGTTGGGGGACCATTGAATATAGCTTTTACTCCAAGTTCTTTTGCCATAGCATTCATACCTCTTTCTACTTCAACCCAGTAAGGATGTCCGACTGATTTCGGGACGAGTATGAATGTAGGGACTTCTTTCTTTTCACCGCAGCCTGTATTCATTAACCCTGAAAATATAACAAGCAAACCAAGAAGATATATTAGTAATCTCTTCATTTTAGAAACCTCCTTTTTTCTTCAATTCTTACACTTTAATGATAATTTCATAGATGTCAATACCGAATTTCCCGTAGGGAAATTTAGCTATTACGAGTATAGCATTGTTAGTCTTAAGTGACAATAAGATTGTGTAAAAAGTTAGTATTGATACGCGACTATATCTGGGGTTAGGATTTTGAATTTAGGATTTAGTAAAAAAATAAAAAATCTCTGTGTTTCTCTGTGTTCTCTGTGGCTAACTTAGTTATCAGTCACTAGTCGCCAGTCATTAGTCAAAAAAATGAAAACATTAAAATTATTTGTGATATTCGTGTAATTTGTTGTTGATAAGTTTGTTAGGAGGGTGGGATGTTAGGAGGTTAAAACAAAAAATATTTCGTGTCTTTAGTGTGTTTCGTGGTTAAACTTTTTTTCTCTGCGTCCTCCGCGTCTCTGCGGTGAATTTTTTAGCTCCACGGCGGATTCTCGGGAAGAGATGCATCAAATTCATCTATAAGCTCCTGTTCAAAGTCGCCTTTATATTCTTCATTTAAGAACTTATCGATTCCTTCGTTATAAAATCTTTCCCATGCTTTTTCTTCATCTCCGGGTATTATGGGGTAAAAGAGGGCATTGTTGGCTTTGGCTGCTTTCATGTCTCCGGGCGCATCGCCAATCATTAATATATGGTCTTCTTCGTATTTGCCGCTTGCCGCCATCTGGAGATGTTCCTTCTTTTTTCCCATTTCCTGGCCTGCGATAACGCTCATGCAGCTTGCGATATTATGTTCTTCCCCTTCCCTCTGCAGCGCTTCTGTTGGTGTGGAGGATACAACGATCATATCGGCTTTTCCGGTGAGTTTTTCAAGGCATTCCCGTACAAATGGGAAAGGAGGTATGTTTTTTACTATTTCCTTTATACTCCAGTTGACTCTCTCGCTCCAGGCTAAAGCATGTTCTAATTCTTTTTTCTCTTCGTCGCTTTTTGCCGCGTCAATCGCCATTTTTAGACCTTCGTTGCTCAGAAGACTATTCGGGTTTTCGACCCATTTAAAATAGTGGGGATACTGTGGTACTTTGAAATTTCGAGTTTTTACCATAGGATGGCTTGGCAAAAGTTCGCTTATAATGCGTTTAGCTGTAATGTGTCTATTCGCTCCTCTCGTCTTCGAGAAAAGGTCCGCAAACTCTTTACACTCTCGTGCTGCGAGTGCTACTCCCTGAAGACCGAAGTAACCGATAAGCCATGGGCCGAAACATTCCCTCTGTTTAATTCCCATTGTATCGAATACGCAGCCATCGGAATCTATACCTACAAAAAATTTAGTTTTAGGTTTAAATTCAATTAATTCTCTTTGAGATTCGCTAATCATATACTCTCCTTATATTTACATTGTCAATAAGTATGACGAAGTTAGGATTTAGGGTTTGGGATTTAGGATTTAGAGAAAAGGCTGACAGCTGACAGCCGACAGCTGACGGCGAAAAAAACATTCTTCTGGATTTTCTTTTATATTTTTGCATCTGTCGATATCACCTATATGCTTCCGGTGTGTATTCGGTGAGTTTCTTATCCGCGAATATCGGTTTGAATCTCGCAAATCTCATGATTCCGTTTTCGAGCGGAATATCTGCCCAATCTCTACCGATTAGAGGACGCGCGTAAGATATGAAATCATCAGTTACGTCAATTCGGCTGTCCGAGATCCAGTTTTTCGGAAAAGATCTTTCCGAGTTTGCAACTTTTTCTAAAGGTACCTTGTCATAATAAACTTCATAGTTACTGCTAACTTTTCTTAATATTGTTGCCATGTAACCCGATTCGCCTTCTGCGGCGATTAAAGCCGCTTTTTCGCCTACTTTATAGGCTTCTTCGAGGTCAGTATTGGAAGCGTAAACAATCGCGTTTCTCTGGTCGGTTCCGGGCACCTGTCCTCTTGCAAGACCGTTGACTGTAAGGCCCACTTTGTTCAAGAAATTCGTTACTATTTGACCCACTGTAATTTCGCTTGATGAATATTCTGTATGGCCGAAAAGGTCTTTTTTCTCTCCCAGGTTGCCTACAGGGAAACCTTCGCTTACTACAACTATTACTCTTCCATCTTTTTTTAACTGGTCGTTGACATTATCTGCAAGTTCGGAGAGATTTAGTCCGCTTTCTGTCATATATATTTGGAGAGGGATTTTTCTCTCGGGGTCCGCAAGACGGGCGGCTGCGGGTATAAACCCGATTTTCCTTCCCATCGCCTGAACCACGATTACGGGGTCACTTGGAGAAGAACCCATATTTTCCTCGTTTGCATTCTGGATGTAAAGAGCCCAGTATCTTGCCACACTTCCGTATCCGGGTGTGTGATCTATTAATTTGAATTCGGAGTCACCTACATCGTTGTCTATTGTCTTAGGTATTCCGGTTGCGACTAAGTCAAGACCTTTTTCTTTTGAGAGAATACCTACTTTATTAGCCGTATCCATAGAATCGTTGCCGCCTATATAGAAAAAGTATCCGATTTCATGGGCTTTAAAAACTTCTACGATTCGGTCGAAGTCTTCCTGCTGTCCGGCTTTAAGTTTGTAACGGCAGGTTCCTATTGAACCGGCTGCCGGTGTGTTTTGAAGTAAGTCTATTTCTTTTTGTTTCTGGGCGCTTAAGTCAAGAAGTTCTTCTTTTAATACTCCTTCTATTCCGTGAAATCCGGCATAAATTTTTCCGAATTTATCCGGCATTTTTTTGCAGGTTTCGATAACTCCTCTAAGAGAATTATTTATAACCGGCGTAGGCCCGCCGGACTGTGCTACGACTACATTTTTATTTTCGCTCACTTTCAACCTCACTCATCTTTTTATTTTTTAAACGAAACAGGGTTTCTCCTGCGTTCGGCACAAGTAGAATTCCTTTATCTTCCTTGTTCTCCCAGTCTGACAAGTTAATCGATTTATAATCTTTATATTCCAGGTTGATTTTCTTACATCTTTCTTCAGGTATCTTTGTTGCAAGAAAAACGTTTATTCTGGGTTTTTCTATTCCGTTTTCGTAAGTCCCAATCCCTTTAACGTGCGTAGAATGTGCTTTTATACCTCCCGGAACCCAGGAAAATTTATTCGCCTGTTTTAGAAAATAATCTCTTACGTGGTATCCGACTTTATCGATAATTTTGCCGTGTGTATAAGAAACTTCCGTGATGTGGGGGGCGTATATAATCAGTTCTCCTCCGTCTTCCACGATATTTTCGAGCTTATACATTACTTTACCCGCAGTCCACAGATCGTCGTACATTTTTGGAGCGATGCCGAGTACTTTTTTAAATGATTTTTCTTTATAGATTATGTTGAGTTTGCTCGACAGATCTGCCGCTTTCGCCCACGCTTCTTCGGGCTTTCCGATAAATAATCCGCTTAATTTTTTGTCTTTTATGACAAAACTGAAACAAAGTTTAGGGGTTTCTATAAGTGAAGAAGCAATATTTATAACTTCTCGAACCGGTGTATCTTTTGTCCCGTTAATTTCAGGATTTGTTATAAGCGCACCGAGCCAGTGAAAGAAATGTAAGACTTCCGGACCCGCAATCCCCGGGAAAAAGTATTTGTTTCCTCCTGAAAAGCCTACAACCTCATGTGGAAAGACTGGACCTACGATAATAAGAAAGTCGTAGCCCAGAATCATTTTGTTGATTTGTACTTCTACGCTTTCTTTTAATAGTCCTTTAGTTATTTCTTCGATTTTGTTCTCGGGTATTACTCCAATAGATGTAAGAGAATTTGGATTATCCCATTCGTGATTAAAAAAACCGACAGATTTATATTTCTTTTCTTTCTCTTTCTCTGAAATTCCAACGAGTTTTAGAATTTGTTCTTTTTTCATAGGAGGATGTGTGCCGAGGGCAACCAGAAAATCCAGTTTTTTGACTTTTTTTCCGAGATTATCGAATATTATCTTAAAAAAAAGATTTACCGGAGCGGTACGCGTATGGTCCGGGATTACTACGAGTACTCTTTTATCTTTAAAGTCGATATCCGATAGAGCCTGTGTAGAAAGATTGATAACTTCCCTGTTAGAAAGAGACCCTTTGTCTAAGCTTTTCCCTATTACCATTCTGTGTGAAAGATACCTTCTTTATCTATCCTTTTATAAGTGTGGGCTCCGAAGTAGTCTCTCTGTCCCTGTATAAGGTTTGCGGGCAGGCGTTCTTTTCTGTAGCTGTCATAATACGCCAGAGAGGTACCTGTCACCATAAACGGTATTCCGCATTTATTTGCCATCTGTACTACTTTACGAAGAGCGTCCTGCCTGGTATTAAGAATGCCGCTGAAATGTTCGTCGAAGAGTAAGTTAGGCAGTTCGGGATTGTTCTCATAGGCTTCCGTTATACTTCCCAGTAGCTTCGATCGGATAATACAGCCTCCTCTCCATATTTTCGCGATATTGCCGATGTTCAAGTTAAATTTGTATTGCTTTGAAGCTTCGGTTAAGAGCGAAAGACCCTGAGCATATGCGAGAATTTCTGAGGCGTACAGAGCATCATGTACCATTTCGACGAATTTGTCCTTATCACCTGCGAATTCAATTTCGGGACCGGAAAGAATTTTAGAGGCTTTTACCCTTTCGGTTTTATAAGCCGAAATGAATCTTGCCTGCACAGCCGCATCGATGGATGGAATAGGTACACCTAAATCCATCGCGTTCTGAGACGTCCACTTTCCTGTTCCTTTTTGCGATGCTTCATCGAGTATTAAATCAACAATAGCTTTGCCTGTTTCTTTGTCTACTTTAGCCAAGATTTTTCCCGTAATTTCGATCAGATATGAGCCGAGGACGTCATCATTCCATTTTGAGAAAAGTCTTGCTTGTTCTTTTGCGCTTAGATTTAAAACATCTTTCATAAAATCATATGCTTCCACAATAGTCTGCATGATGGAATATTCGATGCCATTATGAACCATCTTGACATAATGACCCGCGCCTCCCGGACCCATATAATCACAGCATGGTTCTCCTTTTACCTGAGCCGCGATCTTTGTCAATATAGGAGCCAGTTCTTCGTAAGCTTCTTTATGTCCACCTGGCATAATTGAGGGTCCTTTAAGAGCTCCCTCTTCACCTCCGCTTACACCCGTTCCTATATACATAAGTCCCTTTTCTTCGACTTTTTTTAATCTTCGTTCGGTATCTTTGAAATAAGTATTTCCTCCGTCTATCAGAATGTCCCCTTTTGACAGGTGGGGTATAATCTCGTCAATTACTGCGTCTACTGGTTTGCCGGCTTTAACCATTAGTATGATTTTTCTGGGTTGTTTAATTGATTTGATGAATTCTTCCATCGAGTGAGTTCCGATGAAATTTTTTCCTTTGGCTCTACCTTCGATTAATTTATCAACTTTTGAAATTGTTCTGTTATAAACGGAAACCGTAAAACCTTTGCTTTCTATATTTAAAGCAAGATTTTCACCCATTACCGCTAATCCAATCAAACCTATATCAGATTTTTTATCCACTATTAAACCTCCTGATGATTACTTTGTTTTAATCTGTATTTCTTATCGTGTTGTTCCATATTAAATTACTTTCCCTCTTTCGCTGTGCTCTCTGTGTTTTTTCTTTTTTAATACAAAAATTTCTCTGTGTCCTCTGTGGTTAATGTTTTTTTCTCTGCGTTCTCTGTGGTTGATTTCTTTCTTCAAACCCCGCTGAATGCCGAAAATCCTCCGTCTACCGGTATAACTACTCCGTGAACAAATTCCGCACCGGGTGAAATTAACCACAGTATGGTGGATATGAGATCGGCAGGCTTTCCGAATCTTTTCATAGGTGTATGTTCTAGGATGGTTTTTCCCCTTTCGGTCAGCATTTTATTATCTTTTTTCATTAGCAAGTACTGGTTTTGTCCCGTAAGAAAAAATCCGGGCGCTATGGCGTTGACTCTTATTTTATCCGAGTAATTCTGCGAAATGTGTACAGCTAGCCACCGGGTAAAGTTGCTGATTGCCGCTTTAGCCGCAGAATATGCGGGGATGTTGGTTAAAGGAGTAAAAGCGTTCATTGAAGATATATTTATAATAGTTCCTTCGCCTTTATCCGCAATATATTTTCCGAAGACCTGTGAAGTTAAAAACGTTCCAAGAAAATTCAAATTAAATACGAATTTTACGGCTTCTTCCGGTAGATCGAAAAAAGACCGGTCAGGTCCTGTGGTGGCTTCGTCTTTGTTTCCGCCCGCGCCGTTTATCAATATGTCGACCTTACCGAATTTCTCTATGGTCTTCTTCGCGGCTTCCTTCAGACTTTCTTTATCCAGTGTATTTGTTTTGATGGCGAGGTTTTCTATACCTTTTTTGTTTAGCTCATTGCTCAGTTCTTCCATTGCTTCTTCAGAAATATCGAGAATAACAACTTTTCCTCCATGTTTACCTATTGCTTTTGTGATTTCAGAACATAGGGTTCCAGCGCCGCCTGTAATTACAGCTACCTTTCCTTTAAGATTGAAATATTTTGATAAATCCATATTATCATCTCCTTAGCCGGTTAATTTGATTCCCGACTGACCATCCGGAAATGTTTCCGTAATATTCTTTATTGCTGAATTTTTATTTACTTTTTGAGTCGACAAGATTTTTAACTCTGTGATAGGATACATTTTCAACCAGATCCTGTGCTACTATTCTTGGAATTTGACCCTTTTGAACCATTCCGCCCACAACATTGCACAAAACTCTCCTGAACACCTCTGTTCTGGATCCGTAGGATAACAGTTTTCGAGAATCGCTTACCATGGTTCCGCAGTTGGAAATCAGGTCGACCGAAGAGACATATTTTAAGTGCGTTTCCATCCCGTATGGACTGTCATTAAACCACCAGGGTGCGCCGATAATTACCTTGGGGTATGCCCTGGCGATTGTTGTTATAGTAGGTAAGTGAGTTGGATCCAGACAGTATATTACAATATCCAAATCTTCGCCAAACTCGTTCAGGAAGTATTTAAAACCCACCGCAAAATCGACATTTTGAGTGGATATATCTCCTCCTGAATCGACACCGAGGGTTCCCAGTAATTTGTTTCTGTAATCTCTTACAGCGCCTATATGAAGTTGGGTAAGCCAGTTTTTCTTCTTATTCAATTTGCCTAATTCATGGAACATAAAAGCCTTATAGGCAATTATTTCTTTCTTTTTTAATTTTCCACCTTTGAATGCTCTCCTGTGTATATCGGCAGCGATTTTACCGGATACCGGAAAAGAATAGACGTTTTCCATACCGTGATCGCTTGAAATACAACCCTGTTCAGCAAAATATTTATGTCTTTTTTCTAAGGCGGACAAAAGACCTGCTAATTGACTTGTATCTTCACCCGTTTTCTTACCTAATTCTTCCAGAAAATCCTTCCAGATAAAATTTTCGATATTCATTGCTTTATCAGGACGCCAGGTAGGGAGTATTATTGGTTTTTCCAATTCTTTTTTTGCCTGTTTGTGGTACTGTAAACTGGAAGTCGGCTCATCGGTTGTACACATTAATTCTATTCTCATGTATTTGAGCAAATTTTGAGGAGTCATGGATTCATCTTCTAAGAGTGCCGCGGTTTTTTCCCAGATGGCATCAGCTGTTTGTTTAGATATGAGTTCGGGTATGCCGAATCTTCTTCTTAGGTCGAGGTGTATCCACTCGTAAGTGGGATTCCCTCCGAGTTCGGGGAAAATCCCGGCGAGAGCGGTCCATTTTTCTCTGTTTGTTGCTTTTCCCGTAATTTTCTCTTCATCCACACCCCTTCTTCTCATTAATTCCCAGACGTAATGATCTGTTGCTCCTTCGGCTTCCCATATATCTTTTGCAGGTTTGTTGCGAAGTATTTCTGCAAGGTCGATATGACTGTGGAGGTCTATTATAGGTAAATCTTTTACCCTCGCGTAGAGCTCCTTCGCATCTGTATTTTCTAAAAGATAATCATCATCTAAAAAACCCATATATAAACTCCATATTTAAAAATTATATTCACGTTTTATTTGCGGTGCTGATTTTTTAACAAGGTAATGTAAATTCCTTGTTCTGTCAAGTGTGTTATGCCACACCCACCCCAAATTTTAACCACGAGATTACACTGATTATCACAAGATTTTCACCGCAGAGACGCAGAGAACGCAGAGGAAAATATGAAGTAGAGTTTATTGCATTATCTCGCCAGGAGCGCTTTTTTGGTAATCGAATTATCTCCGACTGTTATTTTCAGAAAATAAATGCCTGAAGATATATTTCTGGCGTCCCATTCTACGCTGTGAGAACCCGCGCTCATTTTTCCGTTTATAAGTTCCGCAACTTCCTGCCCCAGCATGTTATATGCGGATAATCTAACATGAGCTGGCTCTGAGAGTTTATAGCTGATATTCGTAATTGAGTTGAACGGGTTGGGATGGTTTTGATTCAAGCTGAATTCAAGCGGAAAGTTCTCCTTTTCGGGGTATTCTACTATACTTATGTTTCCCGGATGGCGTCCCGGATGAGAATAACTGATTCCGTCGTACCAGGTTCGGCAAATATTGCCAACTTCTACGCCTGCTGTACCTACCATAATCGCTTCATCGTCGATGAAAACGTTCAGAGTATCATCAGCTTCAATCACAACCCTTCCGATATAAGCTTGATAAAGGAATGTGTTGCCTTCACCGGTCAATACTAATTCGCTATCATGATCTTCACTCATCACCTGCTTACAGGCCATCTGTCTGAATATTTGCATGTTATCGGGATTCAGTCCTGCTTTTATTCTCCAGTCGCCGGCGGGGTTTGCCCAGAAGTTTGCCCAGACGTCGTAAGTCCCTTCTTCTATATCGGTTATCTGCGTTTTAATAATAGGTGCATCTTCAAATCCTATTTCCGCTGATGTCAGTACAGAGTTACCGTTTCCGTAAGAAGTCCTTATGTGCCACTGGTTATCCGCCGCTCCATCATTATCATCCGGACCGGTTGTTGTGAGAGTCGAACCATCTGATAGAAATGTATTCTCCGTCGAAGCATCCACATAAGTCATCAGTACGATAGAATCCGATGAATGTTCGATTAATCCTACAATAGCGGCGTCATATTCTTGAGCTCTGAAATAAGTTCCTCTGAACCACAGTAATGCCATATTGTTTTCGTCCCATTTCGGTATTATAGGTCGGAAATTGTCACGTTCGGAATTTACAGTAATATCGGTCCAGTCCCAGGTTGCTCCATCATCAGAGCTTACTCCTTTAAATATCTCGCGGACTCCCAAAAATGTTGCATCGTTGCTTGGATTATAAGGCGTCGAAACATAAATAATGTTGGGGTCGCTCGGATGTATTGCTGCAAGACCCACGTAATCCTCTTCCGAGAAATACATTTTCTTACCTGCTTTGCACAGATATGTGGATGTCCAGCTCGAGCCGTCAAAACGGCAGTATATGAAGGCATGGTCGGGGTCACTCGAGTTGCCGCCTGTTCTTGCCGATATTATTGTTGCGATTATTCCGTCCTCGTATGTTTGAACGTCCATATTCCAGCAATGTGTCATCGTGTAACTATTCAAAACCGTATTGGCTGCAAAGACGGTTGTGAATGTATCAGTCGTTGGAATAAAAGATTTATCATATATGTTGGAGTCGACCTCGGCGCCGAAAGAATTATATACTTTACCGTCTTGTATATAAGCGTGATATATGCTGGTATTGTAGTTGCGAGGATGGGTTTCCGTACAGATAAAATCTATTCGGTTGACGCCGTTTCCCCAGTATTTGTAGTAACCTTTAGTATATCCTCCCACTCCGATTCCTGCTGTTAATTGGCCACCATATGCCCATCTGTCTCCGCCGTTATCGGAATACATGAAATTGGGACTCCCTCCGTCGTTGCCGCGTGAAAAGTTGAACATTCTGCCCTCATCTGAGAGATAATATAAGTTAGAGTAAGTGGTCTGGTAATCCGAGCCGCCGGGTATAGAGTCATCCCAGCTGAATTCGTATTCCGTTCCCCATACGCCTGAATCATATATTCTAAAGAAGGAACTCTCGAGCCCGAAATGAGCGGCGTAAAAAGCGGTATATTTGCCGTCCGGGCGTACTAAAAGTCCGGGAGCGTGATGGTCGTCGCAATAAAATAGACCACCGCCTTCTCTTAGGGTGTGTCTCTGTGAGGTCATCGATTCAAGGTCGAAGACAACCGCTTCTACGTCTCCGAAACGCTCAAAATTCCCGCAGCCTGAGTCCGAGGCAATGGAACCGACAACCAACTTTCCTCCGAGGGTATCGATTACAGCCCGTTCGTCTTGATACCAGCACCAGGCGCCGTTGTCGTTGAACTGAATTAAGTTGCCGTTTACGATGTCCTGGGTCTGACCAAGAGCGGTTACACGCAGTAGCATGACTAAAGTTACTGTATGTAAAAATCTATTGTTGATAAATTTGTTGCTCATTTGAAAAGCCTCCTTTAATTTTTTTATCGACAGAATTTAAAAGAGTAGTTAAGTCATTCGCTATATTAACCGACGGTTAATACTACTAAAATCTATTTCTCTGTCAAGCCTGAAGCCCATCCCGACCCAATTTCTTAACACAGAGGACACAGAGAGAAGACAAAACACAGAGAACACAGAGATTTTTTGTTGTTTGAAACCCAACCCCCAAATTAATCTCACACAAAGCCACAAAGGACACAAAGAAAAACAACAAAATTAATATTAATTATTAAAACCCTCATCCCTTCCCAAAAACAGGAACAACAAATTACACGAATATCACAAATGATTTTAATGTTTTTGTTTTTTGACTAATGACTGGCGACTGGTGATTGATGACTAAGTTAGACACAAAGAACACAGAGTTTATAACTGTTGATCTGTGGGTCCGTTAGAATGTATTTTGCCCGCCTTCCGCTTGACTAAAAGAAAAGAGTATATAATATATAATAATAAAAAAATTTTCTTAAATATTGGGAGGTTTTATGGAATCTTTAAAAAACAAAATAAAATACTACTTTCGATCATTTCTCTTTATTTTTATAGCTCTGGCTTTTCTTTTTTCTTGTAAAACGACCAGCACCGGACCTACTACCACCACTACAACTATTTATATTCCTCCTGCTCCGCAGGTGGAAGAAAAAGATACTTTAAATGGGGCATCGATAGAACTAAGCGGTGGAAATTTTGAACTTTCAAATAACGCCTGGGGATATTCCTGTAATTTGGATAGTTGTTATCAGGCAATTATATTGTATACAGATGATAGTTACGGCTGGGAATGGAACAGGGATTTAACGGGAGACAATGACCCCAATTATCCTGAAGTTATATGCGGTACTAAACCCTGGGGTACACAAACGGAAGCCGAAATTTTTCCTATACAAATTAAAGATATAAATTCGTTTAACGCTGAAATGGATATAGTGTATGGCGCGAGTGGAAATAACTGGAATCTTGCTTTTGAGTTCTGGTTGACAGAGCAGGAGCCGGGAGGAACTAATGTTGAAGGTTCCATAACAGATGAGGTTATGATATGGTTAGGTTGGGGGACTACACATGATGCAATCACTATAAAAGAAGATAGTGCCGTTATTGATGGGGAAAACATTTATGATTATGCGCAGTATTATCCTCCATATGAAGAACGTATATGGGATTACCATCAATTCAGAATTTCAGGTGAACAAAAGATTCCGTCCGAAATAGATTTCAAACTGTTTGTAGATTACATTAAAGATGAATACAATAGGAGTGATACGCTCTGGGTCTCGGGTATGGAATTGGGCAACGAATACTGGGATTTCACAGAAGGAGCATGTACCGTAAAAGCGCTGACTTATACTGTAAACGGAGAAACCGCTACTAGCGGAGCAGATTAGAAACATAGACTAAAAATAAAAAAGGGAGAGAAATCTCCCTTTTTTATCTTTGTTGGTGCGTTAGTGCGTTGGTGTGTTGATGAGTAAAAAAACAGTAACAATAAATCTTTGTGTTCTTTGTGTCTCTGTGTGATATTGATTTTTGGTATCAATCTTCGGATGGATTCAACAAATCATTCACTGCGTTTACGAGAAATATATACGATGCTCCTCCGCTGATGACATATTCATTCTCTCCCCATAGAAAAGGCCAGTCTTCTTTGTTTTCAGGGAAGTCGGGTTTGAGGATGATAACTCCCGGAACTACGCCGCCTGCGATGAATGAAAAATCCGCTCTGTTATTTCCGTAAGCAATCATTTTTGAATCGGTACCCACGCCTGAAACAAAAGAAATATCGGAACCCGGGTGACATCCGTAAATAAAGTTTAATCCTTTTAAAACATATTCCCGGTCGATTAAGTCGGGAAAAGCTTTGTGCGAAAAATAATTGGTGATAGAAAATAACATAGCCCATCCGCTGCCTCCCCAGCCGGCGGTCGGAATAGGAACTCCGTAAGGATTTCGTTTCTCTAGTTCTTCTGTAAACTTTATATTCGACTGCACAAGTTTTTTCATTTCTTTTTCGTAGGCCTTATCCATGTACGGTATAGCGCGGATGAGAGGAGTAACAGAAAAGATTAACCATTTCTCGTCTATTTCGCCTAATAATTCCTTTATTCTGTTTTTATATTTATCATTTTTTGTAGTTATTAAAAGTTCGACCGCGCACTTTAACTCTTCCGCCGGGAGCAGCCCTCCTGTGGTATTGCCTACCTTAAATGTATCAGGTTTGTGGCTGTGTTCCTCGTCCCAAACTTTTTTAGCTGTCGTAAGGCATTCTTCTGCCAGTTTGTCGTTGTATCCCGAAAGGGCTCTGGAAGCTGCCGATAGAGCCGCAGCTGAACCGTAATTTAAGGCACTTGATTTACTTGTGAAAGCCCACCTGTCGTCGAAAGTGCCGCTCTGGTATCCGTTCGATTCGAGACTGTCCAGTTCGGGGTTGTATATAAGGTTATCCGTTTTGGTTACCGCGTCTCCGAGATGTGTATATTGTGATAAATCGGATGAAATTATTCCGGGAATCGCGTGCCCGACCGCCCTGTACTGTGCTATAAGAGCCAGTGTACCGTGTTCTATTTGCTGAAGTATATCCGGTATTCCGTCCGGATGGTGAATGTCTACGTACCGTTTTTTCTGGTCGATAGTGGTCTCGTCTCTCTTTGGGTGGAAGTTTTCCCAGATTAGAACTAAATTTGTTACCGTGGAGTAATGCGTCTGTGTCCTGATATCGTAATCGCCGGCGTCGAACCAGCCGCCGATATTTAAACCCGGAATATGTTCTCCCCCTTTATAAGGAGTATCTGTTGTTGGTCCCTGCGCGTAAAGGTCAAAATGTTTATGATTTACAGGTGCCTGCAGTGCGTCGTCGAGGTGGGCGGCTCCGTGCCAGACTCGATACGCTTCATTTACAAACATGTGATCCATCTGTATGGGGAAGAAAATATCGAGTGTCGGATGCCACGCGTCTTTGTAAATGTCCGGCGCGATTCTAAATGGTTTTGTACGGACCTGTCCGTATTCTATTAAATACAAACCCGGTTCTTTTACGTTTGTGAAATCGAAGGTAAAATAATTATATCTAAAAAATTTACCCCATTTCTTTATTTCGGATTTATGTTTCTCTGTAAATTTTCCTTCTTCCGTTATTTTAAGCAGCTTCGCTGTTTTCAGCGGTTTATCATTTTTGTCAAGTTCAATAACCGCTGTCTTTTTTTGCTCAGGATGATATCCGAGCTGTGAATGACCGATTACGGGTTCACGTATCCAGCCGGTAATCGTGTTAGCTTCTAAGAACCATTCTATTACTTTGCCGGATTTACCTTTTGGAATAAGACTGCGCAGAACATACCAACCGTTTTGAGCTTTATTCCGACCGTCGTATAAGAGAAGTTCGTTATCCTTGGATTTTATAGTTATACGTCGCTCGGGGTCTTCCGGCGCAAGAGTGAGTTGTTTTCCTCTGGCTAAGGGTTTAGGTTCTGTTTCCCCAGATTTTATTATCTTCATCGGCCCGGTGGGGTAGAGGGGAAAATTGCCTGCTTTTCCGTCTATGATATATGCTTTTTTGAAATATGCGGATGGTAAGAATTCAAGATTTAATCCTGCATGTCCTTCAAGTTCTTTTGGAAGAGGTTTTTCAAGATTTACGCTTAAAAATATCCCTCCCTCTTTTGCAATTGCTTTTATCATAAAGTCGAATTCATAATCGGGGTATTCCAATAATACTTCGATACTGTTGTCCTCTTTGTTTATTTTTCTCTCTATTAGATTGGGGAATGGGTCCCACTGTTCGGGAGTCGGTTCCAATCTGACATCGCCATTTGTGGCTGTCCTTACCCCATGATGAATTATTTCGACTCCGCTAATCTTTGAGTCGTCGAAATTTTCATTGTACCAATTGCTGTAAATGAGCACATTAAGACCCGGGGTTTCGAAGTATTCGAAGTCATTTAGTTTAAGATTATTATCGGAAGCGTTTAAGGAAAAACTTATTTGCAAACTTAAAAGAACTACTATTGACAACTTAATTTTTATATGAAAATTATATTTCTTCATTTTATCTGTTTTTAAGTTATTCTTTTTGCTTATTCTGTCAAGCGAGTTATTATTTATAGGATAAAGAGTATTTAAAAAAAATAAAATTCTTATGTATTGAGGATGTGGAGTTGTGTGGTCTACGTGATATCTGTGGCATAACTAAGCCGTTGGCTGTTGGCTTAAAAAACAGTATAAAAAACTTCGTGTCTTTGTGCCTTCGTGGCTATTTCAAAAATATCATTTTCTTCGAACTCGCATTCCCATTTTCCCATCTTATCTGATAAAAATACGTGCCGCTTGAAACCCTGTTACCGTTGTTGTCGGTTCCGTCCCAATCTACCTCATGTTCGCCCGCTTGTATAATTTCGTTTACCAGGATATTTATTTCCCTGCCGAGAAGGTCATAAACGCAAATTGATACATGACCGGTGACCGGTAGCTGATAGCGGATTTTAGTGGTTGTATTGAATGGATTGGGATAGTTCGGGAATAATAAATAAGAAATAGGAACATCTATATAGTGAGTGGTGTCATCGCTGTACAAAGCATATATATCGCTGCTTGATAGACAACTTGCGTAAATCCGAACATCGTCGATAATGCCGTTGAATGATTTCATCTCTCCGTCGTCCGAACCTCGTCCGATTAAAAGCTCGTTGAACAGCCACGGTCCTGTTACACCGTTAACCCGGTCGACGACAACCTGCTGTCCGTTAAGGTACATTCTAACCACTCTGTTAGTAGGGTCGTAGGTCGCCGCGATATGTGAAAATACATTTTTCTGTACTACCGGATATTCTACACTCGATAGAGAATATCGTGAGTTCTCACTCGTTACCCATTTTATCGACACCCTGTCATTTATAATGCCGAAATTGAAATTTGCCCATTCGGAATCATCACTTATTATCCAATTATCCACGGATACAGTAAAAGGATTGACCCAGGCGGTAAGAGTGAAAGCCTGGTCGTCGCCGTGAAGAGAACTATCTGTCCAGGTCGGTACAGTTATAACGTCATCCTCTCCGTCAAAAAGATATGCGGTGCCTACTTTTACGTCGGTTAGAGTCGCTCCCTCTGCTACTCCGTGATAACCGTTTCCGCTGGAGTCGGTGGCATCGCCTTCGAATTTATATACCGCTACAGGTTCATCCGGAATCTCATCTTGAGTTGTTACTATGGCAACGTTTGAATATGTTGATTGACCGGATATATCCGAAAAAGCGCACACGCGAAAATGATACTCTGAATAAGGAGATAAATTGATAATTGTATATTCGGCGGAATCTAAAAGTACCGATTCTACCCGATAAAAGTTTGTTCCGTCAGTGCTCTGTTCTATTTTGAATCCCAGTTCGTCGTCGGAATTATCGTTCCATGTTAAACGAACCGTGTTATCTAAAACCTCCGCGGATAAATTACCGGGAGCTGCGGGAGGAGTAATTCCATTTAAGTCACAGAAGCGCTGCTGGGCTGGAATAATTTCAGCATACGGCAGGTCGGGCCCGATGAGGGGCCATGGTGTATCGCCCCAGGGAGCACTGGTGAAAAAGTCTGGTTTTTCTGTTAAATAGTAAGAGTTAGGTATAGTGTGATTCGAAATATCCGGGTCCCAGAAAGTGTTTTCGCTTATATAATCAAAATTTCCGTGACGGATCAATGTATTCATAGTTAGATTTGTATCACTCCAGTCGTCGGGTTCTTTCAATATAAACCAGACGGTTCGATTGTTAATCGAATTATCATGGTGCAATATATTTCCGACGAAGCTCATATAGGGATTATTTTTTTCGATAAAAACAGGTCTGCTGGTGTATGAATTTGAGTATCCGTCGGGACAGACCATTTTGTTGCGCAGGAAAACGTAAGAGGAGTTGCTTCCCCAGTATCTGTCGACTGATGCCTTGTTAGTGGAATTTCCTTCGAAGAGATTTAAATAGGCGTGATGTCCGTGTGCAGACATATCGGCGTGCATTTCGGTCCATTCGCCCTGCTCATCCATTGATATTCGGCAATAGTTGTACGCGTACACGTTGCCGCAGACTCCAACGGCGGTCATTAGTTTTCCCTGCAGGTAATCGAAGATGCTGTTTTCGATAAGGTTGTCTGTGGTACGGTCGGCAAGATTTACCCCGTAACCAGTTCCGCCGACATACTGGTGCCCGTATTCAAAGTAGCTATCCCTTATAACGTTACCCACGCCTCCCCATATTCCGATATGCGACCTGGAACATTTATAACTGCGGACATTCTTAACCCAGCAATATGCCGTGTGATCCATTTGAATATTCCCATAGTAAGCGTTGCAGTCTACAACAAGCTCAAAATGTAAGTCTTCAACACCTGCGTATCTTGTTGGGTCAACACATCTGCTCACAGCGGGATTCATGTCGAGATTATAATCGTAATACAGAGGTTTGTGAAAAGTAATGGTATTACTAGTTTCGTTTATATCCGTAATTATTAAGAATTGTCCGACCGCCCTGTATCCCCAATGCCCTTCCGCCCAGCTGTCATTTTCACTTGGAGGCACTATGGGACGGGCCATGACTTCCGGATCGTTATCCTGTCTTATTTCGATTAAGTCATCTACAGAAAATCCGGATACATCATCCACTATTATTTCGTTAGAACCTTTATTGCAGTTACCTAAAACATTTGCGGTAGAATCCTGGGTGGAAGTGCCTATCCAAATGTTCGTTCTATGATATTCTCCCGCGCCTTCAAGTTTTTCGAATTTTAGGAATGTCGCCTCCGGACCGGCACCGCGGAGAACTATGGGTTTTCTGATATCTATCCGGTCGGTAATCAGATATGTCCCCGCAGGAATAAATACAGCGGTGCTTTCCTCGCATGCTGAAATCGCGTCTTTGAGAGCTTTCGTATCGTCGGTTATTCCGTCTCCCACAGCACCGTAATCTTCTAAGTTTACACCTACTGGATAGTACGGTATTCCACCGGGAATACCCGGTTGCCAGTCTATTCTTCTACTCAGAGGAACGATATCCTGAGATATTACTTTTAGAGATATAAAGACGACTAGTATGGATAAAAGGTATTTTAAACGCATATTTTATACTCCTTTCTTTATTTCAAAAATATCATCTTTTTCGAACTTGCCTCACCGTTTTCCCCTCTTATTTGGCAAAAATACGTTCCGCTTGGGACTTTTTTACCATTAGAGTCCATTCCGTCCCATTCTACGCTTTTTGCTCCTGCAGTTTGATATTCGTCGACAAGCTTTTTTATTTCCCTGCCGAGCATATCGTAGATAATAAGTGTTACATTGTCTGCTTGCAGGATAGAGTAGTTAATAGTTGTAGTTTTGTTAAAGGGGTTGGGATAATTGGGTTGTAATAAAAACTTATTTTCATCCAAACTCCCGCCGTTTTTTGGAATACGGTATATTCTAACTGCGTTTCTTGGAAGGACGTCTGTAAATATACCACCACTTCCTGAAATTGCTCTTGCTTCTCTGTTTTGTGGGGCATAAGCTACCTGAACAAAACCACCGCCTGCCGGTATTCCTTCATCATAGTTTAAGTAAACCTCCCCTGTTTCATAGTTGACAGTACCGGTTAGTCCTTCCCAGGAATAAAGTGCTATTACATTGCCTGTGCTGTCGTCGTATCCGTATTTTAAGTTTCCCTGCATATCTAAGGCTGTTGGATATCCATTCCCTGTCCACCTGTCATAAAGGGAATCAGGATCGCTGCCAGGTGCAGGATTAATCACGGCACTGACTATAAAATTGCCTGGTTCTATACTTCCTTCCGGTACAGTAAAAGTAAATTCCGTTTGTCCTTCTGAAGCTTTAATTAACATGTGATTCCAGCGGTATTTTTCCAACTCATCATAAGCAATCGAAGAGCTTAAAGTTGTGTTTAATTGGAAATTTATTGTTTCAGGTTCATAAACTTCGTTCCATTCGCTTTCCGGTTCCGTGATGCGTACTGCAAACACATAAACATCTGAATCATTCTCTCGAACCATAATATCAACATGGTTACCGCGACTCGTGGCATTGTGATTAACAGTTCTCGATGAGGGTTCGGATAGTATTACGGGAGTCAGGGCTGTAACTGCCTCTTTAAATTCTGCCATTGCACTCATATTATCGGCAGGCGTTGGAGCAAAGAATTCGAAGTAGCCAATGAATTTCATCCCGTGAGCAACGGCTCCCCACATTTGGGTACGTATATCGCCGGGTGTCGGACCCGCATCCCAATCGGTCAGATAGCTTGTTCCCGACATACGCTGGTAAGAGGTAACGTTTTGAGTTTCAACAAACGTACCTAAGGGTATTAGGCTGCCGGAATTCCAGGTAAAGTTATCTAAGTTCTCGAGCCACAAGTCGATTACGCCTCGGTCAGAGTAATCTAAAGATACGTGTTCTTTATATTCGATAGGATAGGCATCGTGTGTTATGAAATCAGCCAAGAACTGCTTTTTTCCTCCGAATGAATTGGCACTCCTTATGTAATCATAACCGTTATCGCCTGTTAGCGGATTGTAACGGGGAAAATAATCGAAGCCGTAATACTGTTGGTTTGTTGGGTGCTGCTGATCTGTTTGTTGTGTACGATAATTCCATCCAGCCAGTACATGTTCCGGAACACGGAGATACCTTCCGCCCATGTTCGGCTCATCGTCCCAATTCCAACCCAGTAACCCGGGTGAATCTTTTGCTTGTTCAACATAAACAACCAAATCGTTGGGGTTCGAATTGCGCGTATAAGGAGAGGATAAGAATCCTTCCCATCTCGAAGGACCAACTGACATCATACCGTATGCGTTTCCCTGGCTGATGTAGTCAGTCCAGGTATCTGAGTTATGAGTTTCGTACCAGCCTTCTGTATGAAGGGTATTGCTCACATGTTTCCATAGAGGTATGTTTGGAACATTTAACATGTAGGGTGCTATCGGAAAGAGAAGAGTGTTTCCGTCCAGGATGAAAGCATTGTTTTCGTTAATACCGACTGTGGGTGCGCCGTCGTACGGTTTGGAAAATTTTTCGCGTATGGTACTTACAGTTGTTTCCCCATCCATTAATTCTGCTGTTAAAACATAATCTCCCGAAGGTAAATCGGCGTTTACGAGTAAGAATTTTTGTAGACTGTCTTCTGTGACACCGGAAAGCTCCTCTGAATATCCTCCTCCGGTTCTTTCGATTCTCATTGTAATCTGAGAGAGATTGTAACTTTCAGGCACATGAGCATAAATATACTGCGCTGTGTGTGCGTGGAACGGGGCGTGCAGGAGCTCAAAACCTGCAGCAGGTGATGTACCGGTAACTGTTATTGTTATTGAATCTTCTGTGAGTAAAATTTCTCTTGTGGGCGGGCTTGTGGACATATCAAACAAAGAAACAGTTAGATTTACTTTGAAATCTCCCGGGCTCATAAAATAATGAATTGCACATAATCCCGTATTAAAGGGATTTCCATCCTCATCGGCATATAAAGAGTAGCCATCCCCGAAGTCCCACTCACATTGAATGCTGTCTCCGTAAATACTTAAATAATGAACTGCATCAAAATAGACTTCTTCTCCGACTTCGACGGTATCATCTGGAAATAAAGTTATATTTGTTTGTGAAAATCCTTTTTCTATTATTCCTGCTGAGATAAGAAATAGTATTAAAAGTAACGTAGGTTTTCCCATCGTATTTTTGTCTCCTTGTTCTTTAATTATTTATATCACTTCAGGAATATAATTTTCCTGGAATCGGAGTTACCTGATCCCCCACGGATTTGACAGAAGTATACACCGCTTTCTACTTTGTTTCCCTGTGAGTCCGTCGCGTCCCAATCTATCCTGCCGTAAGTGTTTCCAGTAACTACTCCTTCGAATAAAACTTTTATTTCTCTTCCTATTAGATCATATAGGGCAAGTTTAATTTCTGCTCCTTCTTCCACGAAATACTCTATAGTAGTAGTTATATTAAAAGGATTAGGAGAATTAGGGAAGAGTACAATGCCTGACGATGAACCGGCATCCTGTTCGACAATTAAAGTTTGACCTGCAAGCATTATCTCGCTACTTCGCTCCGAACCCATGTTTCGAGAGACCGTATAGTTAACTGTTCCGTTTCCTGCCCCATAACTTCCGTTGGTTATTGTAATCCAGTTTGCGTTACTTGTGGCTATCCATGTGCAACCGCTACCTGAGGCTGTAACATCTATCGACCCGATTCCTCCATCTTCGTCGAAGTGTTCGGAAGTAGGGTTGATACTGTAGGAGCAGGTACCTTCAGATGGGATTAGAGTAATACTGTTAATTATCCATCCTTCTGTATCTGTGCTTACCCGGATTGTATTTAATCCGGGAGTTAAATAAATGATTATGGGTCCTGCATCACCTGTTGTGTCGACAAAACCGGTGAGGGGTGTCGTCGCAATGGGTCTTCCGAGCATCCACCAGTTTACCTGGTGAAGTGTGTCGTATGTCGATAAATTGACAGTGGCTTCGTAGAAACCCTCTGACGGTATGTTGTAAATGTAACTGACCCATTCTTCACTATGTCTCCATACTGAGCCTGTTCTTGCGGTATCGTGCCAGTCGCCCCGACCGAGTTGGAATGCGTTTCCGTCCAGGGTTCCCACGGGATTTCCTATTGTTACAGGCGGGGGCGTCGTAGCTGCGAGGTCCAAAATTCCCAGATATTTGGGATGAGTTGTATCATATACATCGGACATAAATGCCCAGCTGTAACTTTGAGTCAATACGTAATACATCGAGAGTTCTCCGCCCCAGTTAATCCATGCATTATGATGTTCTATTATTTCATCTCGCATCCGCGGGTCACTCCACGCTTGTTCCATAACCGAGTCGTTATTTCCCGGTTGGCCCGGGTCGAAACTTGGGCCCCCTTCATAAGCGAGTCGCTTTATAGCGTATAAATTACAGATGTGACTATTGTACATCATGGAGCCTTTTCCCATTCCATCCGGCCAAGTGTCGCGCCACCAGTCGGTATTCATCGTCCTGCTTTCCCAGAATTCATCAAGTGTTAGTCCGGATGTTTCCATTTCCGGTGAATAATAAGTGGTTCCGCCGCCGCCGTAGATATAATAGTTGACGGGATTTACTTGAGTCATTTCGATGTACTCAAGAGGAGCTCTTGAAGTAACATGACGTACTCCCTGCCAGCAGAGAACGGGTCTAATATGCGTTATCATAGCATCGTCTCCGAATTCCTCTCTGAATATATTGCTTATTTGAACGGCTCTGGCTCCGGGACGCCGCCAAGCCCATATCCAGCCCTGGCCTGCATCTTCAAGAGAAAGATTGTCAAAGTTGAGGTTTTCGGGATCGCCCCGTTCTAAAACCATTACGACCGCAGTATCTTTGTATTCATTCTGCTCGTAGTTCCATATTTCGTTGCTGTATTCTACATACAGATAAAGATTGTCATCCAGGCCCTGATAGTCTGTAAATTCGTTTCCGTCACGGAAAAGTATTGCAAGCTGACGAACATAGTTGTCATCCACCCAGCGCGGTACGTTTATCCATATATTTTTTTGGAGTTCGTTAGCCATGTTGATAACACACTCCCAGGATGCTAAATCACCTCCGTCTATATCTTCATCGTTGAAAGTATAATAGTCGTGCCTTCTTCTATCGTCCCAGGTTTTTTGACGGCTGAAATTGGTACCGGTAAATTGCATAACCCGGATTGTGGAAAATGGTTCAACCGCATATTTGAACGCGTTCGTAAAAGTTATACTGTCCGGATAACTTTCGGATGCGCCGGGGAAGAGCGGTCTCATTAATTTTACATTCCGTACGCCCCCGTTGATATTGGCGAAGTTTATCCAGAAATTCTCTTCATCTTGTGAAGTAATATTTATTATTCCTGTGGTTTGATTTGTCTCAGAGTTGTAGGTTATATTTTGTATGCTTGCACCGGCACCACCGCCGCCAATGGTTACTGTCGCTTCTCCGGTAAAAGACAATCTGTAAGTACCATGCATTTCCCGATTTGCCCATAAAAAGAGAGAGGCATCAACAAGAGGCCAGCCCTGTGCATCTTTTTCACTTTCGGAAAGAGGGTCCCATGTCCCCAAATGTTGCCAGTTTCTTGATGTTTTTATTATATCTGCGAAAACATGGTCCTGACTCCAGTCCGTCGGCCAAGTTATGTTTATTCCGAGATCACTCCGTTCTGATAATAAAGATAAAGGAAAATATAAAAAAAGAATAAACTTTACACCCAGATTTTTAAAGCCTTTCATTTGAATCCTCCTGAATTGTATTTATTTATACTCATTAGTATAAAAGAAAAAAACAGTTATGTCAAGGTAACAACTCGCTCTCGGCTTACCGCTTACCGCAGAGAAAGCAAAAAATTTTGCACATGATATCGGTAAATTCGTAGATTATAAGATTGGTTAATGAGTAAAAAAAAGTAAAAAACTACAGGCACTACATGTTCTACATGTTAAAAATTTTAGGGTATGGGTCGGGTCTAATGCGGAAAGCGTATGGCGTTTAGCGGATAGCTTAATATTAGCCTTGACTTTTGATTTCTTTTCGATATAAATGGAAATACTATGAAAGTATTGGTTATTGGCGGAGGAGGAAGAGAACATACTGTTGGATGGAGACTGTCCAAAAGCGATAAAATATCGAAACTTTATTTCGCGCCCGGTAACGGAGGGACTTCTGTTTTAGGCGAGAATGTTAATTTGTCCGCGCTTGATGATATGCTTGCTTTTGCGAAAAGAGAAAATATTGATTTTACTGTAGTAGGACCTGAACAGCCACTGGTCGATGGTGTTGTGGATTTATTCGAAGATGAGGGTTTGAAAATATTCGGTCCCTCAAAAGCCGCAGCACTGCTTGAAGGGAGCAAAGCTTTTTCGAAAGAGGTTATGGCATCGGCAAATGTCCCAACCGCTTCGTTCGAAATATTAGATGATTTTAGAGCCGCGAGGAGATACGTTGAAAGCCACGGAGAACATCTGGTCGTAAAAGCGAGCGGTCTTGCGGCAGGTAAGGGAGTTATCGTGTGTCAAAGCAGAAAGGAAGCTCTTAATGCACTCGAGTCTATAATGGGAAAGAAAAGATTCGGGGAAGCGGGGAATACTGTTGTCATAGAGGAACTTTTAGTGGGTGAAGAAGTTTCCGTTCTGGCTCTCGTTTCGGGTGAGAAAATTCTTCCTTTTTTACCTTCCCAGGACCATAAAAGGGCGTATGATAATGATGAAGGACCCAATACCGGAGGCATGGGCGCCTATGCCCCTACACCTTTCTTAACAGAAAGTGAAATGCCGAAAATTATAGAAAGGGTATTCAAGCCAACGATAAAAGAATTGATGAGAAAAGGTATAGAATACAAAGGTGTTCTATACGGTGGTATAATAATGACAAAGGATGGGCCAAAGGTTCTTGAATTTAACGTCAGATTCGGTGATCCTGAGACTCAGGTTATTCTTCCCCTTTTAGAAGATGATTTGTTGGAAGTCTTGATTAAAGCAAACGATTACACTTTAGGGGATAAGCTTAATTGTAGTCAAAATTCTGCTCTGGCAGTTGTTATGGCTTCGAAGGGCTATCCAGGAAGTTACGAGAAAGGTTTTGAAATAAATATACCGGATTTGGATTGTAATGTTTTCCATGCTGGAACAAAAGCCGAAGAGGGACGGTTTTATACAAGTGGCGGGAGAGTTCTGGCATGTGTTGGCGTTTCGAATGATTTAATAAGTGCGAAAGAAAAAACGTATCGTTGTGTCGAAAGAATCGAGTGTTCAAATCTGTTTTACAGAAAAGATATAGGAGATAAGGGAATCAAATATCTGTCGCGGTGAAGCCGCTAAGAATGCAAAAGTCAAGTACTAAAAGAGAGTTTAAAAAAAATAACACAGAGAAGCTGTTGCCCCGTCAATCGCTTACAGCATTCAAAATCCAAGCTGAAGCGAAGGCTAACCATTCATCAGGAACGCGGTCAATTTCCCCACCGAGGTTTTGTTCAGGGATGCCACTCCGAAAAACCGCAGTCAGTTTTCCCTGCGAGGAAACTGCTGCTTGGCTCTCGACCTCGCTCCTTTTGACTTTGTCAAAAGTCCGTGCCCGCTCGGTCTCCGAGACATTTTTCTTGAGCAGCACCCCTTCACTTATGAATCATTTTTCAAAATGGGGGGGAGAAGGGGATAGTTTTGGCTAATTTATTTGAAAGAGGAAAAGGTAATCCTCCTTTATCATATCGCGTTAGACCCAAAACATTGGATGATTTTATAGGACAGGAAGAGGTGGTGGGGAAGGGATCCGTTCTTCGCAACCTTATAGAAACAGAAAATCTTCCTTCTTTAATATTGTGGGGTCCTCCTGGTTCGGGTAAGACAACTTTGGCTTATATAATTTCTAACCATACGAATTCAAATTTTGAGCGTCTTAGTGCTACCGAAAGTGGCGTAAAAGATGTAAGAGAAGTTATACAAAAAGCAAAATATCTCTTGCAGAATAAGAATAAAAAAACAATTCTTTTTATTGATGAGATTCACAGATTTAATAAAGCTCAGCAGGATGTTTTACTACCATGTGTCGAAGATGGAACTATTGTCCTTATCGGAGCAACTACCGAGAATCCTTCTTTTGAAGTCGTTTCCCCCTTACTTTCAAGATCAAGGACTTATATATTAAAACCTTTTTCTCCGGAGGATATCAAGAAAATTATTGATAGAGCGCGAGCGATTGATGGAGAAATAAAAAAAATAAAGTTCAAAATGGATGAAGAAGCCATGAATTATCTGATAAAAGTTTCTTCCGGTGATGCGCGGGTTGCGCTGGATGTTTTTGAAGCCGGCGTCAAAGTTGCCCAAATCGAAAAACGTAAAATCGATAAAGATATGATTGCCAGTGTTCTTCAGAGACAGGTTATATATGATAAGTCGGGAGAAGAGCATTATAATCTTATCTCGGCTTTTATAAAATCTATTCGCGGTAGTGACCCCGATGCCGCACTTTACTGGATGGTTAGAATGTTGGAAGGCGGGGAAGACCCTCTTTTTATTGTAAGAAGAATGGTGATTCTTGCTTCAGAAGATATCGGTAATGCGGATCCCCGCGCGTTGGAGTTGGCGGTGGCTGCTATGGAGGCTGTAAAATTTGTAGGAATGCCCGAGGCAGGAATAATACTTTCACATGCTGTGACCTATCTTGCTTCTGCTCCTAAGAGCAACGCTTCTTATATGGCTTACAATAAGGCAAGAAAATTCTTAAAAGAGCATCCAAATGGAGGAGTGCCTTTACATCTTAGAAACGCGCCCACCGAGCTTATGAAAGAAGCTGGTTATGCCGAAAATTATAAGTACCCGCACGATTTTCCGGGTCATTATGTGGAGGAGTCTTATTTTCCCGACGGTGTAAAGAAGAAGATCTTTTACGAACCTACCGAGCAGGGATGGGAAAAAAATATAAAAGAAAGACTGAAGAAACTGCGGGAAAATGGATTTTAACAACAAATAGCACAAATAATTTCATTGTTAGTGAGTTAGTGTGTGGGTGTGTTGGCGAGTCAAAAAAAACAGACCAACAGACTAACTGACTCACAGACCAAAAGTTTAAAAATTTATGTTATTCGTGTGATTCGTTGTTCCTCTTAGTTTTGGTGTGGTTGAGGGGTTTTAAGTAAAAAATATAAATTTTGTTGTTTTACTTTGTCTCTTGGTGCCTTTGTGGCAAATTTGGGCGTTGGGAGTTGGGTTTTTAAACAAAGAGAATTTTTTATAATCTGTGTTAATCTTGTGGAATCTGTGGCTTACTTTAACTTTTCGAATTCTTCCTTCAACTCTTCCAGTTCTTCGGAAAGGTGAAGTATTTTTTCGGCTAAGAATTCTTTTAGTTGTTCTTTGTTTTCTATAAATTTTTTAGGTGTAATTTTTTCGATTTTGAAATCCGGTAAACTTTTGGGTTCGGCATCTTTCATTTCTGCTAACTTAACAGGGATTTCCATTTTGTTGTTATCTCTTATAATCTTAAGTGTTACAGTTTTCCCGGGTTCCTCGATCAGAATCATTTCCTTGAGTCTTTCGAGATGAGGTATATTGTTATTGTTGAGCGCTATAATTATATCGCCTTTTTTTATTCCTGCCAACTCGGCGGGTGAATCTTTCATCACTTCCTTTACGATCACTCCCATATTTAGTGGTGTGTTGTTTTCGATTATAACACCGAGCCAGGCTCTTTTTACGACACCTATCTTTTTTATCTGTTCCACAGTATTCAAGATGTAGTTAACTTTAACAACCTCTGCAAAGTTGTTGGTATTTCTGAAAAGATTTTCAGGTAAAACAGAACGATTGACACAGCCTGCCACAATTCCTAAAAGATTTCCTTCAGAGTCGAAAACCCCTGCGCCATTATTGCCCGGAGATAAAGGGGCGGAAAGATTAAAAGATATGCCTTCGGGACTTTGAATGAATCCCATGCCGATCAGCCCCATGGAACCGAAAGAATTACCGTAAATGTAACAGATTTGCGCCTGTTTAATTTCCCCACCGGGGGATGGAATTTTAAATTCTTTTTGCGCTTTTATTAGATGAATTCCCGTAGATGGGTCACGTCCTATAACTGATCCTGCGGTAAGGTTCCCGAATCTGTCTTCTATATGTACCGTTTGACCTATTTCTATAAAACCTACAGTTGCAATATGGTTCTTTTCTACAATGGTACCGGTCATTATTAAATTACCTTCATCGGTACGAAGGGAAACAACATAAGGCGAAATATTTTTTTCAAGTTCTAATACCTCTTGTTCTACTTTTGAGAGATAGGTGGCGAGTAAAATTAATATAAGACTCATGATAAGGCTGGAAACCCCTGCTTAGAAGCTGCCTCCGGAATAGCTCGTCAAAACAAAATTTCCTTCTCTTTCATAATAAACTTCTGAATATGGAGTTTTTTCTTCTTTTACGATATAGTATTCTTTTGGGGTTTCCTGTGCGATTGTTTCTTCACTTCTAAAAAAGGGTGCAATGAGTATTCCCAATATTACCAAAAGGGAAGCGCTAACAGCAAGACGCCTCAGTCGATAAATTTTTCTTCTTGGGAAAATAATAATTCGTTCAAATACTTTTTTGGAAGGCTTTGGAATTTCTATTGAGCAGATGCGGGAACTGATATTCTGATAACTTTTGAGAATATTATTGCAATATTCGCATTTTTTAATATGTTCTTCAACTTTGAGTATATCAGCTCTTTCTAATTCGGCATCGATATAAGCCGATATTAATTCCTTAATTGATTCGCAACTCATTTACTTCCCTCCAAAAAATTTTTTAATTCCTCCCTGGCTCTGCTAAGTCTGGATTTTACGGTACCTTTTTCAATTCCAAGTACTTCTGCTATTTCCTGATATTCCAACTTATTTATTTCTCTTAAAATTATTACCTCTTTTAATTTCGGCGACAATTTTTTTATCCCTTTTTCAATGTCAAGTTTTAATTCAATATTCTTCTCTTTTGTTTTTAATTTTAATAAATCCAAGCTAAATTTATTCTTTCTCTTTCTCCAGTGATCATATACCGTGTTTCTTGCTATTGTGAGCAGATAACCCTTCCAGTTCTGAATATCCTTGTTTGCGGCTCTCATTACTTTAATAAATGTGTCTTGTAAAAGATCTTCCGCTTCTGCTCTATTCTGAACCATCCCATATATATATTTGTATATATAATCGTGATAATCCAGAAATATCTGCTCAATATTCATAGGTAAAGACGCAATAACTCCCCTATATGTTCCATAATATATAGTATTGATGAATGTTTTTTATTTTTTTGTAAAGAATGTTTCATTGGAATTCACTGCCTTTTTCTGTAAATAAAATATCGAAAATCAAAAAGCAAAATGAACAAAACCACACAGAGCCCACCTCTCTCAACCCCAATTTTTTTAACCACTGAGAGCACAGAGGTTTTATTTCTTTTTTTTCTCTGTGTACTCTGCGTTTTTTCTTTTTTAACAAAATCATTTCTCTGTGTCCTCTGTGGTTAGTCTTTTTTCTTTTTTTTAATCCATTTTCCATTTTTATATTTAAATTTTACATTTTATAGGTTTTACATTACAACTTTTTATTTAAACAGTTGCTTAAAAGTTTCACGTGGTCAAATCGTGTTGTAGAACTCTCCTTAGTAATTCAGAGTATTTCCTGCCTAAGTTTTTCCATGAATAGTCGGAATAATTTGAAATGCCTTTAAATAAATGAGGTTTCCGGATAGCCTTAAGGACGGAATATGCGAAGGATTTTGGTTCCGCATCACAAATTATTCCGGAGGAACCAATTAATTTTTTTATCTCTGTATTTTTAGTTATTGCAATAATTGGTAATCCCGTGTATAGATACTGATAAAGTTTCCCCGGGATGAGCCAACTATCTTCCTTTCCACTTACGCCCATAAGTATTAGTAAATCCGATGCCATAAGTTCGGATAGGGCTTCTTTATGTGGTAAATATCCGGTGGTTATGAAATTTTTCAGTCCGATATTTCTTGCCTTTTCTTTTAATTCTTTCAGCATAGATGGTCCTATGTATTTAAAGACAAAGTTTTCTTGAAGTCCCGGATTTAAAGAAAAGAGCTTTTCGATTCCCTCAAAAAGTAAATCTGGTTTAATCAGGTTGCTGAATGTTCCCATATAGGTAACCGTGTATTTTTTTAGTTTTTCTGTTTTGCTTGAAAGCGGAAATGCTTTTTCGTCGAAGCCATTTCTTATTAGGTGAATTTTGTCTTTATTTTTGGGATATTGAGTTTTTAAGTAATCTCCTATTCCCTCCGTAACCGTAACGATAGCAGAAGCTTTATTAATAAACATTTTTTCTGCTTTTCCAGCAAGATGTTCTTCGGCTTTTAAAAAATATTTCCCCAGATAACTTCCGGTCCACTGATCTCTGTAATCTATTATACAGGGTATATTTCTACTTAGGAATAATGTAAGCGCGGTAGAAAAGGGAGGGCAGGAAACAATTATTATATCTGTGCTTTTTATTTTGCTCCATAAGAAAGGAAGCCAAAAGATTTTATTGTCCGGAAAAGAAAAGTAATCATGTTTGCTTGGTCCGGGAGTCGAAACTCTACCTGGTAGTAAATGAAGAGGATCCGGGCAAAAAGACCTTTCAATTTTTAAATCATCTATCTGGAAAGAGATATTATCCTTAGGGTAACTGTAAGGAGGGTAAGTAGTATAAACTTCAACATCCCATCCCAGTTCTTTTAAAACTTTTGGGATGTTGTATAACCTCTGTACGCCACCCATTCCCATAGGGGGAAAGTAGTATGTAATCCAGCAAACTTTTCGTTTTACTGTTCGGTCTCCTGTTTCCTTTATTTTGTATCTTTTTCTATAAAGTCCTCTGGAGATACTTTATTTTTACCGCTTTTACCCTTCATCAAATTCATGAAAGGTTTAAAAAGGTCTATGGGTATAGGGAATACTGTGGTTGAGTTGTTTTCTGCTGCGATTTCGTTTAAGGTCTGCAGATATCGAAGTTGAATCGTAACAGGGGATTGTTCCATAAGTTTTGCAGCCGCAACCAATTTTTCCGCAGCCTGGTATTCACCCATAGCGTTGATTATCTTTGCTCTTCTGTCTCTTTCGGATTCAGCCTGACGCGCCATTGCTCTTTGCATATCCTGAGGCAGGTCAACGTGTTTTATCTCCACAGTACTTACCTTTATTCCCCAGGGGTCTGTTTCTTTATCGATAACGGTTTGAAGTTCTTTGTTGAGTTTTTCCCTTTCGGATAAGAGTTCATCCAGTTCCGCACTGCCTACAACACTTCTGAGAGTTGTCTGTGAAATCTGCGAAGTGGCAAATTTGTAATTTTCGATTTCAATTATTGCCTTTTCCGGATCCATAACTCTGAAGTAAACAACGGCATTGACTTTCACGGAGACGTTGTCTCTCGTTATTACGTCTTGAGGCGGGACATCATGGGTAACTACCCGCAAACTAACCCTTACAATTTTTTCGAAAAACGGAATGATAAGAACAAAACCCGGTCCTCTGACTCCCGCAAATCTTCCGAGACGGAAAACGACAGCCCGTTCATATTCCTGGAGTATATGTATGGCGTTAGCTAAGATTATTAAGCCGATAACTCCAATTACAATTAATACACCACCAGTCAATTTATACCTCCTTTTTTTTGACTTTGACAGTTAAACCATTCACTTCTACAACTTCTACCTCGGTGTCTATTTTTATTTTTTTATTCGCAACGGCGTTCCAGTATTCGCCTCTTACGAATACTTTTCCGCCTTTTGAATTTATGTCACTGACGGCTTTCCCGATTGCTCCCGTTAACCCTTCTTTTCCTGTTGTGGGTTTATTTTTCATGGCTTTTATAACGGCACCTAAAGCGAATATAAAGAAGGCAGCAGTCGTTCCGACAGCGGCAAATATTAGAGGTTTCGAGATTTGAAGGAAAGTCGCGTCAGTATTTATTAGCATAATTGAACCTATGGACATCGATACAATACCTCCTATAGTTAAAGGTCCGTATGTTGGAGTTAATACCTCCATAACGAACATAGCAATACCAAGTATTATCAAAGCGACGCCTGCATAATTTATCGGAAGTACCGAAAAAGAGTAAAAGGCGAGAATAATACATAAGGCGCCTAAAACACCGGGAATTATTGCTCCCGGGCTTCTTATTTCGAATATTAGGCCGTATATACCAACAATGAACAAAATATAAGCTATATTTGGATTCGAAATCAATTTGAGAAATTCTTCTCTGAAGTTCATTGGTAAATTTTCTCTTTCTGCATTTTTTGTATCTAATTTTTTTACACCCCCGGGGAGTTCTACTTTCCTGCCATGAATTTTTTCCAGCAGTTCATCAACAGATGAAACAACCAAATCGATTATTCCCAATTCCAGAGCTTCTTCTGCTGTTGCGGAAACGGATTCCCTAACTGCTTTTTCCGCCCATTCTATGTTTCTGTTCCTTTTTTTAGCTATTCCACGCAGGTAAGCAGCTGCATCTTCCGTTGCTTTTTCCATCATTGTATCATCCGCTTTTTTCTCTTCTCCTCCTCCGATGCCTTGAGGTGAAATTGCTACGGGATGTGCTGCACCTAAGTTTGTTCCGGGTGTCATTGCTGCGATATGAGCTGCATAAGTCAGGAAAACTCCTGCAGAGGCGTCGCTCGCCCCTGAAGGATAAACGTAAATGATGATTGTAATATTAGAATTTAATTCATCTTTAACTATTTCTCGCATTGCGTCCATGAGTCCGCCGGGTGTATCAAGTAAGAAAACTATTGCTTCTGCTTCTTTCTCTTCAGCTTTATCTATTACTCTTTGGACGTAGTTAGCTGTAATAGGGCTTATTACCCCTTCAATATTACCTATAACAACGGTACTACTGAGAAGCCATAAGATTAAATTCATAGACCTATAATACTAAAATAGAATAACTAAGTCAACCCTGTTTTATTGCCCTACACACCGCCCACAAAGCTATTAGCTATTTGCCATTAGCGTTTTGCATTAAACTGATACCAACACTTTAAATTTTATAAAGGATAAAATTTTCTGTTTTTTAGCTAACAGCTAAAGGCCAAAAGCTAAGAGCTGCGTTGTTGCACTTGACTTATGAAAATAGTTTCCTATTATAAATTCCATGACTGACAAACAATGGGATATTTTAATTAATGTTATAAACGGAGAGAAAATAGAGCCTCTGCCTGTCGGATTTATTATAGATAGTCCCTGGCTGCCTAACTGGTTTGGTATTCCCATCCTGGACTACTTTTCGAACGATAATTTATGGTTTGATGCCAACATCAAAGCCATAAACGAGTTTCCCGAAGTGATTTTTTTGCCGGGATTCTGGTCCGAGTATGGTATGTGTACGGAACCGTCCGCTTTTGGGGCAAAATGTTCTTTTCCTGTGAATGCATTTCCCAATGCCGAAAAAGTGATCGACTCAGCAGGAGAAATAGTGTATTTAGAGATTCCTGATCCTTCTAAGGACGGGCTTCTTCCGTTTATGCTAAATCGCCTGAAACACGCTAAAGCTAAAATCGAAGATGCGGGACATAAAATAAGATTTTCCGTTTCCAGGGGTCCTTTGAACATAGCATGTTTTTTGATGGGGATGACCGAGTTCCTTATTTCTATAAAAACAGAGCCGGAGAAAGCGCACTATTTATTAAAGAAAATTACCACATTCTTAAAAAAATGGCACCAGATTCAAAAGGATGCCTTTCCTTCAATTGACGGAATTCTCCTTCTGGATGATATAATTGGCTTTATAGGTGAAGAAGATTTCAAAACTTTCGGCTTGCCTTATTTTAAAGAACTATACGAGACCGATATGACGGTTAAGTTTCTTCACAATGATGCCTCCTGTAAAGAGTCTATTAAATATCTGCCTCTTATGGGTGTCAATCTCTTCAATATGGCCTTTGATACTGATTTGAATGAATTAAAAAGAGCGACAAATAACAAAGTAACGATGCTTGGTAATATTCCACCCCGGGATGTCCTTGCGAGGGGTGGTCCGGATGAAGTAAAAGAGTCGGTTGAGAAATTAATGAATTCTCTTGAAGATAAAACAAGGGTAATTCTTTCCTGCGGTGGCGGAATGCCGCCGGATGTATCATCGGAAAATATTAAAGCATTTATCGAAACAGTTAAAGCTCATAAACTGTAAATAAAATATCAGAAATCAAAAAGCAAAATGACAAATAAATCTGTTGGTTTGTGGGTCGGTTAGTCCGTTGGTCAGTTAAAAAAATACACCAACACACCCACGCACCAGCACACTAAAAATTCTTAATATTTAATCTTACATTTTTATATTTGATTTTTACATTTTAGCGATTCTGTCGCGCTAAGAGCATTGAAGTATTCAAGTTCGTGTATTAAAGCTATTTAAATAAAAAGCAGATAGGGATATTACAACGGTCATTGACAAAACATAGAAAAGTAATAGTTTTATTTTGATTACGAAAAGCTGATAAGAAGAAAAGATTTTTAATTATATTTAATGCTAAGAGGAGGAATAGTGTCTGTTCTGGAAAATCTAAAAGAAAATGTAATTGCCGGTAACGAAAGTAAAGTATTGGAATATACCCAGAAAGCTTTAGATGAAGGTATCGATCTGGAAAAGATATTGAATGATGGATTCATACCCGGAATGGATGTAGTAGGCAGTAAATTTCAAGCTAATGAAATTTATGTTCCCGAGATGTTAATTTCTGCGAAAGCAATGAAAGCAGGAATGAAGATACTCGAGCCTCTGTTAACCGAAGCAGGAATTGAACCTATAGGTAAGGTTGTTATTGGGACTGTAAAAGGAGATTTGCATGACATCGGTAAAAATTTAGTGGCTATGATGTTGGAGGGAGGCGGATTTGAAGTGATTGATGCGGGAGTCGATATTACAGCTCAAAAGTTTATGGATCTTGTTAAAGAAAATAAGCCTGATATTTTGGGCCTTTCTGCTCTCTTGACCACTACAATGGTGGAAATAAAGAATGTGATAGATGCTTTTAAAGAAGAAGGTTTACGAGATGATGTTAAGATAATTGTTGGTGGGGCTCCGGTGAGTGAAGATTATGCGAAAGATATAGGTGCGGACGGATATTCTCCGGATGCCGCATCTGCCGTTAATCTGGCAAAGAAGTTGTTGGGTAAATAAAAAAATGAGAAAGTTTAGCGTTACGGAATATTAAGTATTATGGGAAGACTCTTGGATTTGGTGAAATCCTCTTATTCTGAAAAAAGACGCATTGTTGCTCCTTTAGTTGGTTTTCCGGGAGTTAAAATTGCTCAATCGAGTATAAAACTTGCCCAGCAAAATCATGAAGAGCATTTTAAGGTGGTTAGTTCACTGGTTGATAAATTTAAACCGGATATACAGTTTGTTCTTATGGACCTTTCGGTAGAAGCAAATGCGCTCGGACTAAATACTCTTTTTCCTCCGGATGATTCAGCTACCGTTATGAAAAAACATGGCAAGTTTGGTACGGATGAATTGGCTTTGCTTGAGAAGATTAAGTTTGATAGCGATAGCAGATTACTTAGTTATGTTAAGACCGTGGAGTTGATGAAACGCAGATTCCCTGCCGGTGTTAAGGTCGGAGCTTATGTCACAGGTCCTTATACTCTAGCAGGTCTTATTATCGGTGCGGAAGAAGCGGGGCTTATGGCTGCCAGGCATCCTGAAAAACTCGAAGAAATTTGTGTTTTTACAAACGATTGTATAATGCGATATGCTGAATTACTGCTATCGGCAGGAGCGGATGCGGTTTGTGTACTTGAACCAAGCGGAGTGATGCTTGGCCCTTCACATTTTGAAAAGTTCTCGGTTGCGAACGTGAAAGATATCGTTAAACTCTGCCATACGGCGGATTCAGATTGTATCTACCATGTTTGCGGTAACAGTACTCATCTCATTGAAAAAATGGTTGAGTCAGGAGTAGATGGGTTGAGTCTTGATTCTAAAGATGGCGGGATATATCTTTCCGAAATCGCTAAAAATATACAGAAAAATATAGTGTTAATCGGAAATATTAGTCCAAGTAGAACAATCGTTTATGGCAGTCCTAAAGAAGTGAAAGAAGAGGTTAAAGCTTTACTTGAATCGATGGATTCTTTTCCGAATTATGTTTTGAGCACAGGATGCGATCTACCTCTGGAAACTCCTGTTGATAATATATCAGCTTTTATGGAGACCGGGCGGAATTATACTATCTCTGTTTGAACTTGTTCAATTCTGTTAATTTGTGTTCTCTTAGTTTAGGATTTATTGGTCGGCGGTTGGTAGTCAAAACAAAGAAATTTAATTTTTTTATCTTTGTATTCATGTTTCCGTGTCTATCCAACTGAATTTCACTTCAAAAATGTCATCTTTTTTGTACTCGTATACCCGTTTTTCCCTGTTATCTGATAGAAATACGTCCCGCTTGGGACTTTTGCGCCTTTAGAGTCTGTTCCATCCCATTCTACACTTTTAGATCCGGCTGTTTGATATTCATCTACCAATTTTTTTGTTTCTCTTCCGAGTTTATCAAAGATTTTTAGTGTAACTTTACCGTTAGCCAGTGTCTGATAGCTTATAGTTGTTGTTTGCTTAAAGGGATTCGGATAGTTTTGCTCTAAAACATAGTTTTTCGGAATTTGGGAAGAGGTTGGTTCCTCAACATAAGAAAGAGAATCGCCTTCAATTAAAAACTTAAGCCATTTAAGTTGAAAAAGTTCGCCCTCGCCGCCAGTAAATTTCAAATACACATCGTGCCTGCCTGATACCGAGTCCACCTCCGATGTAAATACTTCGAAAGTTTCCCAGTCGCCGGTACTTTCGATATTACATTCTGCAATTTTATTACCTGTATCTATGGAATCAAGCCATACTTCGACGATTCCACCGGAAGTGGCACTTGAAGCTACGACTCCAAATGAAACAGGACTTTTCGGATAGTCATCGTTGCCGCCAAATTCGATTCCTGCAAACAGCGCCCAGTCATTATTATGTATGCTGTCCAATACTGATGATGTTCGATATGCTCCAAATTGGTTGACCGGACATGCAGCCATGATAGGGGTATATGCATCACGATAAATGTAGAGATCAAAAAATGCGCTGCTATCTCCCTCGACATATAATCCCTGCCTCGTTCCGGTGAAAGTAGACAAATCGGAATATGAATCGATTTCAGATATGTCAAAGTTTTGCCCGACCTGCACCCAATCGATGCCGTTACTGCTGAAATAACCTCTGATTATATGGTTCTCCCTGATAATCCTGAGCCACAAGGTGTCCCCCGCCGTATTCTCGATCGTGTATCTTGTGTCTTCAAAGGTGAATTCTATTCTTCTGAGCCCGCCCCTACTTACTGAACTGTATAATTTTAAAAACATTGTTTCATCTCCTCTCATAATTCTAAGCCCGGCTTCGTCATCCGGCGACTGCGGATTGAACTCGAGATGTGTTATGAGAGAATAATTATGTTCTCCGTCATTCTTTATAACCGTATTTGCTTTTGTACTGCTTTTGGGCGATAAACGCAGCCATCCCGGCCGGTCGGTAAGGGAATGTGTGGCATCAGATGTATAGCCTAAAAATGACCATTCCACGTTCAAACCTGTAGAATCAAAAAAATCGGATTTTGGCACCATCCAGGGAATGCCGCTGCTTGGTAGTTCCGGTGCGGTGAAAGGTCGATTGACAGGGTAGTCGGCAACAGGTTTTAAAGTAGAATCATAATAAACCTGGTTTAAAAGACCCTGTCGTCCCTGTCCTATCCATTCATCTTTTGCATACAAAGGGTGGACAATCCAATGGGTACTATCATCCAGCATCACGACGGGTGAGGCATGATTCGGTTCTGTAAAAAGAGCACCAGATTTAAGAGGATCATCCTGATCGAAAAAATTACCCAGCATCTCCCATGCCTCCTCACTGTCGGTAAGTGTTTCGCTTCTCATAACATATTGTGGCCCGCCTAAATTCCTGGCAAAGGAGTAAAAGTAATAACCTTTATATTTCCACATTACAGGTCCTTCTGCCCAGCTATAAGGGTATGGTGACGGATTCAACCAGTCTAGATTATAAACTACACCTGTAGGTTGTCCGTCTTCTCCCAATTCTACAATACCATTATTGGATTGACCGTTTTTGACAACAAGATACCATTTGTTATCATCATCTTTGAATATGGAATTGTCATATCCTAATGTATAAGGAAGTTCCGGAGGATTGTTTACTGCTGCCGGGTCGCTCCAGGGTCCACTGGGATCTTCTGCCGTAACAAAATACATCGTACCTGCTCGTGAAAAGAAATCCCAGTATTGACCATTATAATAAACCATGTGCCCCCCCCAGCATCCGCCTCCGGGTGAATCACCATAGCCTGCCCACGAGGCTTTTACAGGTTGGGCAATTGCTTCCCAATGAACCAAATCCGTTGAATGAAAAATAACCGGTGTTACATTGAAGGATGAGCCTGTTGTATAAAAATCGTCGCCTACTTTTGTTAAAGTACAGTCAGGGTGATCTCCGGGAATAACCGGATTCATATGAGTTTGAAACGATGGAGATTGCCCGTAACTATAATTCCCTATTATGAAATAACAGCTTAAGAAAATTAATAATCTTCCCAGTTCTTCCTTCCTATATTTTTATAATATATCATTTAACGAATAACAATTTTTTTGTATCAGTAAAAGAGCCGGCTGTTAATCTGTAGAAATACATTCCAGCAGCTAAATGAGATGCATCAAACATTACGGAATGCCTACCGGCAGAGAACTCTCTTTCTGCAATTACGGCTACTTCTTGACCGAGAAGATTGTAGACTTTTAAAGAAACAAAAGAATTTTCGGGGACTCCGAATCTAATATTTGTAGAAAGGGCGAAGGGGTTTGGATAGTTTTGCTCTAAAATAAAGTTTTTTGGTATTTGTGAAGGAGCAGTTTCCTCAATAAATGCAAGAGAATCGCCTTCAATTAAAAACTTCAACCATTGAATAAGAAAGAGTTCTCCTGTCCCTTCTCCCGTAAATTTCAAATATACATCGTGTCTGCCTGATACTGAATCCACCTCCGATGTAAATACCTCGAAATTCTCCCAGTCGCCGGTACTTTCGATGTTACATTCGGCAACTTTATTGCCTGTATCTATGGAATCAAGCCATACTTCAACTATTCCGCCGGAAGTGGCACTTGAAGCGATGACTGCGAATGAATCCGGGGCTTTCGGATAATCAGCGTTGCCGCCAAATTCGACTCCTGCATACATCGCCCAATCGTCCGCGTGGATATTGCTCAGTACATATCCCTGACTGGTGTTTTTCCGGGAGGTGCCGTATTGATTGGCAGGACATTCCGCCAATATTTCCGTGTAAGCATCGCGGTATATATAAAGGTCGAAAAAGGCTGGCTTCCCTTCAACGTAAAGTCCCTGTTGGCTTCCGGTAAAATCATTAAACGAGGTTTGTTCTATATCCAGGTCTCCGGCATTTATACCTTTGCCAATCCGGGTCCAGGTGAATCCATCGGAACTGTAATACCCGTATATCGTATGATTGTTTCGAAGTAACTTAAGCCAAACTGTGGAACCAATCGTATTTTCTACTTCGTATGAAATATCCTCAAAACTAAATACCAGCACGTTTTCACTTTCGCTATTTACGGTACTGAACACTTTGACATAATGTGTTTCAGGACCGTTAATTATCCATAAACCGGCTTCATCCGAGGCGGATTCAGGCTCGAAATCCACTTTTGTAATCAGAGAATAATTGTGCTCGCCGTCATTTTGAATTACGGTATTTTCTCCATTATAGGGTTCCAGATATAACCAGCCTTCCCGTTCCGTTAGCGAATAATAACCATCGGGTTTATATCCAAGAAACGACCATCTGGGATGTAGCTCCGATTCATCGAACATGTCGGATTTAGGTACCATCCAGGGAATCCCGCTGCCGGGAAGAGCTGGAGATGTAACAGCATAACTCGGTGGATACTGTATGACGGGGAAATCTTCTTCATTGTACGTTACCTGACAGAGTAAACCCTGACGTCCATGCGCATACCACCGACTGTCGTTATGGTAACTATGCACAATGGTCCAGCTTGTACTGTCATCGAGCATGACTACCGGCGAAATATGGTTAGGTCTGCCGAAGGTACCCTGGGAACCGGTAAATATATTATTTCCCACAATCGTCCAATCCGATTCATCGTCGGTTAAGGTATCGCTGCGCATTACGTATTGTTTCCCATACAGGTGTTCAGCAAAACTGTAATAGTAGAAGTCTTTGTGCTTCCACATAACCGGACCTTCTGCCCAGCCGTACGTGGTATCTGCGTTAAGCCAGGTTAAGTCAAGTACTACGCCGGTAGGCTGACCATCCTCGCCCAATTCCACCATATGATTATTTACATGACCGTTTTTGGTTAGTAAATACCATTTGTCGGTTTCGTCGTCTATAAAAATAGAATTATCGATTCCTAATCCACTCATGCCAGCTGGAATGTTTACCACGGTGGGTTCACTCCAGGGGCCTTCCGGTTGAGTCGCTGTAACGAAATACATCCTACCTGTATCATGACCTCCAAAATAATGCCAGTATGTTCCGTTGTATAAAACCATATGCCCGCCCCAGATGCCGTCACCAGGACCGTCTCCATATTGTGACCAGGAAGCCTTTACCGGTTGGGCGATCACTTCCCAATGAACCAGATCGGTAGAGCGATAAATCTTTGGCGTGGGGTTGAACGAAGACCCGGATGTATAAAAATTTTCGCCGATTTTCGTTAAGGTAGGGTCAGGATGGTCTCCGGGAATAATCGGGTTCATATAAGTTTGAAACGATGGAGATTGCCCGTAACCATAATTAACCATTATGAAATAAAAACTTAGTAATATTAATAATCTTTTCATTTCTTCCTCCTTGTATTATTTTGATGTCATTTAACGAATAATAATTTCTTTGTATCAGTGAAAGAGTCGGCTTTTAGTCTGTAGAAATATAGTCCCGCTGGCAAATTCGACGCCTTCCACTCTACTTTATAACAACCTGCTTCCTTTTTACCCCTCTCCAATACTGCAATCTCTTGCCCAAGTAAATTATAAATAACTAACTCTACCTCCGAACTCCTTGGCAGCTCATAGCCTATCACTGTCACTTGGTTAAATGGATTAGGATAATTCTGCATCAGACGATAACTTCTCGGCTTCTCTTCTATTCCCGTCCACACCGAATCCTTAAATCTTCCTACCACAAACGCAAACATCCCACCTAATTCACTAATTCCTCCACGCTTCACCCAATAAGGCTTTGTCGTGAAATTAAATTCGTAATCTCCGCTGCCTGCCTCAAGTGTATCGGTTTCTCCTATCAAAAATATCCTCGCATTATCCTCTCTGTTTGCCCTGAATAAATTGTTCTCATGCGTTGAAGACGGATTCCATCCGAACCTCAATTCGTAATCTCCGCCGTCTACCCCACTTTCTACAATGTCCCATCTCAATTTAACCCTCGGCTTTGTAGTTGAATACACCGTGTCCATGACTGCTCCTAACGTTATCGTATCACTGTCTCCATTATTGGTTATCCACACGGGACAATATGAAACCGTGCTTCCTCCGCTCGCTCCTATAGGATATAATACCTCTGTAGAGTTTTCCACCGGCAAACTCAGTTTCCCTCCTCCGTCTGTGTTTACAAACATTGTAGTCACTGACTCCGTTGTTGCTGAACCCGCTGTCAACGTATTTGCTCCTAGCGCCAGCTTACCTTCTAAATTCAAATTACCTGTTATCCGTCTTGTGGAGTGCAAGTTTACTCCGGAAGTATTCGAAATTATTAAATCCTTCGGAATCCCTACAGCAGGAAATTCTACATCTCCCGTTGTCTGGGCACTACTACCCGAGTATTTCAACGCTCCATCCTCACCGTAGCTCAATATTTCACTTCCTGATTGCAGCAATCCATCCTTTATCTCCATTATCCCATTTACAACTACATCCCCTGAAAGAGTCAATCCCATGTTGTTATCCAATGTCAGGTTGTTCACCGTATCCGGTAGCAAGCTGCCGGTTACCTGTGCAATATTCCCATTATATGTATAATTTGCTGACTTACTCAGTATTCTTGTGCCTTCTGTCTGTATATTACCATCTATGCCATCAGAATGAGCCGTCTCTAATGTGGCACCTGAATCCAGCATAAAATGACCATTGCCCGTCAATTCGCTTGTTCCAATGTTTAACGTAGTCCCACTACTTACCTCTATCGGTAATTCCTCTATCGTATTACCCGACCCTATATTCAAAGTTTGAGTTCCTGCTTTACTAAATACAAAGCCTGCTCCTCCCGGCGTTGTCGAGCTGTTTTCTATTTCTGCATTTGAAGCCGAAAAATCACCATCGGTTAGATTCCATGCCGTAGTACCTGTGCCTCCTTGTGTTCCGCCACTTATACTGAACTGACCTCCTGTTATGTTTATACTGCCGCCTTGATTTATAGTAACTGATGTTTCTCCTTCATTCGACATGTGCGTAGCAACTGTCCCCGATGTCTGATTTAAATCGCCATTAATATTTATAACTACTGGTGTGCCGGAAGTCGGAGTGCATAATTGCCATACGCCTGTTCCTGTATTACTTATGTTTATATTTCCTCCTATCGTATCTCCATCCCATCCCATACTTGCATCCAGAGCCTGCTCTGAACAATCCCACGTGAAGTGGTAAAAATTCTGTTCTAAACCTGATGGTGAGTTACTCGTAACACTGCTGATCTCACAAGTAGAGCCCTTTCCCCATTTGGACACCGGGATTGAGCCGCCGTTCTGCTCATGCACATATCTGCTGCTGTCCAAGAAACTTATTGTAGCAGACATATCCTGTGTGATAGAGCCGGAATTTATTAGAGTTCCATTAACTGCCAAATCCGTTCCAATTCCATCTTTAATCAACAATGTAGTACCAGTATTAATAACCAAATATCCGCCAGACGAAATAATTACCTGGTCTATCGAATCCGCTGCCGTTAAAGTCACCGTATCTCCACTAAGAATAGTAATTATTCCATCGGATAGAGTCGGAATACCAGGTGCAGGATTAATCCATGCCGAACCGTCGTATTGCTCCCAGGTATTAACATCGTTCCAATCCCCTGATTCAAAAGATCGAAATTCACCGACAGAGTAATAATAATCTGTACCACCGTCAAACGCCTCGACACTAAAATAATATTCTACTCCTACATTTAAGCTATGGATTGCGATGCTATCCACGTCGTAAACCATATAATTGTTATACAGTTTATCTGGTGCAATACCATAGCGAATGACATAACCATCAGCATCCGGGACTGGATCCCAGCTTACTTTTGCATTACGCTCATCAGCATCACGCTCCACAGTAAAATCAGTAACTTCTGTGAAGACAGCTTCACTTGAATTTCCGAACACTCGGAGATCGCGGACTGCAAAATTTCCTTCTCCGGGAGTAAATATATTTATAATCTTGATATAACGTGCCTGGGCAGTTTCATCCAGTGGGGTAAAATCGTGAGGAACGTCCTGCATATTTAAGCTTTTATCAACAAGTGTATCCCAACTCATGCCATCGTTGGAATTTTCGATTATATATCTTTCATACAATATCACATCACGACCACGAACAAGGCTGGGAATAGTATTGTGCTCCGCAAAATTTACCTGAATAGCTTCAATATCACATTCCTCACCCAAATCAATCAAAATCCATTCTCCTGGCTCGCCAGTCTGAGCAGACCAATAAGTACGAGCATCTTCATCAACCGCATTCTCAACACCATACCCATCTACAGAGGAGGAAGCTGTGGCAAATTTTTTGTGAGACAGTAAGAGCATACCGGCAAAGTTTTCATTTGTCGGATCGCTCATTATCCCGGGAAGATATTGGGGGTAGTCACCAAAGACCGTATTACAGCGGATGTTGCTATCAGCATCAACAGCAACCGGAAAAAGACCTAAACGTCGTTCGAACATATGGTTGACCGATATAGTCATCGTTGCAATATGCCAATAATTACTATCCTTATCCATAAAAGTGCAGCCATGTCCCGCCCCTGAGATAAAACCGGTCGGTTTAAATGAAAAAGGACTGTACGTTGCATATTCAAAGGGACCTTTTGCCGAATCAGATGATACGTAGATACCATCTGCATACGTTTTCCACTCCGTCCCTGGGGCAGCATAGTGAAGGTAGTATTTATTATTTATCTTGTTCATCCATGATCCTTCAATCCAGGGATATTCATCCAACAAATTATCGTCTCCTCGTCTTTCCCACCCATGTGATGAAGCCATTGAAAAAACCAAGTCGACCTGACTGCCTTTTTCCTCAAATGTTATAGGTTCGAGTTCGACCATACGAATATTCGCGCTGGCTGTAGTATTGGTTAATCCATGGTACATATATAACCTTTCATCATCATCGAGAAAAAGAGCCGGGTCGTAATACGCTCCAATACTCGGTCCTTCCGTCCAGACACCTGATTTTGGGTCGGCAGTCTTGTAGATTTGACCAGATCCGGAAGCAGTATAATATACAGTATCGCCCATAACTAATGCAGCAGGCGCATAAATTTCGATGTCGTCGAGACCAGTCGGAACAATAAACGTCCAATCATGGAGGTTTTCGGAAGTCCAATAACCGCCTGAGCGAGAAGCAAAAAGATAATAGTCATCTTTGAATAAAATTATAACTGGGTCAGCAGCTTCACGGGCATCAACGGCATCAGACATAAATCTATAATTTAGATTTAAAGGATTACAGAAAGTCTGTTGTGACTTGGCAGGCAGTGCTGTCAGAAGAAAAAAACATAACAATATGTGAGAGTATACAATCCTGGTTACAGGTACTCGGACATTGTCTTTAATAAAATACAGAAAAGATATCGAGATACTGAAAGCGATTGTTAAAATAAATACTATCATAAAGATTCCTCCTTTTTAATTAATTGAAAAATAAAAAAGTTAAGATAAAAGATATTCATTATTTACCCCCTTACTGCCATCGAATTACATAGCTATGAATTAAGATATTTATTATATATTATAATAATTCTATTCTATTAAATTTTATAAATTTTGTCAAGTAATTATTTTTGTACCCTGATTTCCCATTAAGGAATAAAAACTCGGAAATCTGATTAATCTTTTCATTTTTGCCTCCAGTTTCATTTTTTTAGATTCACGAAAAACTCATAAGCAATGCCATAAAAATTAGATTTTTATATAACTAGAGGTACTTTAATAAATCTGCTCCTACCTACTCTTTCTAATATACAAAACATACACAGCTTTATCCACGCTTTTGTTCTCTAGCTATATATAGCTTTATCTCCTATTATTTTGTGGAAACCGATCCTTGATGCAACTGCCGACTTTGTCTTCCCGTACGGACTCCACACTTTACATTTAATTATAGTATAATTTTAAAGTATCGTCAAGAATGCCATTTTCACATTTTTTGGTATACCAATAGATAATTTCGACTGCGTATTTGGTATAGAAATACGCGGTCGAAATCAAATGAAATCTTTGAATAATGAAATTAAAATAGATTTAAAAAAAATGGTAGAAAGTAAGGTACCAGGATATCTTTATACCATTCTTTTATCTCTAATTTCTTCATAACCTTTAGAAAAAGTTATTATGTAAGAAAATGTATTTATTTCAAAGGGAATATATTTGTATAAGACATTTTTTCTCTTTTTCGTTCGGTTGCCTTCTGGTATTGTTATGATATCTCATTTCTTTACAATGGGAGTCACTCTAAACCAATCAAAATCAACATAGCCGCCGAGTTCTTTCGTGGCGTAATTAAAAAGACAGAATTTATTCCCCGTAAAAACAGTAAGTTTGAATTGCATTTGCATCTCATTTCCAATCTCTGTAAATGATTTATTATCCAGACTATAAGAAAACGTGGCAGTGCCGGTGCCGGGAACCGTTTCGCCACCGTAGTACATGGCAGCGCCGGAACCGTAAAAAGGATCAGCCCGAAGATAGATTTCTTTTGCGTCTATTGCTACCGAATCAATGGTTTTACCATTGTTAACCATAATAACGTAATTCTGTCCGTTTATTTTCTTTATCCCAATGTATGCATAGGGATCCTGAAAAATAGCCAGACCGGCAATATCGCCTTCTTTCATATTGTCAAAATCCATTTTAACAGTACCCACCGTAGCTGTTGAATCCGAATAGTAAGCAAACATTCTCTGGGTGAGTGTATTACGGGCTTCGGATAAATTTTTGACGATTTTGACTGTTTCTAATCGTAAATATCCCGGATTTTTCGACAGTGACCATTTTGTAGAGTCCGCGTTATGGTTCCATCCCCATTGCATTCCTAATTTTGCGGTTTCAAATTCATCGGAAGTCGGTAAAATCTTACTCGGGTATTCTTTTCGTACATCAGGTTTTTTGTAAGTCACAACCGCTTTTCCGTCCACTCCAACCATTGGCCAGCCGTCCTGCCAGGTTACAGGTTGCAGTGAAGGGAATCGTCCAAACGGTCCGCTGTCAACAAAAAGCATGGTCCACCACTCTCCGGTTTGCGTTTGTATAAGAGCTCCCTGATGTATTCCATAATTCGGACCATGTGTTGTATCCCTGATTACGACCTTTTGTTCATAAGGTCCGTATATGTTTTTTGAACGGAGGGCTACCTGGAATCCGTCCAGACCTCCATAAGTACAATATAGATAATAATAACCATTGATTTTATATACATGAGCGCCCTCGAGACCTTTCCGAATATCACCGTTATAAACCAGAACGTCTTCACCCTTTGCTACAAGATTGGAGTCAACTTCAGTAATGCTGATTTCGCAATAACCATGGGCGACATATATTTTCCCATCATCATCAAAAAATAAGCCGGGATCATAGAAACCTCTCGGTAAATGTGTAATTTTCCATGGACCTTCAGCTTTATTTGCTGTACAGTAAAAACCGCCTTCATCGAGTGTAATAAATAATAAATGAAATTTACCGTTATTATATTTTAAACTTGTTGCCCATTGGCCATGACTGTATCTGTTACAGCCCTCAAGGTTGTAACAGGGACTGAAGTCAAACCTCTCCACGACGTTACAACAATACTCCCAGTTGACCAGGTCGTAGGATTTCAGTATGGTGACTCCGGGAAAAACGAACATAGTCGTAGACACGAAGTAGTAGACATCGTCTACAAGGATGACATCCGGGTCTGGGAAATCTGCGGCTACGACGGGATTTGTATATGTGCCATCACCATTATCGCTCTGCATTTTTACAATATTCTGCTGTTGACTCCTGCAGGAAAGAAGTAAAAACACAGTCAAGACAGAAATTAATGTTTGTGTTATCTTCATAATGCTTCCCTTCTATTTTTTTATTTTCACTTTTATTTGCACAAATGAATGTGCCGGGAAAGAGTAGGTTATCTTTTTTTCCTTAACCGATAATTCATTTGTTTTTGGAACATATTCTTCCTTTTTATCAAAAGAAAAATCTTCGTAAATGTCTTGTCTATTAACTATACTTACCACTGCTTTGCCGAAGAATGTTCCGGAAGTGCTGAGAATCTCGGTTTCAATTGCTTTATCTTTATGTCTATTCACTACATTAATGAATAGTGTGTAAGTTTCATCATTAAAAACTGATGTTACATCGAGGTATGGAATATTCTTACCTTCATCTGTGTCGTAGTTATCGCATTCCACGAAGACATCAACCGAACTGCCATGACAATTGTTTGAAAATAACTTGAATGTGTGGAACAACGGAGTTTTAAACAAACCCTTATCTTTGTCAAAACTCAGTAAGGATGTAAACAAGGTATAGTTGGTCATTTTAACCACATCCGCATGACGGATAAATGAATTGAAACATTGCGCTATCGGAAGAACGGATAAAAAGTTTCTCCCAAAAACCCCCCATTCATCAACCGAAATATAGATGGGATTCTGAAAATCCTTCATTGTTTTTACCGCATCGATTTCATCAGCAGTTACTCTTATCTTTTCTTCAAATTCCAGAGCTCTCTGTCCCATATATGTGTAATAGTCAGGCATTTCACCCCAGTTCCAATAAGCGTGAATGGAAATATAATCGATCATATCTCTGAGCCCAGTAAGTATTTTCCGGTTCCATTCCACCCACTGACCGGTGCTCTCGTAGTACGATGATCCGGAAGCGACGAATTTGATCGTATGATCTACCGATCTCATGGCTTTGGCAGCTTCCCTGGCCATCTTGACATAATCTTCGGCACATTTATAACCCAGTTCCCAGGGCGCGCCGTCGACTTCATTACCGAGACCCCAGATTTTTACATTGTGTGGCTTTTCATACCCGTTTTTAGCGCGTAAATCTGAATAGGTTGTTCCTTTCTTATAATTGCAGTATTCAACCCAGTAGCATGCATCTTGTATCGTAGCCAGACCCAGATTAACACAGATGATATTTTCACTCCCTATGGCTTTATTCAATGCAATCCATTCATCCGTACCCACATGATTGTTATCGATTCCGCCCCATGCCAGGTTAACGCGGGCAGGGCGCTGGTCCTTTGGTCCGATGCCATCCTGCCAGTTATAACCCATAACAAAATTTCCGCCCGGCCAGCGCATATTTGTGATTTTCAGTTCTCTGCCTGCCTTGATATATTCTTTATTGAAACCGTTTTTATCAGCTAAGCGAGAATCAGGATTGTACAATGGACCGTAAAGAGTATTCCCGGTGACTATTTCTTCCTGACCCGGCATTGGGCGGGAAAAATGGATGGGTTCCATAAATACCCCGTAGATTTTCGGATCGATTTCTCCGATTATTCTATCGACATCAATTTTAATTTTTGCTGTTTCGGAAGACAGGGAAAAAGAAAGAGCAAAAAGTAAAGTAACGAGTAATTTTTTCATGATAGTCTCCTATTTTGTTAGCAAATAATTCATCATTTTATTTCTTCAAAAACCATTTTATCAAGGTTAAGATAGTCGCCGTCAACAACCAGTTTCAGCAAATGCTGGCCGGCATCAAGTTCTACTTTTCTTTTTACGACTTCCCAGTTTTGAAATCCTGTAGTATTTGGGATTGAAATAATTCCCGTTTTGTCTGTGCCATCACATTCGAGATGCAGCTTTCCGCTATCGAAAGAGGAGGCAATATAGAATGAAATCTGGTATATTGCAGATTTACCGACAGTAACTGTATATGCCATCCAATCTCCGGTATGGGTCCAACCTACATTGTAACCACCTGCAGCACAATTTTCGATATCCACACCTTCTTTGAGCCGATATTGCCCGCCTTCATTAATATCGTCTCTATCATAGTAAGCATCGCCCGGGCAGCCAATATCGAAGTCTTCGGCTTCAATAATTCCGGGAATAACATGTGGCTTGAAAGCTTCTTGCTTCATTTCGCAAATTTCCATGAGTTTCCAACCAAAAGAACC
>JAFGHJ010000023.1 GCA_016930175.1 Caldifarciminota bacterium
TAACAAAACTTAAAAATTAATTTACCATATTGACCTGCTCGAAAACAAACCCAATTTAGCGTTTTCGATACACGCGGGATTTACAATAATTTGGGTTTCTTCTCTGCCGCGATTGATAATATATATAGCGAAATTTTCCGAGTTTGGCAAGACCTTAGATATATTAATAAATCAGACAAGTATTTTTTTTTCTATTTTTACCCAGATTTCTTTTATGCTGTTCGTTAAAGGAGTTTTATTATATTCTATTACAGATAATTTTCTAATCTGAGCTTGTGTTACTTCTTTTCCATAAGGTATCGTTCCTAAAAATTCAGAATTATACTTCCCGGCTATTTCCTTAATTTTTTGCGTCAATTTCTCATTTAAATCATATTTGTTTACAACTACGCCTGATTTAACTCCGAAATGTTTGATTACCTGTAAGACTCTTTCCAGGTCGTGCACTCCGGATACGGTAGGTTCGGTTACCGCAAGAGCGTAATGAGCACCTGAAATGGAAGATATCACAGGGCATCCGGTACCCGGGGCTCCATCCATAATCGCTCCGGAGTTATCGTTCACTGTAAGCAGAGCCGCCTTATCTCTGACCAGCGTTACCAATCTCCCGGAATTTTCCTCGGCTACACCCAATTTAGCGTGACTCATCGGTCCGAAACGCGTATCGGAAATAAACCATTCGCCGTTTACCGCTTTTTTGCTTTTTATAGCTTCGAATTTACAGACAAGTTCGCATACCCCGCAGCCCTCGCAGGCTAGTTCGTCCACCTCGTATATTTTTCGCCCGTTTTTTTCGATTGTTTTTATAGCGGAAAATCTGCAGGCTTTTTCGCATTCCTCGCACCGGGTACATTTATCCTGGTCTATTTTTACTTCCACTCCTCCGCTGAAATAGCCTTTTTCTTTTATTTCAGGAGATAAAACCAGATGTAAGTCCGCGGCGTCCACATCACAATCGGCGATTATAGTAGATTTAGCAAGAGCCGTGAAACTCGCGGTGAGGGAAGTTTTTCCCGTTCCTCCCTTGCCGCTTATAACGACCAATTCCTTTAATCTTTTGCTCGATGAACCCTCGTATTTTTTCGCTGCTTCAGGAACCTCGTTGTCTGATATCTTTACTTTGCTGGTCTCCTTTTTAACATTTCTTTCTCTTTCGGCCAGGTTTAGTATCTCATCGGCGATATTTTCAAATAGTTTCTTTATTTCCGGGAATTTTTCTATTGCTAATTCGCCCCGTGAGTAACTCTCTGCAATCTTTCGTTCATCCGGGATTTCGCCAATAATATCGAGTTGTTCTTTTTTGCAATATTCCTTCAAAGCGTTATCCATGTATTCAGCCCGATTAACAATTATAACCGGCTCTATTCCAATTTCCCGAGCCATATCCACGGAAAGTTTTAAATCGTTTATTCCGAAAGGCGTGGGATCGGTAACCAGAACACACAAATCCGAGTCTTTAACCGTTTCTACAACGGGACAGCTCGTTCCCGGGGATGAATCTAAAATATTGATACCTTCGCCGGTATATTCTTTTATTTTTTTTACCAGCCGGGGTGACATCCCGCCTTCAGCTGTTTCTAAAAGAGCGTAATATACACCGATATTTTCGCTCATTCCTTCTTTTAAAACACCAATTTTCCTTTCTTTTTCGATAATCGCGTCTACAGGACAGGCGATAGTACAACCGCCGCATACATGACACAATTCTTTAAATATAAGAACTTTATTTTTGACGACTGCTATGGCATTATAATGACATATATCGGCACATAAACCGCATAAAGTACATTTATCCTGATCTACCTCAACGGGTGAGAGCAAAGTAACATCTTCCTGTTTTGTAATAACGGGATTTAGAAACAAATGCCCGTTTGGTTCTTCAACGTCGCAGTCCAGGTAACGAACTTTGTTATACTTTTCGGATAAAACCTTTGCCAGATTTGTAGCTAAAAAAGTTTTTCCTGTTCCGCCTTTTCCGCTGGAAACAGCAATGCTTATCCTGTTTTTTACCACCTTCTGCCTCCGCCGCCTCTACCGCCTCCCCTTCCATCACGGGGTCCTCTTCCTAAGCCTCTTCCCATTCCCCTGCCCAGACCTCTACCCATACCGCCTCCAGCGCCGGTGCCGGGGGATGTCGGTACTTGAGACGAAGAGAATTTCCGCCGAATTCTCGCTTCGGTATCTGAATCAGAATAGATCGCGCCTGCCGGACAGACCGAGACGCATACACCGCAATTTTCGCACTTTTCTTTTTCGATTTGGGCTTTGCCGTCGCTCATCGAAATTGCCCTAACCGGGCAAGCATTCAAACAAATTCCACATCCCGTACATTTTTCTCTGTTTACTTTAAACATTTTATATCTCCTATTGTATAATTTATCTTAATTCTTTAGTTCTTCAAGCTTTTCCAGAGTCTTTTCGGCGATTATTTTTTCTTTGTTAAAATGCTTCATCATTCTTGTTAAGCATTTATTTTTTTCTTCTTCATTGCCAAGATATTTTGCGCAATCTTCCATAAAACCTTTTGTTATTTCTACATTGATTCTTACACTCTCTGGTATTTTTTCACTGTCATGCCGTACAGCCTTCGATGCGCAAACACTATGACATACTCCGCATCGTATACAATTCTCCATTTTTATTTCCACTTTGCTGTTTTCCATGACTACTGCTCCTACAGGGCACTCTTCAACACAAATTCCGCATCCTGTGCATCTACTATCATCTACCCATGGCATTATATCCTCCTTTTATAAAGTTCAAAATGCAACCTTCTTCAAAAACGCTGCTGTGCAAAAGCTTACTCTTAAATCTTTTAAGAAGAGTAAATCCGGTGTCCTCAATTTCTTCAATAATTTCTTCGACACTTATATCGGCTAATTCCCTTGAAGGTAAATTATCCTTACAGTGTTTGGGATATACAGAGAGCAGAGCCCGTTCTCTTAAAACTTTCCAAATGCCGCTATAAACGACTTTCCTTTCCGAAACTTTCATGTAATGAAGAACATCATAACATAAAACAAAATCCACCGAGTTGTCTTTTAAAGAATTATCTTTTAAATCTCTTATTAATTCAATGTTCTTTATATCTTTTTCCGCGATTGTCTTTTCCAATTCGTTTAAGGCAGAGTCGTTTTTATCGACCGCGTAAACCATGCCTCTGTTACCAACTATATTTGATGCAGGTACAGTATAATGACCTCTGCCACAGCCAAAATCCAGCACTGTATAACCTTTTTTTATGCCGATTTTCTCTAAAAAATCAATACCTGATTTTTCATACCACTCTGCCAGGTCGCTTTTCATTATCTACGGTTTTTTGCGCTTAGTCTAGGCTGTTTGCAAACGATTATTTCTTAGGTTTGGTCTCCAGATCCTTTATTCTTTTCTTAATGGCCTCAAGTTCGTTTTCCAAGACCCTGGATTCTTCTGCCAGCATATTTGCTTCTTCTTCAGGCGAGATCCTTTCGGGATATGCAGGATAAGGAACTCCGTATCCATAATCAGGGACATATGAGTAAGCTGCTCTTCGCCAGCCAAGACCTCGACCCCAGCCAAAACCTCTACCCCAACCACGTCCAAAACCTCTGCCCGGACCTCTATTCATGTATCCGGGAACCGAATACCCGGCACAGTAACCTGCGCCTCTTCCCGTCATGGGACCTAAACCCGCCGGTCCTGTTCTATCTCCTAACGGCATAATTGCCTCCTTTTTTTGTTTAAAATTGCTTAAATCCAATATTACATTTTCAACGCAGCCGACTTAACAACAGCCTTAAACTTTTATATCTTATTGAAAATGATTTTCATTATCAATAGTAATAAAAAAGCACTTTTTGTCAAGGGGGCCTTTAAAAGTCTCGAGTCGTGGGTCGTGAGTCCTGAGTCAAAACAAGCAACGATAAAATCATTATTAATATTCATGTTGTTTGGTCTTGCTTTGGGGTTTGGGGGTGGCTTTTTTCTTGACTCTCGACACAAGACGCATGACTCTTTTGTTGTTCTATATTTGTTTGCACGGAACATTTAACCCTTTGAATCGTCTTTTCTTAATGTAGGTTACCTCTTGACTTATATAGAATATACCTTATGTTATCAACAAAAAATTCTGGAGGGATGTATGTTATTTTTAGTTTTGATTTCGGCGTTTTCCTTAATTTCGAAGGAAAAGCCAGTTGCAATAGTTGGAAATGAAAAGGTTTTTGAGGAGGATATTCCTGATGGGTTGACGCTGGACCGGCACCTTCAAAATCTTGTATTTCTTGAGCTGGCAGAGGAGAAGGGCTATGATGATTCTGTAAGGGCGGATATAGACCAAGTATTTAATAAAGAGGTTGTAAGAAGGACAGTTAGAGGGTTTTCGGGCGAGGCTTCTATGCCGACCCAGTATGATTGTGTCCTTTTTTATAAAAACTCAAGAAAGAAATTGTTTGTACAAATCATTCAAACTAACAGTTTCTTTAAGGCGGCTAAGGCTTACCTTGAGGTGCTAAAGGGAGAAGACTTTGGGTCTGTATCAGAAAAATATTCAGTCTATCCGGAGCTTAGAAAGTCAAAAGGACATTTGCAGTATCCCATTTCTTGGTCAGCGGCTTTTCCTCGCTCTTTTAACATGGTATTTAACATGCGTAAGGGAGGAATTTCAGTTCCTTTAAAATATGCAGAAAACTGGAATATCGTTAAAATAATTGATATTAAAGAGGAAAACGGTAAAAATGCATTTGATATAAGCAAAATGGAAAAGGAAATTAAGGACCCAAGATTAAGACTTCGCATTGCCAGAGAAAAAAGCTCTCTTTATACATACAAATTTAGGAAGTTCATACCATGGATTGCGAATCCTAAGATTGATTCGAAGGGGCTTTCAATGCTCATACAAAGAATATCTGCTCCTGAAGAAAAATCTATGCATAGAGGGCTTCCTTTCGGAGAGGGGGATTTGGATGTTGTACTTGCACATAGTGCGATTGGTGAATACAAAATCCGAGATTTCATTGAAGATGCTGCCCTAGCTGGAGATTTATCCCAATTTGGTAATGAAAATGCAGCTTCCCTATTTATAAGGGATAATATCTTCAATAGAACTTTGACCGCAATGTGCAGAAGACTTGGAGTCCATAGAAACTCTTCTCTTTCAGAAAGTTATGAAAGACGTTTTAGCGATGCCACTTTAGATTTCTTTAAAAGCAAGGAAATTTTGCCGATAATTAAAGAAACCGAAGATGATTTAAGAAACTTTTACGAGGAGAATAAAGATAAATACGTGGTACCAGAAAAAAGAAAGGTATCTTTAATCGAAGTAAAAGAAGAGCAGGAAGCTCAGGAAGCAAGGGAAAGGCTTTTAAAAGGTGAAGATTTTGAGGCTCTTGCGCGGGAGATATCAATTGCAAGAGGAAGAGAACATGGCGGTAGCATTGGTTATATTAGAGAAGATCAAAAGGGTGCTATTGGGCGAGAGGCGTTCCTTCTCCAAAAGGGAGAAATTTCGAACGTTTTTGAGACTAAAATAGCTTGGGCTGTTATAAAAGTAACGGATATTAAAAATAGCTACCAGCAGGTTTATTCAGACGTGAAATCCTCCGTAAGGATAGACTATAGAGAAGCCAAAGCAAAGGAGATTGGGAATAAAATTTTTGAACAAAACAAAGAAAGATTTGGATTGAAGGTATTAGATTAAAAACAAATGCCATTTGTGCATTATTAAGGAGGGAAAATTAATGTTTAAATGGAAAAACTTAGGTTTACTGTTAATTGTTGTGGGTATATTATTGGTGAGTGGATGTAAAAGAGAGAAAGAAACCAGCGGAAAGATAATAGCTAGGGTAGATAAAAAGTCTTTAACAATTGAGGATTTCTTGAAGCAGGTTCCTGCACAGATTTTGATACAGACCACTGCCGAGAACAGGAAATTATTACTGGAAAGTTGGGTGGCTAATGAAATAGTTTATAAAGATGCAGTGAAGAACAAGTTTCTGGAAAAGCCTGAGGTACAGGAAAAAGTCGAACAGTTTAAAAGACAGTTGCTGACCAGTGCTTATATGCAGGAAATTCTTTCGAAAGTTCAGTTTGTCTCCGACCTCGAAGCAAGAAGCCATTTTGAAAAATATAAAGATGATTATAACTCAATAGTGGAAGTTTCTCATATATCCTCAGATTCGAGACAGCAGGCAGAGGAAATTCTTTCTGAATTAAAAAAAGGTGTAAGCTTTGCAAATCTCGCAAAAGAATATTCGACTGACAACGAAACAGCGGACAATAAGGGCTATCTTGGGTCTTTTAGAAGAGGCGAACTCGCCGCATATCCTCTTTTCGAAGGAGCTGTTTTTAAACTTAAAAAATCAGGTGAGATTTCGGATGTCGTTGAAACGGAATTTGGCTTTGATATATTAAAATTGCATTCTCGAAAAAAATCACCAGTGAGCTATGAAAATGTGTCACAATCAATAATAATGGGAATAAGGACTCAAAGATTCCAGAAAAGATCAAAAGAGGTTGTTGATTCGTTAAAAGAAGTATATTCTAATGAAATATTTCCGGAGGTTTTGGAACAGGAAATGGGAATTCCCTCGGGTTCTCCCGATTTACCTGCTTCTTTTGAAAGATAATGCTTATACTTTGTTTATTCCTGGCGTTTGACGAGCTTGTTTGTGTGGTTGACAGGGAACCAATAACCAAGGGGGAGATAAATTATATCTCGACACTTTATCCCGGAGTCGGTTCTTACGACCTGCTCGATAAGCTTATCAATGATAAGGTAATACTGTATCTGGCAGAACAAGATACCATGGAAGTGAGTGAGGAAGAAATTTCTCAAATGAGAGACGAATTAATCCTGAACACACCGGGGCTTGCTTCACTGCTTGAGGACGAATATCTGAACGAAATTTACAATGAACAAATCAAAGTTCAGCTTTATACTAATAAACTTGTGAGCGTTAAATTCAGGGAGAGATTGAAGATTTCACCTGCTGAAATTAATAAATTTTATCAAACACGTAGAGATTCACTCATCATGCCTGAAACCGTGACTCTTGAAAAGATTCAAGTTTCAGTTCTCCCAGAGAAAGATAACCGTTTATTAGAAAAAGCGGAAAAAATAGTGGCTGATTATAAAAAGGGAGAGGACTTTGCTGCGCTTGTAAGAAGATATTCGGATGATGTCGCAACTATACCTTACGGAGGAAGACTGGGAGAACTTCTACCCAGCGATCTGCCTCCTCATCTAGCGGGAGTACTTGAACTTAAAGAAGGAGAAGCCGGGATTTTTGAGTCTCCTACCGGTTATCATATTATAAAGTTGGATGAACGGCAGGGTATAAAACTTGTAATTTCACAAATATTACTTGAGTTTGATTTCAAGGAAGAAGAAGTTAAAAAAGCTGAAAGAAAAGCTTTAGAAGTGAAAAAACAATGGGGTATAGAAGATTCAACATTGCCGTACGAGATAGAAACAGTAGGTCCGTTGCCTGTCCGCACGTTACCTCCGGCAATCATCTCTCTGATTGATACAATGGATTTAGGTCAGATTAGTGATCCGATTTTAGAAGGAATGCATTTCCATATGTTTAGGGTCAAAGACAGGGAGGAAAGTAAGATACCGGAGCTTTCCGAAATAAAAGACAGGTTAAGCGGTGTAATGATGCAACAAAAAATGATGAAATTACTCAGTGAATGGCTTGAAGCAGAAAAAAAACATATATTTATCAGAAAAATATGAGCCGAATACATTGTACGATCTTTATAAGATAGGATAGAGAAAAGATTTAATACTCTAAATGATTGGAATTACTCTAGGAGATCCTGGGGGGGTTGGAATCGAGGTTACGCTTAAGGCGCTCTCCACTTATAGGAAGAATTTTACCGTTTTTGGCAATAAAAAAGCAATTAAGTATTACTCGCAAAAATTGAACCTTAAAATCCCTGCAGCAGTTAAAATAAAAGATATTAAGGGCGATTTTGATATAGGAAAGATTAGCGAAAAAAATGGCAGAATCGCTTATAAGTCTATTATGGAGGCGATAAGAGCCGCAAAAAAGGGGTTGTGCAAAGGGATAGTTACAGCTCCCATAAATAAAAAAGCTCTTCATCTTGCCGGTTTTGACTATCCGGGGCATACCGAAATATTCGCAGAGAAATTTTCCTGCAGGAATTTCGCAATGATGATGGTTTCACCTGAAATGAAGATAGTTTTCTTAACTACGCATCTACCCTTATCATCTCTGCCATCGGTACTCACAAAAGAACTTATTATTGAAAAAGTAACCCTGGCAAGGAAATATCTAAAATATTATTGGAATTTGCGGGAGCCTTCTTTTGGAATTCTCGGGCTTAATCCTCATGCCGGAGACGAAGGCCTCTTTGGGGTAGAAGAAGAAGAAATAATAAAACCTGCTGTAAGAGAACTAAAAGACGAAGACTTTGATATAGAAGGTCCTTTTCCGGCTGACTCATACTGGAACTTCCAGAGTAAAGATTGTACAATCGCGTTATACCATGACCAGGGGATGATACCTTTCAAAATGAAGAGCTACGGAAAGGGTGTAAATGTTACATTAGGTTTACCTATTCCCCGGACTTCTCCGGATCATGGTACAGCTTTCGATATAGCCGGTAAAGGTGTTGCGAACCCAAACAGTATGAAGGAAGCTATCAAAATAGCTATTAAAATGGCAAATGTTGGGACTTCTGATACTGATATCATATCTTAATCTTTCCAATTTTCCTTCTAATATTTATTATAGGGAAGAAGTCTCTCAATCATCTTCTTTATCGGATGATTTTCTTATAGTCAATTATTTCTATAACGGATATTTTTTGTATTTGGAACCGGGTAAAAGTCTTAGAGATTGGAGCGACGAGTCTTTTAATAATAACTTTAGGACGCTTCTTTCGGAAGAAATACTAAGCAGCGCAGATCAAACGAGAGTAAGTGCTAGAGACGGACTTATACCCGATATAGATCTTGATTTAAAGATGCCCAGAGGCCTTTCTTATATATTGGGAGAAGGCGGTAATATAAAAGTAGCAGGTTTTGAGGAAATAGATATGGAGGTGAAACAAAACAGACAGACTTCTGGCCGGCAAGGATCTCATTCTTTCTTTCCTCAAATTATACTCAAAGAAAGGCTTAAGGCAGATATAGACGGAACGGTAGGGGATAAATTACATATTGATATAGACCATGATTCAGAATTGTCCGAGCAGGATAACCTTATGAAAATTTGGTACGGCGGCGGAGTTGGTACGGGTACGGAAATTGAAGACGACATAATACAGGAATTAAATCTGGGTCATGTTGAAGAATCCGGTAGCGAAAAACTATTCGGAATAGCAACAAGGGGAAAAGTAGGTTCTACGTCATTTGTTTTAAGCGCGGGTAAGTTAGAAAGTGACGATGTCTCCGGAAGTGATGCCGTGAATATCAGCAGCAGCGTAAGGACCATTAATGAGAAAGATTATTTACGAGACGAATACTTTTATACCGGTTTGCCGCACACTTCCGATTCTTTAATAGAATACGGTCTCTTCGTGAGTTACAATGGTACGGTGAAACCTTCAACTTTAATTAAGTTTAATGGAGATACTATTGGAGATGTTTATTTTTTAGGGCTTGTGGAAGTTGTGGACTATGAGTTAAGGGAATTTTTAATACCGGGAAAACCTTCTTTGCCTTATTTTCACATCTTAAATCCGTATAAGTTAAGTCAGAAAAGATTAGGTGTTTATTTGATTTATGCTGACTCAACAGGTAAAATAGATACGCTTGGAAAAATAATAAGAAATTCTGAAGATCCAACAATAATAGATTCGCTTACTCTTTATCAATTGAAATCGATTAATCCTGCCCCCAAAGACCCCTCCTGGGACTACCAGATGCGGAATATATATTCCCTTGGGGCCAGGGACCCCTCGAGAGTTGAAATTGAAATCCATAAAATTGTTACAAGCGGGAATAACGTTATAACTAATAGTGAGGGAGTTGAGTATGCTCATCTTCTTGGAATTACAACGGAAGAAGGTGATGTAATATCGTCGCAAATACTCCGGGAGGAAGGTTGTCTTGTTTTCCCCGACAAGTTTCCTTTCTTAAATCCCGGATTGGGCGCAGATACGGTTCCGGAAATATACAGGGAGTTGCCTAGTTCTTCGAGTGGACCTTATGGTGAGAACTTCGGTATTGTAATTACAACGACATCATCCACGTCAGGAAATTTCAGGCTGAAGAGCAGCGGAGAAATTATCGATGGCTCAGAAAAACTGATGGTAGATGGGGATGTTCTCGAGCGAGGTAAAGATTACGAAATAAATTACATTTCGGGGGATGTAGAACTGCTGAGAAGAGAAGAATTACCTCCCGATGCAAAAATAACTTATACTTTCAAGTCCAAGCCTTTCTTTTCTTTTGACTCAAAATACAAAGCCCGATTCAACGTTAAGTCAACTCCGATCGAAGATAGCAAGCTTGATTTTGATCTTGGTTTCCTTTCCCGTTCAAATAAAGGCGAATTTCACCCAAAAGTAGGAAGAGAACCTTCAAACATTACATTGGGTAAGGTTGATTTTGCTTTGAACAAAGAGCCGGAACTCTTAAGTCAAATTTTTGGCAAATTTCCTCTTGTTGATGAAGATAGTAAATCGCGCTTCGCAATAGATGGTTCCTATGGATTTTCTCTGCCAAACCCCGCAACAAACGGTAAGAGCTATCTGGATGATATGGAATCAGTCGGCGAACCAGTCGAGGTGAAAATATACGATGCGCAATCCTGGTATTACTGCAGTCAGCCGGATAGTTCTGTTAATATTAATGACCTTGCCAAATTGGATTGGTTTACTGATAGTTATTACCCCAGGAGTAAAATATTCTCCGAATACTCCTCTGCTTCCTATAGTGAAAACAGAACCAGCTTAATGGTACTCTATTTCCGACCGGACAATAGAGATAACTGGGGTGGTATTATGCGAACCTATAATCCGGAGCAAAATTTCTCTCAGAAAAACTTTCTCGAAATCTGGATTCAAGCAGAAGAAGGGGAAATGATATTTGAGATGGGAGATAAGATGTCTGAGGATTTAATAAGATGGGGTAGGAGTTCTACTGGAGCTGATTCGATTATTCCTCCTAACGGGAAATGGGATTCGGAGGATAAAAATCTCGATGGCAAATCACAGCCGGGAGAGGACACGGGTCTCGACGGAATTATTATGGAAGACGATAATTGGGTATATAATGCGGATTCTCTGGACGACGGTGTAGATGATTATGTTAGTCTTCCCGAGACTTTCGCTGATTCATTAAAGATGCATAACAAAGAAGACAATGGCGGACTTCCTAATTCGGAAGACTTGAATGGAGATTATGCCTTCGAGACAAAGAATAGCTTCTTCAGGTATAGAATAGACCTTTCTTCCAGTGAGTACTTAGCAAAAGAGGGATTAAACGGATGGAAAGTTTTTATTTTACCTCTTAAAGATTCGTTATCCTTCGAGAAAATAGGCGATCCTTCTTTTGAGAGTATTCTGTATGCAAGAATTTGGTTTCGAGGGATGGATAGGGATACACGAATTTCCATACAAAGGATACATATAGTGGGTAACAAGTGGCAGGATGAGGGGGTACGTCTTGTTTCAAACGGCGCTTTAAATCCATCCGGCGGTTATTTTAAAGCCGGTTACCAAAATACTCTTGAAGATGAAGATTATGTTCCTCCGGTAGAGAGGATAAGAGAGCCCGGAAGCTATACCGAGCAAAAAGAGCAGTCTCTGGCATTGGAAATAGATTCCCTGCTCACGAATAATTATTGTGTCGTAGAAAATTATCTTGAATTACCTCCCCAGAGTGCTGGAAGGGGTTACGATTTTCGTTTATACGAAGCCTTGAACTTCTATACAAAGTATATAGGAGATACGAGCGATTCCGCCGAAGTTTTTTTTCGGCTTCTTACAGATTCTACAAATTATTACCAGTTTAAAACTTTTACCCATAAAGACAATTGGGATACGGTTGAAGTCGTTTTTGATAAATTTACAGAGTTAAAAATTAGTGGCGACACTGCATTGGGAGAATATTCTCTTAAAGGAAATCCGTCTCTTCAAAACATTGCGTTTTTACAGCTTGGTGTTATAAATCAAGCCACGGAAACACTTAAAGGAGAAGTTTTAATAGACGATATCATTCTTACAGGGGCAGACAGTAGAATGGGCAGTGATCTTGATTTAACAGTATCCACCAATGTGGGAGATCTTATAACCGGTATTTCCTACAACATTAATCGGAAATCCGCCAATTATAAGAGTCGTTTAGATGCTTTAAGAGAACTGGGAGACAGAGAAGTCGCATCTCATGGTTTCAGGATATCGGCGGATGCAGGTAAGTTTTTAAACACGGTAATTAACTTTCCTGTTTCTCTTAGTATACAAGAAAGTCATAAAGCTCCTATATATCAAGTGAATTCCGATGTTACTTTACAGCCGGAACAAGCAGATTCGCTTACACAGGAGGAATATTCAAGGAATCTTATAGCCAGTATTTCAAGAAATTCTTCTTCGGATAATTGGTTTTTAAAACACACAATCGATAACTTAAAGTTGAGCGGTTCTTATAGAGAAAGTAAAAGTTTGAATCCCTTAAAAGGTGCCGATACGACTCACAGCACAACAGGTTCGTTAAGTTACAACTTACCTCTACCCAAGCTGTCTCTTCCCGTTTTTTCCACAGAAACATCTTCATTGCTTCCCAAGGATATCGAGCTCAGAGCCGGCTATGAATACAGTGAAAGCGAAAAATACAATTACAAAGACACTTTGTATGAAAAGATGAACGTGCCATTGGAAAAAGAGGTCACCGGTTATGCTGGTTTTACCTATGAACCGATAAGATGGATAGATGTAGATTATTCAATTAACGCCAGGAACGATCTCCGAGAAACAACCGGGAATATTTCTCTTGGCAACCTGGGTCAGGACGCTTCTCTGAAAGAAGAAATCAGCGCCACGCATCGGTCCAACCAATTTGGATTTAATAATATGAGTATAACTTATAGAACCGTTTTTAGCCAAAATCACGAGATCGAATACGCCAGAAGTCTCGGAGATTCTCTTGATGTTCGTAAGTGCAGCCAGGAAAGAACCATCAGGATAACTGACGATTTGCAATGGAGTTCGATTTTCGGGAAGCTTCCTTTAATTTCAAGATTCTCTAAAAATCTGTCTCCTATCAAGTTTTCAGCTCATTTTACTAAGGATGGTTCCTTTGCTTATTTAAATTCCAAACCGAGTTCTAAATTTAGGTATGGGATGGAAGTTTTGCCGGATTTATCACTTTTTGAACGTATTGAAAAAACTGACGGAGGATATTACGACGAAATTTATTCATTATCTTCCGGATTTTCTTCTGCCATATTCAATCTAAGAACAGATTGGAGGATTTCTATCAATGCACCCGATGAACTTCAGATTGAGAATACGCAGACACCGTTAAAAACAATTCGACGTACCTTTCCTTTTCCCGATATAGATATTAACATACCTAATGTTCAAAAATATCTACCATTCTTGGGTAACTATATGCGGCGCGCAAGTATTTCGACCTCGATTAACAAAGAATTTTTATCCGTTAAAGGTGTTGGCAATAAAGAATTCTCTGAGGAAGAATCTTCACTAAGTTTTTCGCCCGGACTGGATATAGATTTAAAAAATGGACTTGGTTTAGGTATAACCTTTCAATATGGCAAAAGCGAAGATTACCCCGATTCAAAGCTTAATACTTTTGGTGAAACTAAAGGGTTTAGAGTAAAATGTGATTACACCTTAAAACCTTCAAGCAAGGGATTTCCTTTACTTTTCTTCGGGAGAATTAAGTTCGATAAACCGGTAAATCTCAGCGCTACGTTTAATTTTAAAGATAACTTTAGTGAGAGAACCGACAATTATGGAGAGAAGCATACTCTTGAAAGTAACCAGACCATGGAGTTTAACCTCAATGGAAATTATATGTTCTCCGAAATGGTTTCAGGAGGATTGTCAATAGATTTCAGAAACTACCGCAATAGGATGATAGAAAATATGTCTTCCACTTCCTATGGAGGCAGTTTTAACGTGAAGCTCAATTTCTAACTAAATATTACTTCCTAATTCGGTTTCAACTATGTGAGGAGTGATGAATATTAAAACTTCTCTTTTCCTTTCCTCACTTGCTGTATGGCCAAAAAGCAAGCCCAGGAGTGGGATATCTTTAAGAATTGGTATACCGGTTTTCGTCTCTGTGACTGTTTTAGTGAAAAACCCTCCTATCACCAGAGTTTGACCATTTTTCACAAGAGTCTCAGTTTGCGAACTGGTTTCGGTTATAACCTGATTGTCGCTTCCCGGGACAACATCGCTCATCTCTACTGAGATCTCCATTGTAATGTCACCAACTGCATTTATATGAGGAGTTACTTTCAGTTCGATACCAGCCTGATACCACCTTGTTATAGGCTGACCATTAATGTCTAATGTGGTTATAGCAAATCTCTTACCGCCAAATATGGTTGCTTCTTTGTTGTTTACTGTTGTAACTCTGGGATTTGAGGTAATGTCGAGTCTTTGATCCTGTTCCAGTGCCGAAAGTGTTGCAAGTAAGCTCCCCCAGTTTTGAACAGTAGAGACGTTTACAAAAGCGCCGGAGACAACATCTGGAATTTTGAGACTAACGTCTCCGTCAATATTAAATCTATCATTTCTAAGACCCAATACTTGCCACTCAAGCCCCAGTTCTCTTGCGGCTGTTCTGTCGATGTCTACTATCTTCGATGTTATAGCAACCTGTAGAGTCTTTTTGTCAAGCGCTTTTATAAGGCTTTCTACTTCTTTTAACCTTAATTCTATGTCGCTCACGATAATAGCATTTGTCCGGATATCTTGATCTATACTTCCTCGTTTAGAAAGAAGAGTTTTCACGGCGCCCTGGATTTCAGCTGGTGTAGAAAACTCAAGCACGAAAATTTCTCTTTTTATGGGTTTTGACGTTTCAATATTTTCCTGTTCTTTAGCAAAAGTTTCCGGTCTCCCGACCCTAATCACTTCGTTCTCAATAATATATGTATATCCTTTTGTTTTTAGAACCAGGTCTAGAGCTTCTTCCCACTCTATATTATCTAATTCGACCGTTATTGTGCCCCTTACCTCGTCGCCAATTATAATATTCATTCCGCTTGCCTGAGCTATTGACCGAAGAGTGGTTACGAGATCGGCGCCTTCCAACCTCATTGAAATTCTTTCCTGTGTTCCTTCCGCGTAGGTGTAACCGCTCTCTTCTTTACCTTCTTTTGCTGTTGTAGCTTTTCCCCCGGTGCTCCATGAGGCGAAGTCTTCGCTTTCCCCGGCAAATTTTAGTGAAATCGTATTCATGCTGGGGTTCGAAATTTCATAGCCAAAATCGCCGGTTCTCTGGACGACTATTCTTGTGAGAGAAGCTGAAGAAATATATGATAGAGCTATACTCTCTACTCTTCCTCTATTGATGTTCCATAAATTACCATCAAGCTTGCTTTTTGTCTGAAGTAGATCTATAACTATCTTATTGTCCATTGTAAAATCGGAACTGCTTGCATAATCGGTAAGGGTAAAAATGACTTCCGTTGTACCGTCGATATTTTTCACTTCGATATTTGTTAATTCTGGTTCACCTTCAGGATTGGCCAGAATAAAAAGAGGGAGCAACAAAAACAATAAAAATATTCTTTTATACATAAATCACCTCTCTTGTTTTTTTAACGATAAAGTTACTTTTGTCTGCTCTCCGAACTTTCTCAGTATAAAGCTAATCGAAGAATCAGTAACATTTAAAACCTTGCCTCCAACTACCATATCGCCTTCTTTAAGTACGAAACCTCGGTTTCCTTCTTTTACGATAGCAAGATATTTGTCTTTGACCCAGATAATACCAGATAATTCAGCTAAATCGACATTCAACTTTGCTTCCTGTCCTTCAGAACCTGTAAGCAAAGGAGTAAATGGATCACGATTGCCTCTATCCGTATAAAATGCCCTGACCCAGTTAAGAGCTTCGCCGATGTTTTCCAAGGAATCAATCATGGCACTATCAATTTCTTCTTCACTTTTTTCGTCATTCGCAGAAGTTATAAGATTGAAAATTTCAGCTTTTCCTGTGGGTGCTTTATTCTTTTCCGGAGAAAAAGACTTAACTGTTTTTGATAAAATCTCATTGAAGATATTTCCCCCTTCTTCGCTACAACCCGATAGGATAAAAAAAGCAAAGAAAATTAAAATAATTTTAAAGGATAATTTATCCTTCAACTTTCCCTCCTTTTGTTACATAAGTCAACAAATTAAAAGAAGCCGAAATTTGAGGTTCCTCATCTTCTCCAGCCGAAACGGGATTCAACTTCAAGTTTCTCACGTTTACTATTCGCTCCATATTATTCAAATCAGCCATAAAGCTACCTATTTTATGGTAACTTCCCTGAACCTGCATTTCAATTCTTATTTCATCGTATTTGTCCTTCGAGGATCGGCCCAGGGGTTTGAGGTGTTTGATTTTCACCTCATTCTTTGAGCTCTGTTTGGTCAGGGTGGTAAGTAAAGTAGAGATGCTTGCTTCAGTCGGCAACATTTTTTTTGCCTGATTCCATTTAGCCGAGACAATCTTGAGCTTTCTCGCAGCCTCCTGTTTTCTCTTAACCACTGCGATTGTTTTGCTCAATTTGGTTTCTAATTCTTCGTATTCTTTTTCCTTAACAGCTATTTTTTCGCTCTTTTCTTTTATAACGGTAAAATACATGCCGCAAAAGATTAAAACAGCAAGGAATCCTATAATTATAGAAAACTTCATCCCTTTCAATTTTTACCTCCGAGTATGCTACCTGACAATTGAAAACCTATAACAGAATGTTCTTTCTCCTCGGTTTCCTTAATCTCATCTAATTTAACGTCCTTAAAATAAGGGGAAGCATTTAAGTTATCCATAAGATTCGAAATCATATAATTAGAGAAGGTCTTCCCGTTTAATTTGAAGTTTTGATTGGTTTCCTCAAATAAAGTAAGCCACATATATTCCGGTTTCAGTTTATTTAATTCGTCCATTACATGAAAATATAGAGCCCGCCCCTCATTTAGACTCTGAACAAGAGTTACCCACTCTTTTAGTTCTGCCTGTTGTCTTTCTATATCTTCTACCATTTTTCTTTCTTTCTCAAGCTCTTTAAGCTGTTGTTGGGCATCTGCAATATCGCTATCAAGCTTTTTAAGCTTTAGGTCTTTCTGAAAGTTCAGAAAAAACACCCCTGCTATAGCAGCTCCCAACAATAAAATCGAAAAAATCATATCGAATTTAGGAATGCGCAAAGATGGTTTTTTAAATTTGACTTCTCTTACTTTTTTCCTTTGTTCTTCAGGCACTAGATTGATTTTTATCATGATTATAACCCCCTAAGAGCTAAGCCTAAAGCAAGGGCAAGGACCGGAGCTTCTTTTTCTATTGGTACTTTGATAAAGGGAGATTCACTGTCATATTCAAATTTAATGAAAGGATTTATGACCTCTGTGTGACCTCCGAATCGCTCTTCCAAGAATTGCGGTAATCCTGATATAAGACTTCCGCCGCCGCTTATAACAATTTCGTTGAAGTTCTCAAAACCTTCTGGAAGATAAGGTAATATTCTTTCTATGGCAACCCCGAGATCATCCTGGAAACTCTCCATGGCATTCTGATACGCGTATTGGTCTATATCTTCTTTTTTGCCCGACTTGATAATGTCTATAGCTCTCTCTCCGTCTATTCCAGCTTCTCTTTGTAAAGCCTGTATTAAATTATTAACCGAAGTAGAGACCGAACGCGTAAAATGGTTTACCGAACCCGAAATAAAACTCATTGTGGTAGACTGAGCGCCTACATCAAAGAGACCTACTAATTTATTTGGATTAACTGTGTAATTGAACTCAAATATATTCTGTAAAGAGAAAGCTGCGATGTCTAGTATGATGGGTTCGAGACCAAGTTCTCGGAAAAGATTCATCCTTGCTTCTACAGTATCTCGCTTTGCACCTACGAGAAGAACTTCCATTGAATCTTCGCCAGCATCAGGGTTAACTATCTCAAAGTCGAGGGTAATATCCTCAATATCATAGGGTATATACTGTTCCGCTTCCCATTTGATCTGTTCTCTGGCCTCAGTCTCGTTCATTTTCGGCATCTTGATCTTCTTAACAATGATATCTCTTCCGGAGATGCAACTGACAACTTGCTTGTTGTCAACTTCTAGAGTCTGGAGATTTTCTCTTATTGCTTCCAGAACGGTCTCTCGGTCCATCATTTCTCCGTCAACAATAGCGTGTGAGGGTAAAGCAGTAATGTTACATTTAGTCATTACCGGCTTTTTGGCACTCCCTTCAACCACTACCGTTTTAACCGAATGGCTACCTATATCCATAGATAGTATCGAACTCTTCCTGAACATAAGCACCTCTCTTATTTGATCTTAAGGTAATTATAAGTTCTCTTTAGTGGTTTGTCAAGCCCATTAAGGAATATCTTAGCTTTGCAAGTTTGCAAAATTCTGAGTGGTTATCAAAACGTTCCTTTAAAATTCCACTCGGCAGACGAATATTTCAGCAGGGATTTTGGATTTAAAGGATTTTTGTTGAAGTTTTCAAAAGAAATATTGAAAGTGCTTTCGAAAGATTGAATTATAAGGCTTTTTAGCTCTTTCAATTCGATTTCTTTACCCGTTGCCATCTTAATTGTAGCCATACCTGAATCTATGGAAAAGCCCTCGGGCGTTTTCAGCATAATTGTCCCTTGTTGAAGAACTATATCTTTATCTCTATATTGTGCACTTCCTATGACTTTTTTTCTTCCCCAGCACAAATCGGCGAGCGAAATTGAGGAAAAACACATGGTTGGATTTCTTTGTTTTTTACTCGTAGAATCTCCTCTTTTGATTGTGGTTTCGATACCCAGGAGTTCAAAGGCTTTTTTGAAAGCAAATGAGATTTTTCCGTAAGACTCAATTACATTCCCTCCGATAATCGGATTACCTCGGTGAAAAACCATAGAATAAGTGCAATCGGATGAGTGAATGACCGCTCTTCCTCCTGTCCTGCGTCTGACCCACTTAAAACCTCTATTTTCTAATTCTTTGAGCCAATTTCCTGCTTCCTGGTGATACCCCAGAGAAACAGAAACCGGCGAAAAGTTAAAAAATCTTAAAAAAACTGTGTTTTTGTCGTCTACACAACCCATTAAAGATTCGTCGTACGCCATATTGAAATAAGGATCTTTAAAACCAGTATCTATTAAATACCACATAATTATGAATAATAATAATGGTTGTAATGTTTTTTGCAACAGTATAATCAATCAGGATTTTAAAATCCTGGACGTAGCTATTAGCTTTTGGCTATTTGCTTTTAGCTTTTTAATAAAATAAATATCAAAACCATAGGCGGGAAAGCCAATGGCTAAAAGCTTAAAATATTGTAATTTTACATTTTGATATTTGATTTTTGATATTCCGAAGAAAGTAAAACACAAGAACAGTTGACTACTCAAAGAAAAAAGAAAATTAATAGAATTCCTACAAAAATTACGGAACCTTTCGGATTTTTTTTCGTCTTTATTTATGAAGAACATAACAACCTCCTTATTAAAGAATGCCCTCTCCCCTCTGAGGGCATTCTTTTATAAAAACAGGGTTGACAAATTAAAAATTATATATATAATATTTACTGATAATCGTGTAAAAAATCTTAAAAACGGGGTTGTATTATGGCTAAGAAAGATTTAGCGCGGGATGATCCAGTTGGGAGGATTTTTAATCTGAGAGAAGATTTTGATGATATAATTAAAGATTTCTTCGCGGGTTTTTCAAAAGTTGGCGCAGGTATAGGGGTTTACCCTCTTCTGGATATAAAAGAAAACAAAGACAAATATATTATATTTATGGAGATACCTGGTGTGGAAAAGAAGGATTTAAAAATTTCGATAAAAAAAGATAAACTTATTATTCAAGGAGAAAAGAAGGAAGAAAAGAAAAGGCAAGAAGAATCTTACCTCCGGGTTGAGCGTTCCTACGGAAATTTTATGAGATCGGTAAGCTTGCCAATGGAGGTAGATAAATCAAAAATAAACGCTAAGTACACGAAAGGTGTTTTGAGGATTACTCTACCAAAGACAGAAAAAAGAAAAACTAAAGAAGTAGAAGTTAAAATAACCTAACCGGAAAAAAAAGTTAAAATTATTTAGACTCTGCTTCGAATTAAGATATAAAACACGAGTGGGGAAAGTGAAAAGGAGAGCTTTTGAATAAAAAACTAATTGTATATGGAGCTTCTTTTGTTGCTGTCGTTGCTATTGTAGGATTTTTTGTAGGTGTGATAACGGCTGCCAGTTTTTCACTGAATGCAAAACCGGAAAGCGAGAAAGTGGAAACATATGCTGCGGCTGGCAAGATTTCTTTTGCGCCCATAGTTGATAAAACTTCTACTGCAGTAGTTTCAATAGAAGGGGAAAGAACAGTTGTTTACAGATCGCCTTATTATGATTTTTTTGACGATCCTTTTTTTAGGAGATTTTTTGGAGAAGTGCCAAGGAAAAATTTGGAACAGGAACAGAAATGGTTGGGTTCGGGTTTTATCGTCGAATATAAAGGGAAAGATTACATACTAACAAACAATCATGTGGTAAAAGACGCTCAACAACTAACGGTATCTTTGTCCGATGAAAGAAAGTTTAGCGGAAACGATTTGGAAGTAATCGGAAGAGACCCTGAGACGGAAGTTGCAGTAATAAGGATAAAAAAAGGTGGAGATTTACCTGATATTACACCCGGAAGTGTTGAAGACTTAAAAGTTGGCGATTGGGTAATAGCTATTGGTAATCCATTCGGTCTCTTCGGTACGGTAACCGCCGGGGTTGTTTCCGCAAAGGGAAGATCTGAAGTATCTCTAAGCAGGAACATTTATGCGGATTTCATCCAGACAGATGCGGCTATAAATCAGGGAAACTCAGGTGGTCCTTTGATTAACTCTGAAGGAAAGGTTGTGGGGGTAAACACTATGATTGTATCGCAGACAGGGGGGAACATAGGTATTGGTTTTGCTGTACCCATAGATATCGCGATGGATGTATTACAATCTCTTGTAGAAACAGGGACTGTGGAGAGAGGGTATTTGGGTATTGTTCCTGAAAATTTAAGTCAAGAAATCAAAAAAGCTTTAAACTATCCTTATGAGAAAGGCGTTTACGTTATGCGGGTTGAGGAAGAAACGCCGGCAGCTGAAGCGGGTCTTGCTGAAGGTGATATAATTTTAACGATAGATAATAAAAAAATAGAGGATGTAAACATTTTAAGAAAGCTGATAGCTTCCAAAAGTCCGAATGCTAAAGTAGAAGTGACAGTTTGGAGGAACGGAGGGGAGAAAACCCTAACAGTTAAAATGGGGAAGAGGCCGGCCGGGGAGGTTTCCAGTAGGCCGATGGGTGGAGAAGAGTGGTTGGGTATGCTGATGTTGCCTGCTACTTCAAAAGAAGCGGAAAGCATCTGGGGAGATAAAGCTGAGAATGGAGTGTTTGTAAGTGAGGTAAAGGAAGGTAGTCTGGCAGATAAAGCTGGGGTTATAGAGAAATCCTTAATAACTTTGGTTCAAGCTAAAAATAGATCTATGAAAATAAATGATATAGAAGATATAAAAATAGCTAAAAAAGATTTCAATCCACCATTGGTGTTGCTTTTGAACTTGCCAGACGGCTCAATAAGAGTTATAAGCATAGGGGAGAGTTAAAAAATAAAAAAGGTTAGAGGTTCTCTACCTGTTTATTTACAGGAGATTCAAAAATATGATCTCCTTACCCCAGAAGAGGAAAAGGAATTGGGGAGAAGGGCTCGTTTGGGAGATCAAAATGCGAAAAGGAAATTAGTGGAATCTAATCTCCGCTTTGTGGTTTCTGTAGCGAAGGCCTACAGGAATATGGGAACACCTTTTACAGATCTCATTAACGAAGGTAATGTAGGTTTGATTAAAGCTGCAGAGCGTTTTGATGAACGCAGAGGGGTCAGATTCCTGTCTTATGCCGTTTGGTGGGTTAAACAGGCTATAATGAAAGCTGTAACTGAACATATAAAATCTTACCGTCTTCCCATGAGCAGGGCGGGGAAAATGCTGAAAGTCAAGAAAACAAAAGAAAGGGTGACCAGAGAAATAGGCAGGGAGCCTTCTATAGAAGAAATTGCAGAGGAGTTGGATACAGATGTTGAAAAGATAGAAGAGTCAATCAAAGTAGCAAAACACGATATCTCCCTCGATGATACAATAAAAAATACAGATGACTTAGAATACCTCGATGTAATCTCTGAAGATGTTGTAACACCAGAAGAAGAGTACTATAGAAATAAATTTATAGAAGACATAAGATACAGTCTTGATAGACTCAAGCCAAGGGATCGAAAAATTATAATTTACTACTTTGGGATGGAAGGGAAAAGGCCTCACACTTTAGAAGAAATTGGAAGAATTCTTGGTGTTTCCAGGGAAAGAGTAAGACAACTTAGAAATCGTGCATTAAAACAACTAAGGGAAAACACTCCTATAGATGAAGCATTCATTCCTTAAGATTGTATTAATTCCGCATGATAAGGGTCAAAACAAATGGTTAAAAATACCTTTTTTTGTTATAATACTTATTGTTTTAATACTTATTCTCAGCGGATTTTATTTCTTTAACAATCTCCAAAATTTCGTTAACGTGTCTTCTCTTGCTTTCCTGGAAACAGACAATCAAAAGCTCAAAGAAAAAGTTTCCGAGCTCAGGAAAAGAGCAGCTGAATTTGAAGGGAAAATTGATTCTTTACTTCAAGAGCAGTATATAGCCTTTAGGGAACACAATATTTTGGAAGACGTTCCTCAAAGTACTTTTGATTTTTCTCCGGAGAGCCTCATGGTGATGTCCATGTGGGTCGATTCGGTTTTTGAAGCCACTTCTAAACTTGATTATTCTACTTTAAGCTCTATGCCTTCTATAATGCCAGTAAAAGGGCATATAATAAGGAGGTTCGGAAATCAAATAGATCCTTATACGGGCAAGAAAAAGCCCCATAAAGGAATTAGCATTTTATCATCCTTAAATACTCCGGTAGTTTCAACCGGAGATGGTATTGTAAGACAGGTAGGTAACGACAAAGGTAAGGGACTTTTTGTTGAAATTGCACATTCATGCGGGCTTGTGAGCTCCTATTCTCATTTGCTAAACGCTGCTGTTAGAGAAGGAGAGAAAGTGAAAAGAGGTTCTGTAATAGGCTATGTCGGTCAGTCCGGAAGAGCTCCTTATCCATATCTTTATTATGAAATAAAGAAAGATAATATCAATTTGGACCCGGAGAATTTAATTTTTGGAGGATTTTAATTGGGAATTATTACTGAACTAAAAAAGGGTAGAATTCCTTCTTTGGTTCAGAAAATCGCAAGAGCAGAAAAAATACAACTCGATGTTCTAATCAAAGGAATACTCGAGAGAAGGATTGTAATAACCAGGAACAAAAAAAGAAAAAAAGTAAAGCCGACTGGAATTGGTTACCCTCTTACAACAAAAATTAATGCAAATGTTGGTACTTCGACCGATAAATCAGATATAACGTTTGAGGTTAAAAAAGCTATTTTAGCTGAAAAAGCAGGCGCGGACACCATTATGGATCTTTCTACCGGCGGAGATATCAGAAAAATCAGACAAGAAATTCTAAAGAAAACAACTATTCCTCTTGGAACCGTACCCATATATCAGGCTGCGATAGAAGCTGTTCAAAAGAAAGGTGGTATAGTCCACATGACAGAGAAACAAATCTTCGAAGTGATAGAAGAACAGGCGGAAGATGGAGTGGATTTTATGACCCTTCACTGCGGCGTAACGCTGGAAACTTTCAAATGTCTTCAAAGCGAAGGCAGAGTAATGGACGTGGTTTCTAGAGGAGGAACCTTACTCTTAACCTGGATGCTTTATAATAAGAAAGAGAATCCTTTATATACCAACTTCGATAAAATACTCGATATCGCTTCCGATTATGATATAACTCTGTCGTTAGGAGATGGTTTTCGCCCGGGAGCGATTGAGGATTCATCTGATAGAGCTCAATTCCATGAGTTGAGTATTCTCGGAGAATTAACAAAGAGAGCTTGGATGCGAGATGTTCAGGTAATAATAGAAGGTCCGGGTCACATTCCGTTAAACGAAATCGAGATGAATGTAAAAATGGAAAAGAAAATCTGTCATGGAGCACCTTTTTATGTTTTGGGTCCTCTGGTAACGGATATTGCCCCGGGTTACGATCATATTGTATCGGCAATCGGCGGAGCTGTGGCAGCATATTACGGGGCAGACTTTCTCTGTTACGTTACTCCCTCTGAGCATCTTGGAATACCTGACCTTGAAGATGTCGAGAAAGGAGTCATCGCATCTAGAATAGCTGCTCACGCAGGTGATATAGCAAAAGGTATTCCCGGTGCAAAAGAATGGGACAAAGAAATCTCAATTGCAAGGAAAAAGATGGACTGGGAAAGGCAGTTTGAACTTGTAATAGATGCCGAAAAAGCTAAAAGCACTAGGAATAAAATGACGCCCAAAATCAAAGAAGTCTGTTCGATGTGCGGAGAATTCTGCGCTATAAAGCTTCTAACTGATGCTCTGAAAAAAAACAAATAAAGTGAGAAGATTAGAAATAGAATAATTACGATGTATAAACGCATCATACTTTTAATTCTCTTTTCGGTAACATCTATTTGGGCACAACAGAGCCAACTTTATATAATGGAGCCTTTAATAGTCACAGCAAGCAAAATACCCACAACTTTATTGGGAACAAATAGAGATGTTATTGTAATTGAGAAGGGAGAAATAGAAAGCAGCCCCGCAAGTGGAATTGCGGACCTGTTAAAATATATTTCGGGAGTCGAAATAAGCGAGAGAGGCCCCCAAGGTATCCAATCTGATGTTTCCGTCGGAGGAGGAACGTTCGAACAAAGTCTTATTTTAATAGACGGGATAAAAATGAACGATCCTCAAACGGCACACCATAATCTGAATATTCCAGTTCAATTAGAAGATATAGAGCGAATAGAAATATTAAAGGGTCCGGGAGTAAGGCTATACGGAGCGGGAGCCTTCACCGGGGTTATAAATATAATAACGAAAAAAGGAGAAACAAAGAATCTGGAAATAAAAGCAATGGGAGGAGACTATAAACTGCTTGAAGGAAATCTTTCTCTTTCCCAACCTTTAGGTGTCTTCAACAATTATTTTTCGGTTTCAGGAAAAAGATCAGATGGATACCGTTACAATACTGATTTCAATCTATGGAATGTATTCTTTAAATCAAGCATTGATTACGGAAAACTCAACGGAGATATTTCTCTCGGCTATAACGATAAAGAGTTTGGGGCTAACTGCTTCTATTCAGATAACAATCCTAATGAGCGGGAACATACGAAAACTGCTTTTGCAAAAGGTTCTATAGATTTTGAAAAAAACAATATAAGCGTTTACTGGAGACGTCATAAGGATAATGATATTTTAGATTTTGAAGATCCGAGTTATTATACAGGTGATCATACGACACATACATACGGGTTGGCACTGAAATCGACAATTTATTCCAGAGCAGGTATTACAACCGCAGGTTTAGAAGGGGAAGGAGAAAAAATAAGGAGTACAAGTATCGGTAGCTATTCCCGCACGAAATCACTATTCTTTTTCGAGCATAAACTTCCGACAATGAAAAACATCACAATTATTTTTGGTTCATCGCTCTTTTATTATTCCGACTGGGATTGGTATTTTTATCCGGGAGTAGATATCGGTTTCAGATTTAACTCCCAAACCCATTTATACGCATCTATAGAGAGAGCTTTTCGCGTTCCCTCATACACGGAATTATACCTGGATAGTCCTGCAAATATAGGGAATCCGGATCTTACACCCGAGAGGGCATCGTCTTTCGAAACAGGTATTAAGATGATAAGAGGCAGTATATTAACAAATATCAATGCATTTTTAAGGAAAGAAAAAAATATAATCGATTGGGTCAGGGAAACTTCATCCGAACCATGGAGAGCAGAAAATGCAGGAGATGTTACCGTAAAAGGGTTAGATGTAAATATTAATTACAAACCCATTGTTCGCATGTACAAAAAATTTCCAGTACCATCTGTTGACCTTGGATATACTTTTCTAAACTTGCAGAGAGAAGAAAGCTCTCTTCAATCTAAATATCTTCTTAAGCAACCGGAGCATAAATTCACATTAAGCGCAGATTATGAGTTAAGCAGCAGTTTGAAACAAATCTGGAAAGCCCGCTATGAAATATTGCCCGATTCCGAGAGGCGTCTCATCCTGGATACGAAAATCTCCCTGGAAATCAAAAATTCCGAATTTTTTATAGATATAACCAATCTTTTAAATACGGAATATACTCAGGCACAATGGATTCCGATGCCCGGCAGATGGGCGAAAGCAGGCATCCGGGTTGAGATTTATTAAAAAATATTTTCACACGGAGACACGGAGAACGCGGAGATTTTTTTGTTGTTTTCCCCACCCAACCCCAAAAAATACTATCTCACACAAAGCCACTTTGCAGGATTATTTTTAGGTATTAAAAACATTCATCTATTTGTGTTATTTGTTGTTTCTCTCGTGGGGGTGTGGGAGGGAAAAACAAATTTAATTTTCTTTCTTTGTGTTCTTTGTGGCTTTGTGTGAGATAAATGGGGTGGAGTGGGGTTTTTAAGCAACATATTTTTTCTTTGTGTCTTTGTGCTCTTTGCGTGAGAACATCTTTTCCCTTCTTGACTTTAAATTCATCCTTCGTATTCTTAAAAAAATGAAAATTATCGAATGTATTCCTAATATTTCCGAAGGAAAAGATATAGAAAAAATCAAAGCTATAACTAACGAAGCCAAGAGTACTGCGGGTGCTTACCTTCTGGATGTTTATACAGGAGCCTCAACAAATAGAACTGTGCTTACTTTAGCCGGAAACCCGAAAGCCATTAAAGAAGCTATCTATAAAACATTTAAAAAAACTTCGGAACTGATTGATATGAGAAAGCACAAAGGAGTTCATCCACGCATAGGATCAGTCGATGTTTGCCCTTTTATTCCTGTTCGGGATATGACAATAGAGGAGTGTATCGATATTACAAGAGAAGTTGGTCAAAAAGTGGCGGAAGAATTGGATATTCCAGTCTACCTCTATGGTGAGTCGGCTGCCAGAGAAGAAAGAAAAGATTTATCAAATATTCGCGAAGGGGGATATGAAAAACTAAAAGAAAAATTAAAAAATCCCGAATGGAAACCGGATTTCGGAGAAGCAAAATTCAACGAGAAATCAGGAGCAAGCATAATAGGCGCGCGGGATTTTTTAATTGCTTTCAATATAAATCTTAAGACAAAAGAAACAAAATTAGCTAATGTGATAGCAGAAAAAATTCGGGAATCAGGCACAGTAAAGGTTGACAATAATGGCAATAAAGTGAGAGTGCCGGGTACCCTGAAAGAAGTGAAAGCGATTGGGTGGTATATCGAGGAATTCGGATGCGCCCAGGTTTCGACAAATTTGATCGACTTTCGAGTAACTCCGCTTCACCGCCTTTTTGAAGAAGTCGAAAAGGAAGCAAAAAAATTGGGTGTCGAAGTTGCCGGAAGTGAATTGGTAGGACTTGTTCCCGAAGAGGCTCTACTCAACTCCGGGAAATTTTATCTTGCCAGAGAGTCTTCAGAGGATAGAAGTTCTAAAAACAAAATAATTAATACAGCGATTAATTATCTTGGGCTTTCCAGCAGATATGAATTTTTTCCGGAAGAAAAAATTATGGAATACAAAATGAAAAAGGAGATGTTATGAATATTTCAATATCTGATTTTTTAGAAAGACTTTCTTCCGATGCACCTACGCCGGGTGGTGGTTCTGTGGCTGCACTTGTAGGAGCGCTTTCTTGTTCTCTTACTTCAATGGTCGGGAACTTGACTGAGCGTAAGAAAAAGTATGAAGAATATTGGGAAGAATCTAAAAAAATTATTGAGGAAGCGAAAAAATTAAGCGACGACTTCCTATCTCTTTTTTACGAAGATATGGAAGTTTTTACAAAATTGATGGCTACTTTCGGTCTTCCCAGAGGAACAGAAGAGGAGAAACAAAAAAGGGATGATGAGATTCAGAACGCGATAAAAAGAGCAATTGAAGTTCCTCTTGAGGTCATGGAAAAAAGCCGGAGCGCAGCCGAACTGGCTCTCACCATGGCAAAAATAGGGAATTTGAACGCCATTAGCGATACTGGAATAGCCGGTGAAATGGCGCTGGCAGCCTGTAGAAGTGCATCTTACAACGTACTTATTAACTTCAATTTCTTAAAAGATACAGATTATTTAAGAACAATAGATAAAAAACATAAAGAGGTTTTAAAAGAGGTCAAATCTATTCATAAAGAAGTTGCATTGCTGGTAAGAAAAAAAATAAAAAAGTAGGTAATAAAGGGTTGATAATTTCTAAAATTCTCATATAATTATAAATTATAGCAGGGTCGTTAGCTCAATCGGCAGAGCACCGGCCTTTTAAGCCGGGGGTCGAAGGTTCGATTCCTTCACGACCCAGAATATAAAATAGTAAAAAAATATTTTCAGGAGGGCATATAAATTTGCTGGATTATGTTCATGATAAAGAAGACTTTAAGAAAGAACTGTCCTTAATTGGGAAGAACAAGGGAGACTTCATAGTTAAAGAAGGAGATCCCGGCGATTATATGTTTATCATAGTTGAAGGCAAAGTGAAAGTACTGCTCAGAAGAGGAAAGAAAGAAATTATTCTTGCCACTTTAGAAAAGGGTAATTTTTTCGGAGAGATGAGTCTATTCGGAGGGAATCCTCGTAGCGCATCAGTACAAGCATTAACGGATTTAAAGCTTTTAAAAATAACACGAAAAGATATTAAGAGGTTAAGTAAAACCAATCCTAAATTATTAAGCGAATTTACTATGGGCTTATGTACGGAATTATGTCAGAGAGTATCAAATACAAGTACTTCTTTAGAGTCTTATTTCCATATTAACAGAGCGATACTTAAAAACCCTAAATTCAGAAATTTTTTACAAAAAATCTGGAATGAAAAGGAGGAATAAATGAATGTGTTATTAGTAGTGTTGTTTGGTTTTTCGTCTTTCAACTCGGGCAGCGGAACTTTTAATCTTTACTCGGCAAGAACCCTTCCTTATGCGACTCTCAATTTTAATGCAAGTGCCGGCGGGGCAACGCATGAGTTCGGTTCGTACAAACACATAGCCGCTAATTCGAAATTCGGTTTTACTTACGGCGTTATAGATCTTTTTGAGATTTATCTGGGAACCACAGTATACGATAAATACTCATACAGCGACAACTTATTCGGTGATGACGTCTATAACGAATACGGTTGGAAGAACCTGTACGGTGGTTTGAAATTTTATGTACCTGCCGTAGGAACTTCCGCAATAGGAGATCAATCTTTTAAATGGTTAGTAGGAGGACACCTGGGAACGTCGTTCAATCCATTTTCACCGGCAAATCATGCTTCCATAGTAGGCGCGCCGAACTTTTTCTATCCCACATATAAATATAATCCGAGTCTTGCAGTAGATCTCTTAAATGATTTTGAGATTTACCCTCTTCTTGCGCATATAAATTTAGGGTACGTTAAGAGAGGAAGTTTGCAGGATGTCCTGCCCGGAGTTGAGATGCCGGATTTGTTACGCGTCGGCGGGGGTTTCGAAATAGCAGCCGGACCATTTACACGTTTTGTTTTCGAAGCGGCAAATATAAGACCCGGAGAGGATTTGCAGGATACATTGATTGGTACTTTCGGTATCAGGTTCATGGTTCCTGAAAAATTCTCATTCGATGTGGCGGTCGACCACGTTTTTAACGATTCGACTGATTTTGTTCCTGATTTAGCGTTTGATGAAATTGGTCAGTGGAGATTCAAAATCGGTTTCACCTTGCAAAGCACTATAATTAAAAAAGAAAAGAAAGAGGAGCCGCAAAAGGGTACTATCGCTTTAACTGTAAACGATATGTCGACAAACGAACCCCTGGTTGCTACGGTAAATATAAAAGATTCACCTCTTAGTTACCAAACCGCAGAAGACGGTAAAGTAACCATAGAGATACTTCCCGGTGTTTATGATTTAGAGCTTTCTAAAGAAGGCTATCTCCCGAGAACAGCCACTATTACAGTAAAACCTTCCGCAACTGTCAACATTAATACTGTTCTAAGAAAAACAGAAAAGGAGACAGGCGTTTTTACTGGCACGGTAAGTTCTTTCAGAGATGAGGTACCGCTTGCGGCATATATCGAATTTCTCGGTACGGAACTCACAAAAATCGCCTCGGATGCGGTTAAAGGTGTTTTCCAGACAGAAGTTGAAGCAGGCACTTATAATGTCCGCGTTTCAGCCGATGGTTATCTGCCCGAGACTTTCCCGGTAGAAATTATAAAAGGTGAAACTACAATAAAGAATGTAAAGCTTGTTAAAAAGTTAGAAAAGGAAGAAGTAATTGTTTTAAGAGGTATTAATTTCGCATCAGGTCAGGCAGTCATTCCACCAGCGGAATATCCTATTTTGGACCAGGTTGTACAGGTACTCAAGGCGAATGAAAAGGTGAGAGTTGAGATAGGCGGGCATACTGATTCGGTCGGCTCGGAAACTTACAATCAGGGGCTATCCGAAAGAAGAGCTCAATCGGTAATGAACTACCTCATACAAAGGGGAATAGCTGCCAGCAGATTGGAAGCAAGAGGGTACGGAGAGTACCAGCCCGTAGCTTCAAATACAACTCGCGATGGCAGAAGCCAGAACAGAAGAATTGAATTTAAAGTGCTCTCGGTAGAGTAACGGGACAGCTGCATAGATTTGGCTTCGTGATTTTTTATAATTGAGCTTAAAGAAAAATCTTAACGAAGAACAGGAAAAAGCAGTTACACACACTTCCGGCCCCGCGCTTGTATTAGCAGGGGCCGGAAGTGGCAAAACAAGAGTTATAACTTACAGGATCGTTTACCTTTTAGAGCAAAAAGACGTAAAACCCTATAATATCCTTGCTGTGACTTTTACAAATAAGGCAGCCGACGAAATGAAAGAGCGTCTATATTCATTGGTAAGGAGGTCGACAAAAGGAATATGGATGGGAACATTCCACTCAATTTGTGCACGATTATTACGTGAATTCGCTTCCTGCACGACATATTCGAGGAATTTTATTATTTACGATACTCAGGATCAACATAATCTGATCAAAAATATTATAAGAGATTCCGATATAGGAGAAAAAACCCTTGATTTTTATTATGTTCACCGCACTATATCAAATCTAAAGAACAGACTTATTGATGAATACGAATTCAAACCATACAATTATAAAACAGAACTGATTAAGAATATCTATCAGGAATATCAAACAAGACTTAAAGAAAATGACGCGATGGATTTTGACGATCTTTTATTCAATTTCTACACACTTCTCGACTCCAACACGGAAATAAGAAAGAATTTAAATGATAGGTTCAAATACAAATTGGTTGACGAATATCAGGATACCAATCCTTCGCAGTATCAGATATTAAAAAAATTGTCGGAGAGATATAAAGATGTCTTTGTTGTGGGTGACGACGACCAGTCAATATACGGGTTCAGAGGTGCGGATATAAACAATATTCTTGACTTTGAGGATGATTTTCCAAATTCAAAAGTTTACAAACTTGAAAGAAATTATAGATCTACAAAGAGAATTCTTGAAGTAGCCTCAACTGTCGTTAAAAATAACCGCTTAAGAAAAGGGAAAACCCTCTGGACCAAAGAGGAAGAGGGAGAAAAAATCACGCTTTTTTCGGCTTTTTCGGAGAAAGAAGAAGCCGCCAAACTAATAAAACTTTTAAAAAAAGAACTGGGCAAATACAATAAGAAGGATATACTTATTGCTTACAGAACAAACGCTCAATCAAGAGCAATAGAAGATGCTTTATTAAAAGAAGAAATTCCGTACGTGATCGTAGGAGGAGTGAAATTTTATCAGAGAAAGGAAATAAAGGATATCCTATCCTATGTTAAGTTCATAGTCAACAAGAAGGATACGGTTTCCTTTTTCCGGATTTTAAACACTCCGAGAAGAGGTATCGGCAAAATAACAAGAGAAAAAACAGAAATGAAAGCAAAGGAAGAAAATATTTCTCTCTGGGAGGCTTCATGTAAGCTAGCCGGACAGGAACAGCCAATCGCGGATTTTGTAAATCTCATAAAATCTCTGGAAGAAATAAAGCGTATAGATGAACTTATAGTGGCGATTGTAGAGAAAACCGGATATGTGGATATTCTTAAAGAGACGGATACGATTGAATCGGAAAGCAGAATCGAGAATATACAGGAATTGCTATCGGCAGCATATGAGTTTACTGAGAACTCGGAGAAGTATTCGCCGGAAGAATACCTGACCGAAGTGGGATTAAAAACCGACATCGATAGCTGGAGTCGAACTGATTCCGTCAATTTAATGACTCTGCATAACACAAAAGGACTTGAATTCGACGTAGTTTTTATAGTCGGAATCGGGGAAGGGCTTCTGCCTCATTACAGAAGTATTAAGGAAGGCAACACGGAAGAAGAGCGTCGTCTTTTTTATGTCGGAATAACAAGAGCACGGAAGAAATTATTTTTGTCTTATTTCTTAACACACGGAGCAGGATGGGGAAGCACAAGAAGTATTCTTCCATCATCTTTCTTAAAGGAATTACCCCCCGGAGCTATCGAAAACCTGGAAGATTATACACCTGGCGGAAACGAAAAGAAGCAATATATTTTAAGAGATAATAAAAATGATAGTAAGTGGGTAAATCATCCTATATTCGGCAGGGGAGAGATATTGGATGTGGTGGACGGAGACAAATTATTGATATCATTTAACGGCACGACAAAAAAAATCAAACGGAGGTTCTTCGATGAAAGAAGTTGATATAAAACATCTTTCTAAACTCGCGAATATCGAACTGGAGAGAGAAGAAGAAAAGAAACTTCAGGAAGATCTTAATAAAATAATCAAACACATTAGACAAATCCAGGAGGTTGAGGTACGCCAGACCCCGAATACTACGCACCTTAGCGTGGAAGCCTTGCCTTTTAGAGATGATAAAAAAGAAAAACCTCTGTCGGTAAAGGAAGTTCTGTCAAACACTAAAGAACAGTACAAAAATCATTTTACCATAAACAGGATGATAAATGAAGACAATACCTGAATATCAGGAACTATTCAAAAAAGGAGAAATCACTCCGACTGGTCTCCTTACTAACTGCCTTAAAAAAATAAATCCGTCTCTTAACGCTTATATAACGGTTACTGAAGAACTCGCAAGAAAAGGATTGAAGAAAGATTCGAAGGGCAAATTAAGGGGTATACCAATAGCAGTTAAGGATAACATAAATATAAAAGGAGTCCCTACAACCTGTGCTTCCAATGTTTTAAAGGGATTTATTCCGCCGTTTTCAGCCACCGTGATTGAGAGAATAGAGAAAAACGGAGGAATTTTTATAGGGAAAACCAATCTTGATGAATTCGGAATGGGTTCTTCAACCGAGAGATCTTACTATGGACCGACTAAAAACCCTTTTGATGAGACAAAAGTTCCGGGCGGCTCGAGCGGCGGTTCTGCCGCGGCTGTATCTTCTGGGAGTGCCGTTATTTCACTCGGTTCCGACACAGGCGGTTCGGTGCGCCAGCCCGCCTCTTACTGCGGACTGGTTGGACTTAAACCGACCTACGGAAGAGTCTCAAGGTATGGGCTCGTTGCTTTTGGGTCTTCTCTTGACCAGATTGGAATTATCGGAAGAAATTCTGTGGATGTCGGAATTATGCTCGAAGTTATAGCCGGGTATGACCCGAAGGATTCGACTTCTTCAAAAAAGGAAATCGATGATTACAGCGATTTAAACGAAGTTTCCAAAAACATAAAGATAGGTATACCCGAGGAGTATTTTAAACATATAGACCCGGGAGTTCACTCGTCTGTTATGGAAATTAAGAGAAGAATCGAAAAAGAAGGTATATCATTCAAGTCAGTATCCCTGCCGACTACTGGCTATATAATACCAACTTACCAGGTAATTTCATACGCCGAAGCCTCTTCTAACCTCGCGAGATACGACGGCGTCAGATACGGCCTTCGAAAAAACGGGGAAAGCTTTCACGATACTATAAGAAAATCCAGGGATGCAGGTTTCCTTCCTGAAGTAAAAAGGAGAATCCTTGTGGGTACATTCGTTCTTTCCTCGGAAGCTATTGCCGAATATTATGAAAGAGCCGACCTCATAAGGAGATTAATAACGCAGGAATTCAATGAGGTTTTTAGAGAAGTAGATTATCTTTTAACTCCCGCAACGCCCACGCCCGCATTCCCTATAGGAGAGCGAACCGATGACCCGATCAGAATGCACGTACCGGACCGAATGACTGCCGGAGCCAATTTAGCAGGTCTTCCCGCGGTAGTCGCACCGGCGGGAATGATAGGGAATCTTCCCATAGGTTACCAGATAATCGGAAAACCTTTTGATGAGAAAGGAATTCTTTCCATTGTCAGACTCGTAGAAAAAATGGCACCGTTTGAAGGATTTTTAAAGGAAGTCAGAGATGAGTGAATACAGACCAACAATCGGCGTCGAGGTTCACGCTCAGCTCAAAACAGAGACAAAATTATTCTGCGGCTGTCCGGTAGCTTTCGGAGAAGAAGCAAACACTAATGTCTGCGCTATTTGCCTGGGGCTTCCCGGAGTTCTTCCGTCCCTTAATAAAAAGGCCGTGGAACTCGCTATAAAAGCCGGTCTTGCTTTGAATTGCGAAATACATACGAAATCAATTTTTGCAAGAAAAAATTACTTCTATCCCGATTTACCAAAAGGTTACCAGATTACACAATATAGATTTCCAATCGCAACGGATGGAAAAATTTTAGTAGAAGGCAAAGAGATAAGAATTAAAAGGGTGCATCTTGAAGAAGAATCAGCAAAATCGATACACGAAACGGATAAATCCCTTATCGACTACAACAGATCCGGTGTGCCTTTAATAGAAATTGTGACGGAACCGGATATAGACTCGCCGGATATGGCGGTCGCTTATCTTAAAACTTTACAGAAAATATTACAATTCGAGAGCATTTCTGATGCTGTAATGGCAAGGGCTGAATTCAGGTGCGAACCTAATATTTCGGTAAGTAAAGAAGAAGGAAAACTCGGGACAAGAACAGAAGTAAAAAACCTAAATTCTTTTAAAGCGGTTAAAAACTCGCTTTCATCTGAAATTAAACGACAAATAGGTATTCTCGAGGCGGGCGAAGTGGTTGAACAGGCTACGATACATTATTCCGAGGAAACCGGTAAAACGTGGGTGGCTCGTTCAAAAGAGAAATCTTCCGATTACAGATATTTTCCCGAGCCGGACCTGCCGCCTCTCAATGTGGATAAAAAATGGATAGAGGAAATTAAAGCGACTCTCGGGGAATTACCCGGGAGGAAAAAAGAAAAATATATCTCCCTTGGACTCAGCAAGGAAGACGCAAAAATAATATCGAGTTCCTCTGCTGCTTCGAGTTTATTTGAAGAAATCTTAAAGTTAGTTAATGAACCCCTGGAAGTAAGCAAATGGATTCTTAGAGATTACAGAAGTCTGGGGGGACCTGACATATCCGCAGCCTCTTTTGCCGAGATGATAGAAATGGTTCTAAGTGGTGAAATTTCAAGGAATGCTGGAGCGGAAGTGCTCGCGGAAATGACTAGGACAAAAAAAGCGCCGAAGCAAATAGTAAAAGAAAAGAATCTTGCCCAAATATCAGATTCAAATGCCTTGGAGAAAATTGTACGGGAAGTTTTAGATGAGAATCCGGATGAATCAACTCGTTTGAAGAAAGGAGAGAAAAAACTTATCGGATTCTTCGTCGGTCAGGTAATGAAGAAAACTAAAGGTAAAGCTGATCCTAAAGAGGTTTCACGGATAATATCCGAGTATGAAAAAAAATATTGAGATCAAGAAAGCGTCTGTTCACAACTTAAAAGGAATAGACGTCGATATACCGCGTGACGAGTTGGTGATTATAACCGGCATTTCCGGGTCGGGCAAATCTTCTCTGGCGTTTGATACAATATACGCGGAAGGACAGAGAAGATATGTCGAATCGCTGTCGGCTTACGCCAGACAGTTCTTAGGTGTTATGGATAAGCCGGAGGTTCAATCTATAACAAACCTGTCCCCCACAATTTCAATAGAACAGAGAAAACTTTCTCGTAACCCTCGTTCAACCGTGGGTACGGTAACCGAAATATACGATTATCTTCGTGTTCTTTTCGCGAGAACCGGAACCGCAGAGTGTTACAATTGCGGAAAGGAAATATCTTCTCAGACCGTGGATGAAATTGTTGCTCAAATTTTATCATACCCTAAAGATTCGCATCTATACATACTTGCTCCTATTGCCAGAGGGAAAAAGGGTACATTTTCGGCAGAGTTGCGTAGAATTGAGGAAAAAGGATATGTAAGAGTGATAATAGACGGCGAAATTTTTGATATTGAGAGCGTTCCCGAACTCGATAAAAACAAACCGCATAATATCGAAATAGTCGTAGATAGAATAATGCCAAAAAAAGAAATAAGAAGCAGAATTGCAGATTCCGTTGAAACCGCTCTTTCAGAAACCGAAGGTATATTAATATTGAGGGATATCGATAAAGACGAGAACAGAATATTCTCCACGCAATTTGCATGTCCCGACTGCGGAATAAGTTATCCTGAAATTTCTCCGAGGCTATTTTCTTTTAATTCTCCCTACGGAGCCTGTCCGAAGTGTCAGGGCATAGGAACCGAGATGGAAATAGACCCGGAGAATATAATCCTTAACGAATCTTTATCGATTCTTGAAGGGGCAATAGCGCCAGTAGGAGAACCCGGAGGGAGATTCCTGCGCGAATTAAATGATGTTGCATTTAAATATAATTTGGACTTAAACAACCCCTGGGAAGATATAAATGAAAAAGATAGAAATATAATTTTATACGGTGCTGATTACTGGGAGGGAGTGATACCCTATCTGAACAGAAGACACCGCAGTACCGAATCCGATTGGATAAGAAGCGAGATAGAAAAATATATGATCTTTGCACCCTGCACCGAATGTGGCGGCTCTCGCCTGCGAAAGGAAGCTCTGTCCATAAAAATAAATAATAAAAACATACATGATGTCGCTAAGATGAACATTACTCAAGCAAGAAAATTCACGGAAAATATAAAATTCAATGATGAAAGGCAGAAAATTGCTAATGAATTAATAAGAGAGATCCTTCACCGTCTTCGTTTCTTGGAAGACGTAGGCGTAGATTACCTGACTCTGGAAAGGTCGACTCAAACACTTGCCGGAGGAGAAGCGCAGAGAGTACATCTCGCGACTCAAATCGGCTCCGGTCTGGTTGGAATTATTTATATCCTCGACGAGCCGACTATTGGTCTGCATGAAAGAGACATACTGAGGCTGATCAAAACTTTGAAATCTCTTAGAGATATCGGAAATACTGTAATATTGGTAGAACATGATTTCAAAAGTATCTTATCCGCGGATTGGGTAATAGACCTTGGTCCAGGCGCAGGTGCGAAAGGAGGAAAAGTCGTATTTACAGGTACCCCGGGGGATTTGAAGAAAAACGGTAAAACTATAACAGGCAAATATCTCTCCGGAAAAGAAAAAATTCCTGTACCTGATAAGCGAAATAAAAAGAAAAAAGATAAAACCATCAAAATTCTGGGTGCTGAAGGCAACAATCTTAAAAAGCTGGACGTCGAAATACCTCTGAACTGCTTTGTTTGTATAACGGGTGTTTCGGGTTCAGGGAAAAGTACCCTGCTTATCGATATTTTATACCGGGCGCTCGCGAGAACCTTCCACGGTTCAAGATATCTTCCTCTTCCTCACGAAAAAATAGAAGGAGTGGAAAATATCGATAAAGTAATAAACATCGACCAGAGTCCCATAGGCAGAACCCCCCGTTCAAATCCTGCGACGTATACAGGGGCATTTGATCCGATAAGAGACTTTTACGCCGAACTCCCCGCGTCGAGGGTCAGGGGCTACGACAAGGGAAGATTCTCATTCAATGTAGAGGGAGGAAGATGTGAAGAATGCAGCGGTCAGGGGCAGAAGAAAATAGAAATGCATTTCCTGTCCGATGTTTACGTTACCTGTAAAGCCTGCAAGGGAAAAAGGTATAAAAAAGAAACTCTGGAAGTAGAATATAAAGAGAAAAATATAGCGGATGTTCTCGATTTAACGGTATCGGAAGCTCTTTCCTTTTTTTTCGATATTCCAAATGCGAGGCAAAAGTTAAAACTCCTGCAGGATGTGGGTTTAGGATATATAAAACTCGGTCAGCCCGCGACCACTCTTTCGGGTGGGGAAGCCCAGAGAATAAAACTGGCAAAAGAACTTTCCAAAGTCGCAACAGGTGATACTCTTTATCTTCTCGACGAACCGACAACCGGTTTGCACGCTCATGATATTCGTTTGTTGTTAAAAATACTGAGGCGGCTCGTTGATATGGGCAACACGGTCGTTGTTATCGAACATAATCTTGACGTAATAAAATGCGCGGACTGGATTATAGACCTCGGACCCGAAGGAGGAGCAGAAGGCGGAGAACTTATCGGCGAGGGTACTCCTGAAGAAATCGCGGAAATAAAAAAATCCTATACGGGGAAATTTCTGAAAGAAATCCTGGAGAAAAATTAACCACAAAGGCACAAAGAACACAAAGCCCCACTCCCAACTAAATTTTGTATTTATTTAACCACAGAGTGCACAGAGAAAACAACTGTTTGTTTAAAACCCAACCCTTCCCAAAAACAAGTAACAACAAATTACACAAATGACACGAATGGTTTAATTTTTCTACTAAATCCCAATCCCTAAATCCTGAATCCCAATTTTACCCTTGAATATTTACCTGAAAATGCGCATAATTGTAATAACGGAATAAAAAATGAAGTGTCCGAACTGTAAAGAAAGCGAACTCGCTCCGGTAATGACTAAAAACGGAGTGCTGGTGGATTATTGTCCGAGATGCGAAGGTATATGGCTGGATAGGGGAGAAATTTATTATTTTACAAAAACTCCTAAGTATCTGCGCTGGAAAATTAAAGACGGACTAAAGAATTCCAGGCTCTCTAAAATTCTAAATCCTCATTCTCATACTCCTCTCGTCGGACTACCCTTACGGGGAAACAAAATGGTGATTTACTATTGTCTTAAAACGGGAGGTGTCTGGATAGATAAAGAAGTACTGGATGAATTTCTTAGCGAAAAAAATTTCTTTATAAAAATCGAAATCGATAAAAATACCTTTCCTTCCGAACTCAAAGCTCCTGTAGGAGCGCCGGTTCATTTGCCAAACCTGGCTCTGACTTCCGGAGTGACTCTTTTTATCCTTTACGGGCTGCTTTCGCTGATTCTTATTTCGCTGGTAAATCTGGGCTATCTTGACCCGATTATAGCTTTGATTATCGGGGTTGGCATAGCGTTTGTGCAATTTTTAATCTCTCCTTTCCTGATGGATTTCGTTTTGCGATTTTTATACAAGATGAGATGGAGACCACTGGAAAGGTTACCAGAAAAATTGCAGACCTTTTTAAAAGATATTTCTCCTAAGCACAATATCAGAGTGCCGAAATTCGGAATAATTTATGACGGTTCACCCAACGCTTTTACCTACGGGCATGTTCCCAATGACGCAAGAATAATTATCACTTCGGGGCTTATGGATCTTCTTGGAGAGGATGAACTCGAAGCGGTGGTGGCGCATGAAATCGGTCACGCCGTACACTGGGATATGCTTGTTATGACTATTGCATACGTTGTACCTTTGATTTTATACTATATTTTTCGCACCTTGATTCGAATAAAAACAAGCGGAAAAGACAAATCTGCCCCGGTTCGTTACGCAATTGCAATAAGTTCCTATGTTCTTTATTTGATATCCGAGTACATGGTCCTTGGTTTTTCGCGTGTAAGAGAATATTTTGCCGATAGGTTCGCAGGTAAAAATTGTAATCCTAATAATTTAGCCTCCGCTCTGGTTAAGATAGGATACGGTCTTGCGGGGAAAGGTAAGAAGAAAGAGCGCAGAAAACCGCAGTTGGAATCGATAAAAGCAATGGGAATATTCGACCCGACTTCAGCCGTCTCTTTGGCAATCTCCTCTTATCATCCCCGATTTATGGGAAGAGATGTAGATAAAGATACATTAAAAAGCGTCATGCGGTGGGATTTATGGAGTCCCTGGGCAAAGTATTATGAGCTTCACTCGACGCATCCTTTAATAGCCAAAAGACTGCTCGCTTTAAGCAGACAGGCGGAAACTAAAGGTGAGTCTCCTTACGTTGTTTTTAACGAGAGACGTCCTGAAAGTTACTGGGACGAATTTCTGCTCGATTTCTTAATAGTTTTATTGCCGGTTGTTGCGATTGTCTTAAGTGCGGTGCTCTTTTTTGTAAAACGGGATATTATGTTCCTTGAATTGGGTGTTTTATTATTGGGTGGAACTTATTTACTTAGAACTTTTTTCTCGTACAATTTTTCCTTCTTCCCCGAGATGAAAATTTCATCGCTTTTAAAGAAGGTTAAAGTCTCCGGTGTACGTCCTGTACCCTGCAGGATAAAAGGCAAAATTATCGGTAGAGGTGTACCTGGATTAATATGGAGCGAAGATTTCGTCTTGCAGGATGATACGGGAATAATATTCTTAGATTACCGTCAACCTCTGGGTATCTGGAATTTCTTGTTCGGGCTTTTGAGGGCTAAAAGATACCAGGGTGAAGAGGTTAAGATAACAGGATGGTACCGCCGTGCCCCGGTTCCTTATATAGAAATAAAAAGCATGGAAACATCAACAGGTAAAAGCACCTGTTATGTATTTAGGGTTAAAATTATAGTTGGAATAATACTTACACTTCTTGGCGCAGTTCTTCTTGTTTTAAAATAAACAGAACTAAAAAGGAGGTCTTATGAAAAGACTTGTATTGGTGTTATTGTTTGCTCTTCCTGCTTTTTTATCGGCTCTTATAATTGATCATACCTGTGTTGATATAACACAAATTCCTGAATCCGCGATACTGGCAGCAAAAGATTCTCTTCATATAGCTTACGGCCATACTTCTCACGGAAGGCAAATAGTAACTGAAGGTATGGCGGGACTCGTCGAATTTGCCAATAACGGGGGGAAGGGGCTTTCCTTGCCGACGGATATTTTTGCATGGAATAACGGGGGAACAGATGGGGTTCTCGATTTGCACGATTATGCTATGTCCGGAGATGTCGGATATTATCCGCAATGGGTTAACGAAACCAGAACCTATCTCGACAATCCGGCAAATTCGGACGTTAATGTTATTATGTGGTCCTGGTGTGGGCAGGTCGATGGACATTATGCGAGCGGGCATCTCTGGGATTGGTATCTTGAGCCTATGACAGAGTTAGAGGAAGATTATCCGGAGGTGGTATTTATTTATATGACAGGGCATGTGGATATATACGACGATGCTAACAATAAAGCAGCAAATGACTCGATAAGGTCATACTGCCAGAATCACGATAAAGTCCTTTTCGATTTTGCGGATTTTGATCGTCATGATCCGGACGGTACTTATTATGAATTTGTAAACGATAATTGTGACTACTATGATGCGGTAGGCGGTACTTTACTCGGTAACTGGGCAACAGAATGGCAGAATACTCATACTGAAGGAGTGGACTGGTACGATTGCGGAGCCGCTCATTCTGTATCTTTAAACGCGAATCAGAAAGCATACGGGGCCTGGTGGATGTGGGCACGCCTTGCTGGGTGGGGACCCGCCGGAATATCCGAGAATCCGGATTCCGATAGCGATTTAAAACTATCTGTTGTTAATGATATAAATGTTATATCAGACAATACGATTGAACTCTCCTTTTATATTCCCGAAGATGGTCCAGCGACAATAGAAGCTTATAACATAAGTGGGGCAAAAATCGATTTAATCTTAAGAGATAATCTTCCGGCAGGGTCTCATAGTTGCTCTTGGGATAGAAACGGAAAATCAGGAGTTATAATTATAAAGTTAAAACACAGTTCGGGTATAACTTCGGTTAAATTGAACTGTATTTAAAAAAACTAAACCGCTCCTTTTCTTTTAGCAAGAATTATAGCGGTGAGAGCTAAAAAAATGATAAGCCCCATTCCCGTATAGGTTGTCCAGATAGGATAACCTCCGTAGCCTTTTTTTATCAGATTTACAAACTGAAAAACAAGAGAGGTTCCGAGAAAAGCGGGGGTAAGGAATTTTATAAATATATCCCACCATATGCCTATCTTCATTTCTGAAACTTGATTGATATAGCTTCTGGCTTTTTTTGCACCAAGTACGTAGCCTATAATTATGCACTCAAGAAGACCAACCACAGTAATTCCGTAATTGGTGATAAAATGGTCTGCTATATCAATCCAGTAAAGCCCTGCTCTTGTGGTGAAAGGCAATCCCACGAGAAATCCAAGTACACAGATAACAGGTAGTACGTACTTTTTCTTTGCCCCCCATTTATCAACGATACTTTCGACTACAGGTTCGGTCATAGAAAATGCCGAGTCAATTCCCAGGGTAAGAAGTAGTAAGAAGAAAAGAGCCGCAAAAAACCGTGCCGCTACAGGAAGCAAACTGATTGCCATAGGGTAAGTCACAAAGGCGAGCCCGATACCGGAAGTCGTAACATCTTTAACAGAAACGCCGAGTGTTTGTGCAAGATATCCTAACGTTGAGAAAACCGCGAATCCTGCAACAAAAGAAGTCAGACAGTTGGCTATACTTGTCAGGAAAGCATTTACTGTAATATCCGATTCTTCATGCAAGTAACTCGCATAAACAATTAAAGTACCCATTGCAAGAGAAAGCGTGAAAAATATCTGACCGTAAGCCGCGAGCCAGACTTTAGGTTTCAGTAAAACCGAAAAATCTGGGGTTAGATAAAATTTAATGCCTTCGATGGCTCCTGGAAGAGTTAGCCCTCTTATTACCATAATGACAATTATCAACCAGGGAATTATAACGGTGAAGTATACAATTTTTCCGAGTGTTTCCACACCCTTAAAAAGACTCAAATAAATCCACAACCATACTAAAGCAAGTCCGAATACTATAGGAAGTCTTATCCCGCCGAGAACAGAAGGAGAGCTTGACAGTTGAAGTATATCGTTGTTGAAGAATGCTTTTACGGATTCGGCTGTGTTGCCCCATCCCAGATCAAAAGAATAATAAAGATAATTCACACACCACCCCATAATTGTACAGTAGTAAGTCGATAGAATAAATATCAGCAGTATAGCAAACCAACCTGCCCATTCGGCTCTGTGCCATATTTTCCTGAAAGCTATTGGAGGGGCGCTCTGTGTAAAGTGTCCAACGTAGTATTCAAGTATCATTAGAGGAATTCCTGCCGTAATCAGAGCAATCAGATAGGGTATCAGGAATGCTCCTCCTCCGTTTTCATAAGTAATGTAGGGAAATCTCCATACGTTACCGAGACCTATCGCCGAACCGATAACCGCAAAAAGAAAAGCTGATCTCGAGCTCCACCTTTCTCTTGTAGATTCCATTATATACACCTTGTTTTGTTTATATAAAGCAAATCGGAGAGAAGTGCGTAGCCGGTTTCTCTTTTTCCTGCGCCGGGACCGGAAACCATTATATTTCCGAGAGTATCCGTAGTGAAGTTTATTGCGTTTATTGAACCCGTTATCTTAGAGAGGGGATCCTGATCACTTAAAATCTCGGGAGCAACAGAAGCAATAATTCCACTTTCGGTCTTCTTGACCGAGGCTATAAGTTTCCAGTGTTTGTGATCCTTTAAAGCTTTGATTATATCCTTTTCCGTTACGGTATCAATACCCTTTACGGAGACATCCTTGATTTTTAGATCGCCTCCCATAAGAACATTTGCAACAATAACTATTTTTGCGGCAGAATCCCATCCTTTTATATCGGCTTCAGGCTGTTCTTCGGCAATACCTTTTTTTCTTGCTTTTTTTAAGGCTTCTTCATAAGAGAGTCCGATTTCCATCTTGGTTAGAATGTAATTGGCAGTTCCGTTCATTATCCCCCTGACTTCTTTTATTTCAATACCTTTAAAGGTAGATTCAGCAAGATTTATCACGGGAGTTCCTGAAAGAACAGTTCCTTCAAAACGAAAGCCAACGTCGTTTTTACTTGCAATATCTTTCAGTTCCCTGTAAGCAAGAACGATCGGACCTTTATTTGTGGTTACTACATTCTTCTTATTATTTAGAGCGGTTCGAATTAGAGACAAGCCGGGTTCCCCGGTTTTAAGGTTGGTTGGGGTTGCCTCTACAATTGTATCTGCATTTGCTTCTTTTATAGTTTTTTCTGAATCCCAACCCTTTACTCCGTCAGGATAATCTTTAATATTATTATCTTTCTGTAATAGAGCCAATATTTCTTCGATGTTTAATCCTTTCTCGGAAAAAACGGAACCGACAACAGGGTCGGAGATAGCCGTAACCAAAGGATTAAAGTTATATTCCTTTTGAAGGATATCTTTTTTCTCGAGGAGTAATTCTAATAAACCTCTATTTACAGTTCCTAAACCGATCAGAGCCAATTTCATTCAAATCTCCTTATTATTGTATTAACGAACAAATATAGAAAAACTTCTTTTGTTGTCAAGGGAAGTGCCACCCCAAGCCACCCTATTTTGAACCACAGAGAGCACAGAGAAAAAAGAACTCACAGAGAGCACAGAGAAAAATGTATATTTTGTTGTTTAAAAGCTCCCAACCCAAGCAAAAAGATTATTGAACCACAAAGATGACACAGTTTTATTTTTTTAAGTCAAAAGCAAAAGGCAAACAGCTAATAGCTTGGGAGTGTTGTAAGTGGTTTTATTCCTTGACATATAAAATCAAATTTATTATAATACTTATTATAATATCCAAAATTTTAAGTGTTAAGGAGGTTATCAAGTGAAAAGGTTTTCGATTTTTTCAAAAATTTTCTTGTTGTTTGTTTGCTTTAGTGTTGTACTTTCAGCCCGTTGGGGGGGTGCCGGCAGCATGATTGATGATGTTCTTAATATCCCATACGTAGAATACGCTCCTGTAATCGATGGAGAGCTGGATGAAGATTGGGTTTTTGGTTTTCCCAATGTTCATATGTTCGCATATATCTTTGAGCAGCCAGATTCGTTTCATGGATACTCTGATTTTTCCTCATTCTATAAGGCCGCATGGAACGAGGATGGTTTTTATTTCTATGGACAGGTTGTAGACGACTCTCTCACAGGTACCGCGGATGCAGAAAACCCCCATAACAACGACTGCTGGGAAATTTATTTCGACGGAGATAACAGCAAAACTGCTCCATACGATGAAAATGACGTTCAGTGGAGATGGGTTTATGGTAAAACCGAAATCCAGTCAGGATGGGCTGACAAGGGTAACTGGGCATGGGCTCCAACCGCTAATGGTTATAGCTTCGAGCTGGAAATTCCTGTCGAAGAGCTCGTGAAGAACGGGGGCGCGGGAATCCCTTTTTTTACAAAAACAAGAGAACAGTTGTTCCCGCTTGAGGTAGGACAGGTAATCGGTTTTGAAACCCAGGTAGCCGACAACGACGGAGGAGTCCGCGAAGCGATGACAAAATGGTGGTCTGAGAGTAATAACTCCTGGCAGGATCCGGGGCTCTTTGGAACGGCAACTCTTGCCGATGATGATGTAATGTTGGAGATAAAAGACCTCGAATTTTCACCCACAATCGACGGAGAGCTGGGTGACGAGTGGGTCGATGTTATGGATAACGAAGTTCCTGAAGTTAAGATGTCCGCATATATTAACGAAGCGGGTACGTTTAGTGGTGACTCGGATATTACCTCATACTATCGTGTCGCGTGGAATGTTGACGGTATTTACTTCTTCGTAAGAGTAATCGATGACTCTGTTACAGGCGAAGCGGACTCTAAAAACCCTCATAACAACGACTGCTTTGAGATCTATTTCGACGGAGATAACAGCAAAACCTCTCCATACGACTCCAATGATATTCAGTGGAGATGGGTTTATGGTATGCCGGTTGATTCAGTAGGAAAATCAGGATGGGCAGATGTTGGTAACTGGGCATGGCTTAAAACAGAGAATGGTTATAACTTTGAATTAGAAATTCCTGTCGCAGAGCTCTTGAAGGGTGATCCTCCGGCTCAGCTGTTTCCGCTTGAGTACGGCCAGGTAATCGGCTTTGAAGTTCAGGTTGCTGATAACGACGGCGGAGTTCGTGAATCAATGACAAAATGGTGGGCTGCCGACAATAATTCCTGGCAGGATCCGGGCCTCTTTGGAACGGCAGTGTTATACATTGCTCTCGGAATCTCGGAGCCGGCTGCCGCTAACGTTGCACTTTCAGTTCCTCCGGTAGTAACGACCGACAACGTTGTTGTTACGTTAAGCGTTCCGGCTGGAATCGCAGCGAAAGTGAATCTCTTCAATGTAGCAGGACGGTTAGTCAAATCCGTAGATGCTATTGGAAGCACCGTGTCTCTGGACTTATCAGGTCTCGCAAATGGGATATATTTATGCAGACTTGAAGCGGGCAATAGCACAAAAACCAAAAAGATAACACTGATCAAATAAATAGTTTCGTTTCAATTGATGCTTATGCCTGCGGCAAAGGACGCCACAGGCATTTTTCTAAGCCAACAGCTAAAGGCCAAGCGCTATGTTTGTTTATTAGAAAAGAACTCGTCCACTTTTTCAATCGCCTCTTCAGGGGTTTCTACTTTTTCAAAAGGAAGTGGTGTGGTGCATTTAATTCCTATTATTTTTTTCTTGTATATATGCCCGAAGGCAATTTCACTTTGCGTTCCTACTGCACCATCAATTGCTATCAGAATATCCGCACTTTGTGCTATAATTACATTTCTGGCATGACTCATTCCGGTTGCGATCGGAACGTCAACCCATCTGTTGGCGGTTGCTCTTGCATTTCCGGGCAGTATTCCGATAACCAGCCCCCCTTCCTCTTTTGCTCCTTTCGAGGCTGCTTCCATAACTCCACCCAATCCGCCGGTTAGAAGGACATAACGTCTTTTTCCTATCAGCTTTCCCATTCTGAAGGCTAATTCATAAATGTCTTTTGAGGTTTTAGATCCTCCGATAACGCCGACTATCTTCATCTTATTACTGCTATTTTACCATAATAAGGTTCGCTGTCACCTGCTTTTATTGCGTAGTAGTAAATCCCGTTAGAGACTTTTCTGCCCTTACTGTCCCTGCCGTCCCATTCTACATAATTTGCCCCATACCTGGAGATTCCCGGAGACAGCTCTTTAACCAATCTTCCCGCGATCGTGAATATTTTAATAGTTACGGGGACTTCTTCAGAAATGTGATAAATTATTACTGTTTTGTCCTTCATTGGATTCGGGTAGTTTCTGACATTCCAGAGTAATTCTTCTTCTCCTATTTTGAAGGATGTCTCCACAGTGGCTATATTCCCGGCGTTATCTTTTGCGTATACTCCAAAATTGATAGAATCGGCAGGTCCGGGAGCCTCATAAGAAAAAGTAACATCTCCTGCTGTCGAATTACCTGTTATGTAGGAAAACCTATCAGCTAAAAAAACCGGATTTCCGCTGTTAATTATAATCTGAAGATTGGATTTCGCTCTTAAGTCAAGGCCACTGCTGTCTCTAACAGCAAGAGTTATCTCTCCTGAAGGAGGTATCAGATCTCCGCGTTCTAAAATTCTGTCTTGTAGTTTAAATTCAACGCCAGGAGGAATTGTATCTTCGGGGAGAGCGCCCTCGACAAAATATATTTGAGAATAAAAATATGATTCACTTTCGCCCCGTGAATATAAAGAAATTTTACCCGAGTCTGATTGTATATTATAAGGAACGGTTGCTTTTAAAGTGAATGAATCATTAACTACGGGCGCACTGCCTCTGAACAAAGATTTTCCTTCTTTTCTTATTGTGAAAGGTGTAAAAGTATCGGTGCCTTCCGACGCATCAAGAACAGTATCATAACTTGCCTCAGTTACCAAGGCAAAAATCTTCTCGGACGAGTTGCGGACAGCCCCTTTTATTTCTAATATTCTGCCTCCCAAAGCCGTATCGGGGATTGTAACATCAAGTGAAACCGAATCGATAAGTATAGAAGTCGCCGGGTCTCCAAAAAAAGTATAAGTATAATGTCCTTCATCCTCTTTTGCAAAAAGGAAAGCATCGCCTGCAGTAAACGCAGAATTGCCGAAAAGATGAATCGCTATCCTCTGTGCAAATATTCCGTTTGAATAATATCCGGTGGCTCTTCCTGCAGCGATTGAAACGATATTACCTCCATCTTTGTATAGATTTGAATATCCACCGATGCAATTTTCATTCGGTCTTTCAAAGTAACCGACATCGCAGGATCCGAAGTAATAGAAAGGAGTTTTTCTCCAATTGGAAAAAAGGTTGATATCATTAAGTTCAAGTGCTTTTTCATCAGCTATCTGTGTCAGATTGCCGTGTCCCAGATAGAATCCCAAAAGAGCTCCCTCGGACATCGATTGGAGATGAGCTTGTTGAGCGGCGGGCTTTGTGCCGCTTTCGGACATGGGATACTCCATTAGATAAATTTTATCTCTGTAAATCCAGTCGGGCAAAAGGTTAGAGACCGACTCCATATACTCGGTGTGTTCACTTTCTCCGCTGATGGAGTGATTTCTCTTAATGGCATCGTCAGCCAAAAGAATTGTTTTCATCCGCCAGTTCCCTGTGCTTTTCTCGTATTCGATTAATTTGTCTGCCCATTCTTTTCCTTCCGAGACATCCGAAGCGGTTACTCTTCCGATAGGTATATCCGGAACCTTATCTTCATTAAAGTCCGTAAACCAGCTATCCCAGGAGGGATTTGAAACGAGATATCCTGAAGACTGATAAATAGTTGTTCCTTCAGTATGTATGGGAATAAAGGAAGTTTTTCTTGTACTCGTCAAGTTTCTGTCGTCATAGCTTCCGTCGCCAAACAATAAAACATAACTAACAGGAGGATTCCAGTTTTCCTGAGTCCAGTATAAAAACCTCTTTATCGCGGAAGGGTCTCTTACTCCGTAGGAAAAATTATCGTAGATATCATCTGTTTCTATAACTCGAGCTCGGGGTGAAGCAACGCCTCTAAGATGGTTTTCTCTCCAGCTTTTTAATCTCGAAGCCTGAGCCAGGAACCGGTTGTCTGTTATGGCAATCCAGTCAGCCCCGCCCTGAAGTAGATTTGTAGGATCATCTAAAGATATACCCTCGATAGAATAAGGCAGAGACTGCAGTAATGTTTTCCTGGAATTTGTGGAGAAATCAGCATTACCGTTACTGAAAGTATGAGTTATCAGAGAAGGATTTCTTGAATTCTCAATTTTTATTACATAAGGATCGCCTGAAAATCCCGATGCGGTATAATTCCTTACTAAAGATTGATCTTTTGTTATCAGTAATTTATTCTCATTTGCGACTAATCTTCTTTCGTATATTATCTCTACATAATCCATGATTATCGATTTTTCGGTAGTCTCGAGTGCAACAACTAAATTGTTCGGACCTGAATTGAGTGTATTTATTGTATCTGAAAGCAGGGTTCTGTCTGTAGCTTCATTACCCTCGGAAGCAATTGTTTTTGAGACGCTCTGACCGTTTAAGGAAACCTCTATATCGTAATTGCCGGGAGTCTTGGGGTAGAAAGCTACTCGAATGATTGCCTGGTTGTCGTGATTGTTGAAAACATTAAAAGTTGTTTGCAGTGTGTCGTTGCCGCTCTGTGAAGTAGCTGTTGTGCTTAATTCTTTCCATCCCCAAGCGAGGCCGCTCTTTAAAGGGCTGCTAACATCCTTTTCAAGATGAATCGTATCCGTGAAATGAGTAACGCTCTCACCCCCGGACCGGGATATTTCTTCCATCGTATGAGGGTTTTCGCCGTTAAAACGCAGCCAGTAAACATTGGTGTCTGTATAAGGGTGATAATAAAAAAATACATCATTGTTAAAATTGTTTCTTCCCCACCCTGAGAGAGAATGCGCGTAAAAAATAATTCTTTCTCCTTCCCGGAAAATACCATCCCCATCAACTTCATATATTGTTGGTAATACACCCGGGAGTGTATCCATGTCTAGTATACTTTCCATCTCCCAGGTCATTATCCTGTCATACCCGCCGAGAACTTCTATTTTTTCCGGATCGATCGAAGAAGGTTCTATTCCGGCTTCCTCGAGGTCTGCCGGGGTAATCTCGTATAAACCTTCCCTTGTTGTCTTTATCTTCGCATATAAAAAAGCTTCCTGACGTAATTTTTGAATGGCTGAGGTTCTTATTCTTTCTCCTCTGATTTGATTCAGAAAAAGATGGGAGTTCTTTCTCTGGTACCCCTGCGGGCTTATCCATTTGCCGCCGCGGAAGTAAATCTTGATTAAAATATCCTTTCTTACCTTTACATTTCTTCCGTCAAAAGAAAAAGGATTTATCATTATTGTGGCGTTACCATGCGGAGAAGGCTTGTTTTCTATTATTGTTACAGGAAGGGGAGTATACCTTTCGGGAACTTCTCTCGTCTCGTTTTCTCCGTAATGCCGGATAATCGTCGGCGTTCCGGTCTCGTTATGGGTACTCAGAACCGCATATCTCAACTCGATTCTGCCTTTTACCGGTGTTAATATTCTCTTCTTAACCGAAGCTAATGCAGGTAAACCGCTTTCTTCCGGGAGCGCTCCGCCGTCTTTTAAATCATACTGAACTTTATCCCCAACCATGTTCTTCTGATATTCCGCGGAATACTTTAGAATCAGAGAATCCGGCGTATCCGAAAGTACCGTGATTAAAGAAAATAAACAAAATATTATCATATCTTTTCGGCTTCCTCTATCAACATTACCGGTATATCATCTTTAATTGGATAGGCGAGTTTACACTCGTTGCATATTAGTCTTTCTTTTTCTTTGTCGAGCCTCAAGGAGCCTTTACACTTTGGGCAAACAAGTATATCTAACAAATCTTTGCTAATCATTTAATATTCCTCCTATCTTGATATATTTAATAACAAATATCGTAAAAAGAAACTAACTTTTCCTTTTGAAAAGTCAAGAGCGATATCCACCCCCGACCCCTATAATAGGACACAGATGAACGCAGATTTAAAAGATTTCTTTTTCTGTTTTCCAATTCAACCATTTAACGATTCAACTATTCAACTCAGATTCGGAGAATTTACATTTTGCTTTTTAATTTTTTATATTTTATTACAAGGAAAACTAAAGTCCAAAAGGTGTTTGATTTTAAGTCGTTGCTGAGCGGTTGATAGGTTGAAATACGATATCTTGTGAAATCCTCACATTTTGTTATAATTTACGAAATTTTTGAATAAAATACGAATAAAGGATTAATATTTATGGAAGATGCGATTTTGATTAAAAAATGTAAGAATGGCGATATGGGAGCCTATGAGGAGCTTGTTAAAAAATATATGAAGAAAGCTTACAACGTGGCGCTGTATTACACAAAGAATCCGGCTGACGCATGGGACATTTCTCAACAGGGATTTGTAAACGCCTGGAAAGGAATAAAGAGATTCGATACAGGCAGTCCTTTCTTTCCGTGGCTTTATGCTATAATTAAAAACGAAGCGTTAACGAAATTCAAGAAAGAAAAGAAGGAAGAAGAGAAAAGAGAAAGCCGTTTGCCCCTTAGAAGTATTGTTTCTCCGGAAGAAAGTTTGGAAAAAGAAGAAAAAGTTGTAAAATTACAGAAAGCTCTTTCAAAATTGGATAAAGAAAAAAAGGAAATTATATATCTCAGGCATTACGCAGATATGAGCTATAAAGAAATATCGGAAGCTCTGGGGCTTCCTCCCGGAACGATAATGTCCAGGCTTTACTATGCGAGAAAAGCTTTGCAGAGGGAGTATATGAAGAATGAATAGAGAAGAGGAACTTAAAAATAAGTATTTCGACGGAGTTTTATCCGAAAAAGAAAAAAAAGAACTTAAAAAAATAATTTCTAAGGATAAAAAAACAGCAAAAGAACTGAAAGAAATGGATAAATTAAAGGAGGTGATAGATATGTTGGAACCGGTTGACCCTGAAAAGGAATGGGAAAAATATTGGAGTTCTCTTTACAATAAACTGGAAAGAGGAATAGGATGGATTATATTTTCGATCGGAGCTATCTTAACCATCACCTTTTTCGGTTTTCAGTTTATAAAAGAATTGATCCGCGACCCACATATTGCACTCTTCGCAAAAATAGGACTTATTGCGTTAATATCAGGTCTTGCAATCCTTTTCGTTTCGGTTGTAAGAGAAAGGCTAACTCTGTCAAAAACTGATAAATATTCAAAGGAGGTTGAAAGATGATACTCTCCACCACTGACGAAATTGCGGGTAAGGAGATAACCGAGGTTTTAGGATTGGTTAGAGGAAATACGATTCGTTGCAGACATATTGGAAAAGACATTATGGCAGGATTTAAAAACCTGGTTGGGGGAGAAATTACTGATTACACAAAGATGCTCGCCGAGTCGAGGGAGCAGTCTCTTGACAGAATGGTGGAAAATGCTAAAGAGTTGGGAGCCGACGCTATAGTAGGAATACGCTTTACAACCTCCTCCGTTATGCAGGCTGCGGCAGAACTTCTTGTCTATGGTACTGCAGTAAGGATTAGAGACAAATAATTGGTTGTTAATAATTATGAATTATAAATTTTGAATTTTGAATTAAGACGATAAATTCTCTGTGCTCTCTGTGAGTTCTTTTCTCTGTTCTCTGTGGTTAATTGGGGAGGAGGGGTGGGGTTAAGTTTTTTCCCTTGACTATTTGCTCGAATATTCCTATTTTTCTTATTGAGGAAATCATAAATCCATGCGTAAAGAAGCAGATAAAGAACTTTACGATGAATCTTCCATAAATGGTCATAAATATGAAGGCAAATGGGGTATGGTGGTGTTTGTTCTTGGTGTTGTGCTGCTGTCGTGCGGCTTCTGGCTTTCCGGACTCCTACCGCAGAGATTTAATCCTTCGGCGTTCACAAAGCTATTTTCGTTTATAGGTATTCTTACCGGTGCGGGAGCCATCTCGGTCGGGTATTTTTCTTATCCCAGAATACATAATTTGAAAGTCTTTCTTTCGGGTCATGTTACGGGCATTTCTTCTCTTGCTTTTTGTTTTTTTAGTTCCGCAGGAATATTTTCACTTCCGGCATCAAAGAGTTTTATTCCGGGAATCTATCTTTTGATGATTGCCGGAATACTGACAAGTGCATTGTTGCCTACATTTTTGAAGTATAGGTGGACTAAGCGAATTACGATTTCGGTACTCCTTATCGACGTAATTTTTCTCTTTATTTTCTGGAAAACACCTTTTGAAATGGCTTCCATGGAAGCTTTTCGTAAATACAGTTATAGTTTATGGCTAACCCTTCTCCCCGGCGTAATTGCATTAGCGACTCTGGTTCTTTCCGTATTCGTATTGAAGCGCCAATTTTTTCTGGGAGGAGTGATGGGAGGAATGGCAGTATTTTTCGGAGGAGGCTGGTACTTTGGTAACATAAGAACAGAGATTTTGCTTTTTGATTCTTACGTATTTGCTGTAGCTCCCTTTTTCTTCGTAATAGGAGTTTTTATACACTGGCTGGCAAGAATGGAACACAGAGCGTCCTACGATCCTCTGCTTCGAGTTTATAACCGCAGTTACTGCGAGCGTATTCTTGACGAACAAACAAAAGTCGATACGAACCCTCCTTTTGGAATAGCCATAGTAGATATAGATCGTTTCAAAAATGTAAACGATAAATACGGTCACAGAGCCGGAGACGAAGTTTTGCTCCAGCTGGCCCGGATATTGACAAATGAGGTGGTTCCCGACGGTATAGTCTGCCGCTACGGCGGAGAAGAGTTTGTCATTTTCTTTCCTCGTCAGAGCAGCACAAAAATAAAGATGATGATGGAATTAATCAGAAAGAAAGTAAAGAGAACTTCCGTAAAAGCGGGGAAGAAAAGAATAAGGATTTCAATTTCTGCAGGAATTTCACATCGCCAGGACTGCAGTCTGACTTTACACAAAGTCTTTAGAATGGCAGATAAAGCCCTTTACAGAGCAAAAAGAGAGGGCAGAAACCAGGTCAGGTTTAGTAAAACGGAATAGATACCAAAAAATTAATCTCAAACAAAGCCACAAAGAACGCAAAGAAAGGATTTAGAAGTTGGAAGTTATGAGTTAGGATAAAACAGCAAATAAAAGATCCTATTAAATCTGCGTTTATCTGTATCTTAACTTTGGGGTTTGGGATTTTGGATTTAGTTAAAATAACAAAAAATTTCTGTGCTCTCTATGAGTCTGTATTTCTCTGTGTTCTCTGTGGTAAAAATATGGTGAGGTAGTGGGGCTCTTGACACTTACAAATGATTAACTATATTTTGACAAAATCAGCGGAAGTGGCGGAACTGGTAGACGCGCTGGGTTCAGGGTCCAGTGGTGAATAGCCGTGGGGGTTCGAATCCCCCCTTCCGCAGGTATTTTGAATGTTTTTATCGTAAAAAAGATTAAAATCGGATAGGCAACACTTTAGTAGCTTTCCATTTCTTATAACCGCTACCGGACAGTATTTGCAATTTACAAGATGCCCATCTTCGCCGATAAAAGGTCCGTTGTCGTAGACAATCATTTTGTGTAACAATTTCCTTTTTGGTTTCAAGGCAGGCAGTATAAACTGAACGAATTTATGAAGGCGGAAAGTTGAAATGCTATTGAGAAAAATCCTTAGTAAAGTTATCGCAGTATTCTGTTTTGTTTTTTGTATATAATGACCTGATATAATACGTGCAATTTTCATCAGCAATAAATCCGTGTAATTTGATTTTATTTTAAATAAAGAATATTTATTATCATGATAAACAACAGGTATGAAATAATTTATAGCTACAAAATCTTTTCCGTTGGTTGCAGGAAAAAAGGCATATGGTTCGATATTATAGTTTTTCTTGTAAAAATCTATAATTTCGTATATTTTATCTTTTTCGCTATCATAATATGGTTTATTTCTTTCGTTTTTTTGTATTCTAATGACTTTTGAAGATAGCTGTTTTAGATCCTGGCCTTTAGATAGAAAAAGGAATGTTATCTCCGGAGATTCGAAAAAGAATTGATTGTATTTTGCTAGGGTTTCTTTATCTTCATTGTTTAGAGTCATGGAAACAGATACATCGATACCGTATGAGTAGGCCATTATCGTTAATTCTTTAAGTCGCATCTTAACGTCTTCGAATTTTGGTTTTTCCGGTAGATCGGGTCTTTTCTGCCAAGGGTCAACGTGAAACATAATGTAATCCAGATTGGACTTTTTTAATTTTCTTAAATAGGTATTGTTTATAAGAACCCCGTTTGTAAGTAAAAAAGCATTTAAACCATATTCCTTAATGATTTCTACGATTTTGCATAGTTCCGGATGTAGAGTTGGTTCTCCGCCTGAGATAGATACAGTATGTAAATTACGTTTTTTCATTGCTGTTTCGATATCTTTCCGTATCTGAGCCAGGCTCTTCATATTTTTAGCTTTTTTCTTATAACAAACCCTGCATTCGATATTGCAGGCGTCCGTAACTTCCAGCATAACTCCTGGGGAAGTTATGTTATCCCATGGCATTTTTATCATTTGTTTAAACCCCTGGTTAAAGCATCATTTATTCCTATTTTATTGTAAAATATAAATGGTTTTATTACACCGAGTTTTCTCCCCTCGTTTATTAAAAAATTCATGTAAATCTCTCGCGGGTTTTCTATATGATTTATTAAAACCACTTTTGGTTTGCTCAGTTGCCCTAAGTTCCGAGCGTAGTTATAATGAAAATTTTTTCTCAGATTATTTTCGAGAATTTCTTCAAGTCCTTTAATTTTCTCAGATTTAATTTTACCCTTGATATATAGGATATAATTAAAATTCTTGTTATCGCAGGGTGCGAAGAGTAGAAATTCCGGTCTTATTTTGAGTTTATTTAGAGCGTTTTTGACTGTCTTTCTTACGAAAAATTCGTTCAACTTTTCTCCAAAATAATCTGAAATCAGGTCTTGTTTTCCGCAGAATTTAATTAATGGAGTGTTTTTGATTTTTCCTATGGCTTCAACCACGTCGTTAAGTCTATATCGGTATAGCCCTCCTGAAGTTGTCATTACTACTGAATAATGCTTACCCCTTTTTATATTTCCCAGCGTCAAAATCTCTCCATTGGCTAAATCTATAAATTCATAGAAATGCGACCTGACAGCCAGTACGGAGCCGGGAAAACCTGTAAAAGGAATAGATACTATACCTTCTGTTGCAAGCAATCCTTTACCCTGTATTTCTACTCCGGGAAAATTTTCCCTTATCTCAGTTATAAACATTTCCGAGGGACCATCTGCCCAGCAACTTATAAGGTTCAGTTTTTCCCATATTTTGGAAAAATCTATTTTGTTTTTATCTTTTGCTTCTTTGAGTTCCTTAACGCGTGAAGGGGATGGAGTTAGGATTAAAGGAAAATCGGTGCCTTCTTCGATTTCTTTTAAAATTTTATCCCAAAAAAGTTTTACTTTTTCTATAAGTATTAATAAAAACGTTGGACTCCAGACTGAAATCAGTGTTAAATTTTTCTCTCGTAAGAGATATAGGGCAGTTAAATACAGAAATTCTTCTATGTTATCTATCTTACCAAGTTTTGAAGGTACAGCCATAGTTTTTTCCAATAGTCTTCCAATTATTCCAAAATATTCGGTATCTTCTTTAAACCCAATAGGAATTTTGCTTCCGTCTTTTTCGGGAATATTTCCGGGAGGCGTAATCGCCCAATAAGCTTTTCCATTCAGAAGGTTAGGTCTGTTAAGGTAAAGATTAGCCAGCCATGGATAAATACCTTTTTTATATTCTTTTTCCAGTCCTTTTGTATATGGTATTAATTTGGAACCTGAAGAGGAACCGCCTGTCGGTTCGAGAAGATTTATTTTTTCTTCTGTGAGTACTTTCTGCTCCCCGTTCATTGCTTTTCTTATATACTTAGTATAATCTTCATAATCGCTGAGAGGTACTTCTTTCCGAAAATTTTTAATAGACTTGATGCTTCTGAAATTATATTTTTTTCCGAATTCAGTATCTTCGTTTTTGGTTATAATATTGGAAAGAATTTTTTTCTGATGATTTTCAGGACAATTAAGCGCTCTAAGAAATCTCGAATATTCAGGTAAAAGATAAATTAACGAAAGAGAATTTATTGCTAACATCCTGTTATTCGGTAAAAAATAGGTTTGAAATTCTCTTTTTTAATTTCAGTTATGCAAGCGAGTTCATCGCCTTTCGTATATCCTGGATTGCTTCTTAGAAAATATTTAATGTGAGGATTGGTAAGTCTGTTCAAAGGAATAGTTGCATGTTTTACTTTTAAAAAATTTTTGTTCCGAGGGATAATTACACCTTTTTCCTTATTATAAGCTTTCCCGAACTTTTCATACGCTAATACATCTATTATTTTTTTCTCAAAAACGGGCGTTTCTCTATCATACCTTGGATAATAATCTTCAAATATCAATGGAAGAAATCTGTATGTTCTAAAACCCATTGATATAAGAAACCAGTAGAATTTTACCCCTTTTTCCATATTATTGTATATATATCTCCCAAAATGCTTCATTAAATCTAATTCATTTCTGTAAGAACTGTCTACTATTGTATCACCGGAAAAAACAGCTTTAATTTTTGTACCATCGACTGTAACTCTCATCGTTTTTAAAGTAGAAAATCCTTTTATTTTTTTTGTACCATTCGCAAAAAGAAGGATAATTTTTTCTTTTTCGTTAAGATCACTGAAGAAGGTTTTTTCTTCTACAACAAAGTATCTGGTAAATAGAGAGTACATCTGTTTTTTGTAATCTCCGGAAAGCTCTTTTATATCTATAATCCTGCCGGTTATTTTTTTATCTTTCATAAGGTTGCGACCTCCATATAAGGAGTTCTATTGTCCAGGTTGTTATAAAATTCTTCCCCGTCTTCCCAGTGTACTAAGAATATTCTGCTTCTCAGTTTAAAAGCCGGATATTTAAGCATAATCGAATTTAAGGAATCTTCGGAGTGGAGTCCGACAATCATATATTTATATCCTCTTTTTTTACCTTCTTCTCTCAATTTTTCGAGTAAAGCTCCGAAAACATGAGGATTGTTGTTTTTAGCGGCAATCGATGAAGCAAAGAAATAGTTCAAAGTTGTTTCTTCCGGAGGTAAAAGGGGCATATCCTTCAAGAAGGCATTCAGGTTCCATAAAGGTCTCATGATTTTCATTGATGTGCTGTATCCCGAAACAACATCCTGCTTGAAAGAAGTCTGATCCCACATCCCTATGGTTCCTATTATTTCGTCTCCTTTTAATGCTACAAAAATATCCTCTACATTTAAATTTCTTAGAATTCCTCGATCATTCAAGAAATCTTCTGCTTTATATACGGGGTAGAACTGTTTTTTCCTGGCTTCTTTATCAATAAAGGATATGATCTTTTCGAGTATGTCTTTATCGGCTTTTTTTATCTTTATATCCGGATAATTTACTCTTCTTTTTTTGAGCCCTATCGCGTAGGATGTATAAGCGCCGTAGTCTTTATAGGGAGGTAGGGGTCCTCTGCCGGAGGTCAGAATTTTAATAGCGAGATGATTGTCTTCGAGAATACTGGTGAGATAGAGTTTTGCTTTACTATCACTGTGAAGTTCCTTGAAAAATTTGTAGGCTCTTCCGATAAGTATTCCGCCTCTGTAATTCTTATCGAGTCGTAAGTTACTCAAGTATCCAACATTAGTTTTTGAACCGTTGACGAACATCTCTCTTATTGACCTGATACCAAAACCTATGATTTTATTTTTCTTAAGATCCCGACCTAAAGCGACCTGGACTTTTTTCCCTTCTATATCGAGGCTTTCAAAGAAATCGGGTTCTCTCTGGAAGGAAATTTTGAGTTTACCTTCCATATAATTGTCTCTAAGGAGTCTTCTTAAAGATTCCTCATCGTTCCTGTTCGCCATTTCTATAATAAATCTCTTTGGCGTTTGTAGCTTCTTACTTTTATTTAGCGTTTTCATAATCATCTAAACCTTCTCCTAATGGTATTCTCATTTTTTTGTTGACTTCTTTTTCGGCTAAGAGATTTTGTATTAGATATATGAGAGCGATAACAGGAGATTGAAGGTTTCCTCTGAAGTTAGAAGCTCTTTTAAGAATGGAGGGCAGAGAATAGAATCGTTTTCTAGATTGTTCGCAAATTTTCGCCAACTCTTCAGGTTCATGGTGGTAAGGTTTAAACGCGTAATCACCGTATCTGTAGTTGTCAGAAAGCCACCATTTTTTCTTTAGTAATCTACCTTCTTCTTCTAATCTTTTGTAAGCGCTGGTTCCGGGGAAGGGAAGTAAGTGATTGAAAGCGGCAAGTAGGAATTTGCTTTTTTCCGCAAATTTAAAGGTTCTTTCTATCGTTTCTGTGGTATCGTTTTCGTACCCGACTAAAAAGGTCGCGTAGATACCAATTCCGTGTTTATATATCTTTTTTATTAAATCTTCATATTTTCCAATATTCTGGTTCCAGGATTTATTCATTTTTTCAAGGTTTTGCTTATTGATCGATTCGAAACCGATTAACACTCCTACGCAGCCGCTTTTTTTCATAATCGTAAGCAATTTTTCGTCGAGAGCGATTTGAAGAGATGCCTGTCCGACCCATTTAATTTTAAGGGGAGTGATTGCTTTAAATAGTTGTTTAGCTCTTTTAGTATCAGCTACTAAATTGTCGTCGATAAAAAAGAACCTCTTTCCCTTAATGTTCTGTATCTCTTTTGTTATATCTTCAATGGGTCTAGTTTTATATGTGCTTGAATAAAACTCGGAAATCGAACAAAATTCACAAGAAAAAGGACATCCTCTCGCCGATTCGATAAGGTTGAGTTTTACGTAATTTTTCCCTGCGAAAACACTTCTGTCAGGGAAAAAACCCGCAAAAGAAGTAAGTGGCTCTTTATAATACTTCTTGAGTTTTTTTGATTTTGTGTCTTCAAGTATCTGGTTCCATACATTTTCAGCTTCACCTATAACCACTGCGTCAGCATATTCACCTGCCTCCTCCGGGAGAAGAGTCGGATGGTATCCTCCCACTACCACAGGTATTCCTCTCTTTCTGAATTGTGAGGATATGTAGTATGCTCTCCGGGCTGTATATGTTTCTACCGTAATACCTACAAGATCACAATCTTCATCATAGGGTATTTGTTCGAGCCTGTCATCATAAAAAGCTATTTCGACATCATCGGGTGTTAAAGACGCGAGTTGAGCAATTATCAGGGGTTCCATTTGCCAGGTTCGCACGTAAGAGGTGTTTTTCTTTTTACCCATTCCGGGCATAATTAATATTATTTTCATTTTGACTCCAGGTTTATCTCGGAGATTATTTCCTTGGTGCATTTTGGCAGTTTCCAAGCGTAGTACTTATATCCCAAATTTAGTAATAAACCCAGCCAGTAAAGAGATCTTGTCCCGTTTAACCTGCCTAATACCGATTTGAGCTTGTATGTTTCTCTCCATGCCCAGTGCAGTCCTTCTTCGAGTTCTTCCGGTTTCATATTTTTCGGTTTATATACCACGTGCTCGACATCGTACATAGACCAGTCGTATTCTATTATCCTTTTTTCTTCTTCAAGTTTTTTGAATATAGGTGTGCCCGGATAGGGAGTAAAAACAGAATATCTCGGCAGGTCGATTTTTATCTTATCTATAAATTCTACAGTTCTTTCAAAAACGCCTTTGTCTTCGTGGTCTGTTCCGAAAAGGAAAGTTCCGTTAACCCGTATCCCATTGTCGTGGAGATTCCTTAAAAGATCCGAATACTTAGTTACTATTTTTGGATTCTTATGAATTTCTTTTAGACTGTCGGGAGAAATCGTTTCAAATCCAATTAAAAGTCCTTTGCAGCCGCTTTCTGCAACTGCGTCAAGGATTTCTTTGTCGAACAGCGCGTTTGCGGTCGAAAGACCGAACCAGCTTTTTTTAAGCGGTTTTAAACCTTCCAAGAGTTCTTTCGAATATTCTTTATCTCCGAGTAGATGAACGTCAATGAATACTACTTCGTTGCCGTCGAGGGTTTTTATTTCTTCGAGTATTTTTGATACGGGACGTTTAAAGTAATTCTTTCTCCACACATTAGGGACAGCGCAAAAACTACAATTGCAGGGACATCCTCTTGTAGCCATCATTGAATTCAGAGTTATATAAGAATTCTTTTTTAATAAATCTCTTTTTGGTATAGGAATATTTTCGGTCGGGAAATTTCCCGGGTCTTCATAGATTCTTTTCATTTTATTTTGAGAAAAATCTCGAAGCAGTTCCGGAAAAACTCTTTCAGCAAAGCCGACAACGACGCTGTCGGCATGGCTGAGAGCTTCCTCGGGCATAAGCGTCGGATGTACACCTCCGAGAACTACGGGAATCCCTTTTTGTCTATAATTATCGGCAATCGCGTAGGCTCTCGTAGAAGTTGCGGTCATAGCGCTGATCCCAACCAGGTCGGGATCAAAATTTAGTGAGCTTAAATTATCGGTTCCTTCGTCCAATATCTTAAGGTTAATATTAAGGTCTTTGGGTATTAGAGAAGCAAGATAGGTCAGAGTTAACGGGGCATACCTCAAGGACTTTTTAAATATGCCGGTCTTGGCTCTGTGTATTGCGCCCGCGGGCAGAATCAAAAGGAGGTTAAAACAATTGTTAGTAATTCGGGATTTTCGTTTTAACGAATCAATTTTATTCCTATACATTTTCACCGCCTCCTTAATACTTTAATTTTGTCAATCCACGGTTGTCTTTTAATATTATTCAGAGTACTTTGCTATACAAAGTATTATAATCATTTTTTTTATTTTGTCAAGGGGTTTTTTGAAATTCAGGTGTGAGGGTTCGTGTATGAACTTGAAATTAAAGGATTTTGATTGTTGGTGATTGGGTCGTAAAATATGAGAGTATACGCCCGCGACGTTTAAGGAAAAAAGTGGGGCTATCATAGCCCCACTTTGAATTTTGCAAAAGTTTTTATTTCTTTGTTTTTTATTTTCCGCAGCCGCAGCCGCCTGCACCGCCGCTCGGGTTCTTTTCTCTTTCCGGTTTTTCTGTTTCCTCTGCATCGTCTGTCTTAGTTGTATCTGAGATTTCAGTTTTCTCTTCTTCTTTCTCTTTCATATATACTTTTTTCATCGTTACGTTTTCGATAGGACGGTCGTTTTTGTCTGTTTTAACCTGAGCAATCTTTTCTACCACGTCCATCCCATTTATTACCTGTCCGACGATCGTGTATTTCCCGTCGAGGAAGTCTAATGTTTTCAGACATATATAAAACTGGGAACCGTTCCTGTCGTCCGCGGCTTTCGCGAGCGCGACTGTACCTTTTAGATGTTTTAGCTCTTTTGAATATTCGTCATTAAGGTAGTAACCCGGACCTCCGGTTCCGTCATTTGCCGGGTTGTTATCCTTTGTAAGAGGATCTCCTCCCTGAATGACGAAGTCGGGAACGACTCTATGAAAAGTGGTGCCGTTATAGAACTCTTGATTAACTAATTTTACTATATTATCTACGTTTAGCGAAGCCGCGTCGGGGAAGAGTCCAAATTCAATCGTTCCGAAATCTGTTTCAATTACAACTATATAATCTGACTTTTCCGCTTTTTCTACCTGATCTACGGCGTAGAGCGGGTAGCTTGCTAAGATTAAAAACGCAATAACAAGAAATTTTTTCATTTACTCCTCCTTTACTGTGTTTTTGTTTATGAGTATATAATGCATGGAAAATTTGTCAACACCCCCACACCCCACCAAAACTGAAATTGGACGCAGATTAACGCAGATCAAGAAGATTTATTTTAAAAAAAACAACCCACTTACCAAAAACTACTTGAAACAGAAAGGGTAGAAAGATACATTTGTGTTATTAGTTCTAAAAAAGTGGGGTGTTGGGTAGTTAATAAAATCCTAAGAATCTGCGTTTATCTGCGTACTAATATAGGGGTGGGTAGGGTTTTAGGGGTTATTCTTGATGTGCCTGGTATCCGGCTTTGGAGAAAGTGCCCGGGTAGGCGTGGTCGCCCATGGTAAAACTAAAATCGACGTAGTTGATTCCGTCGATTTCTAAAAGCGAAACACCCGATTTTACGATGTAATCTTCCGCTCCCGTGGTTCCCATAGATTGGGTCAAGTAAAAGTCGTTTATTACCGTGAGGTATACTGTGTCGGCGGATATCTTTACTAATTTTAGTTTCGGAGGATATAGATACGGAGGTTCATCTTCAGGCGCCGCAAAAGTTTCCGGATCCTTATCCGAACCGTTTAATTCATGTATTTTTTCGATTACTTTAGCTTCTAATGTTTTGGGTGTTTTTTTCGTGCAGCTTAACGTTAAAATCAAAAGTAATAAAAATAAATATTTAAACAGTCCAGGAATACGCTCTGCCTCCTTCTATATTTTTTATAAGATATGGTTTCATTTTTATTGGTTTACTTTTCGTAGGATTCACTTAAGAAAGCAGTAAAGTTTTCGTAGAAGTTGTTGTTAATCTCTTCTTTAACTTTGTCCAGAGCCCTTCCTTTGACAGATGCGGCAGATACATGTCCTTCTCTTGCGCTTGCTGTATAGGTATTCATGGTGTTACCTGTCATTGCGTTTGTCACGTCGATGGTTAGCTCCCAGCGGACAAAATCTCCTTCTCGAGGAAATTCGAGAGGAGTTATATCAAGGGCACCTTTGATTATAATGTCCGGATTCTGTTCGCCCGCGCTCATTCCTATTTGGTTTACCACCTCTCTTAAATAAGAAGAAAGTTTTTCTTTTTCGCTGCCCGTTGTTTCTATTTTTGCCACTATCGTATTTTTTAATCCCTGTAATTCTACCAGGATATCTTCCTTCGGAACCGGCAGGGTTGGGGTGTCGCCCATCAGGGATAGAATTTGATGGATTGAACGGAGGGCTTCCCCAATTTTTATTATCTCCAGGCATTTTTTAAGATAGATAAGTTTTGTGATTTTGTTTCCAGCGTCTTCTGCCTCCTGGTAAAAACGCACGAGTGATCTATCGTTTTTTTGTATTTCTTCAAGATAAATCATTTCCGTTTCTGCCTTGCTGATTACAGAAAGAACGTAAAAGGTCGCGGTTTTCTCATCGAAATAGGTTTTTCCCGTTCTTACGTTGATAAGTTCGTTGTCGCTTGTGAGAGCGCTTCTGTTTACGAGATTTACTGAGTGCTCCCAATCCATTTCCTGGTCTTTCTTTTTCTCCTCCGAGTATGCCTCCAGAATTCTTCTGTCGAGTTTTACGTTTACGGAGAAAATATTGGAAAGAGAACCAATCGAACGTTGTTTTGCTTCATCAAGGGTACTCCCGCTCGCCACTTCAGCCAGGTATAGCCTTTTTGGATATAGGGCGTCGGGATTTTCTACCCATTCAGGGAGATTGTTTGTTTTAGTACTCGAAGCGCTTGAAGCGCATCCGAAAAGTATGAATATAAGGAACATTACAAAATAAGTATTTTTAATCATCTGTACGACACCCCCTCTAGTAGGTTCATATCGTTTTTGTCTATAAAAACTATTTTTTTCTCCAAATCTACAACTTTGCCGCGTTCGTCTAAATATTCGAAGGCAACCTCATATTCGCCCGGCGGAAGGTCGATTTTTCCGGCGTAAACTCTTCCGGGCATAGTTCTCCAGCATCGAAGGTCAGCATTCTCGGTTATATCCGTTACGGCATCCACGGCAAACTTAAGTAGACCTGCCATAAATTTGTCTTTACCTCGTTTCTTGACCTCTTCTTCTTTGTCTTCCTCCTCCCCTTCTTTTTCCTCGTATTTCTTATCTATATTTTCTTTTGTTTTAGCATCTATTGTAGCTTTGATTAACGTTCTTAACGCAGCCCGGAGGTAAATAAGGGGTTTTTTTACATTAAAGGTTTCTTCCGCGATACCTCCGAAATCTTCAATCAGGTATAGCTCTCCCATAGCTTGACCGTTTACGAGAGTTCTGATATGCCTGATTCTGGACTTTCTTCTAACTATTTCAGGAACTGCGAATTTCAAATGTAATTCGCTATCACCTTTGTATTTGAAAGAGCTGATTTCGGTGTTTTTTTTGCCCGGCATCATAATTCTTGCCATATCCAGGTCCGGGTCATAGTCGAGCAGCAGAGTGGCTTGTATTTTAACCGGGCTCCTTCCCGCGAAGCATAAGGTGTAAACGGGAACCGTGTTTTCTGCTCCGGGTGATAAAACTTCTTTCGAAAAATTTTCCAACCTGCCGGAAGAAGCTTCCAGGAGCTTCATTCTGTCAATTTTAACATCGTCCCATTTACCTGTACTTTTGTATCCGAGCATTGATAAGTAACTACCGGTAATGGAATATCTGAGGTTGGTCTTGCCGGGAATAAAACTAAACTCGGCTTCGCTTTCCTTTAATTTTTCGCTTGTACCTAGTTTTTCAGCCATATTGCTATATTTGTCCTGCAGCCGGTTTAATTTTAAGTTAGTTCTGCGTATCTCGACCATTGCTTCATCTTTCTTGTTTAAATGAATATAATTAAGGTTTTTTATTACGTTGATAAAGATGTCTTCGTAATCCTCACCTGCGTAATCGAGAACATTATCATTAAGCAGGAATGAAATCATCATCTTTGAGATAGACCTGGTGAAATTTTCTTCAATTGCAACTTCAGCCTTGTCGAGAAACTGGTTGCTCTCCTCGTATCTTCCCGCGAAGTGCAGTGCTATACCCATATCCAGGTAATAAAGGACTTTGTCTTTGCCTTCATACTTACCTTCTTTCCCGGCTTTCTCTATCTTCTCTGCCGCTCCGCTATAAAAACGTGAGGTAAAGTCTTCTTCAATGCCTTTATAATGCTGTACCTGCGTTTGTATGTAAGCGCAGCCGACGTAAGACAGGATAAAAATCGCTATAAAAGCAGCGAGAAAACGCTTAAAGTACATTCACTACCATTTATATCCGCGTTGTTCAATAAATTTCTTTATCTTTTTGTTTCCTATCCAGGCTTTGGTATTCTTTTCCACATCGATTAACTCGAGGTTTATCGTGTAAAAAACAGCTTTCTTACCTTCGAACCAGTCTTCAACCGAGGCGACCGAACCTATTAAAAAGTAATCTGCACCTACCTCCTGCGCAAGTTTCTTTGCTGTTTCTATGGAGGCATACATTTGCTGGTCCATCCTTTCTTCCCTTATTTCTTCTCTCTCGCCTTTTGAGGCAACAAAATCGACTTTACCCGAATTAATCAGTTCTCGTTCTATATCTTTTATGAAGACGCCGACGTTTATGTGTTCCGTGCTTTCGTTCCTGATTGTTCCCACAATAACCACAGGCTTCTCGAATTTTTCCTGCTCGAAGTCTATAAGCCATGGACGGGATAACATGTCCGAAATCATGCTTTCCGCCACGAGTCTCGAGTCGGTATCGTTCCACCTTCCCGAGAGGTCCGTAACTTCATCCGGGGATATTCTTTTGACTGTTCTTCCGCCTCCGCAGCCGGAAATAAGCAAAAGACAAAAAATCAATAAAAATAGTTTACGCATATACATCCTCCTTTTTGAGTATTATAAACAATTTGATTTTATATGTCAAGGAACAAAAAACCATACACAGTACTCCCAAGCTATTAGCTGTTTGCCTTTAGCTGTTGGTTTAAAAAATATACAAATAAAAACTTTGTTTTCTCTGTGTGAAATTTAGCGAGTAGGTATAAGAGAGCAGTTAGCAGTAAAAAAACTTTGTGGGCTTTGTGTCTTTGTGTGAGACCAATTTGGGGTTGTGGGATGGTTTTTAAACAACAATATATTTTTTTCTCTGTGTATTTCTGTGTGCTCTGTGGTTTAATTGGTTCTTGGGGAAGGGGGTGGTTGCCTTTTGCCGGGGTTTTCGTATAATTCCGGAATGGACAATAAAACTATAGAAAAGGTTTTGAATATACTTAAAGAAAAATACGCCGAATGGAAGCCTCCCATTGTAACGGAGATAGCGAGTAAAACAGGTGACCCTTTCCGCGTGCTTATTTCGACTGTGCTCAGTTCCCGCACCAAAGACGCGGTTACAAGAGAAGCTTCCAGGAGGCTGCTTGAAAAGGCTTCAACGCCCCGGGAGGTAGCGAAGCTATCTCCGAGAGAAATAGAGAAATTAATCTACCCCGTCGGGTTTTTCCGTACAAAAGCTAAGAGAATTCCTGAGCTGGTTCGTATTTTGATCGATGAATACGAAGGAAAGGTTCCTGATGAGCTGGAAGAATTGCTTAAACTTCCGGGCGTGGGAAGAAAAACCGCAAATCTGGTTTTGACTGTAGGTTTTGGTAAACCGGGTATATGCGTCGATACACATGTCCACCGTATATCCAACAGATTCGGGTATGTAAGGACGAAGAATCCCGCGGAAACAGAGTTCGCCCTGAGGGAGAAATTACCGGAAAAGTGGTGGATATCTTATAATGATTTTCTGGTAACTCTGGGTCAAAACATCTGTTTTCCCAGGAATCCTCATTGCGGAGAATGTCCGCTGAATAAGCTTTGTGAAAAAGTAAATATTTAAGAGAAACGCATTCACGAATAAAAAAACCCGCGGTAAATTTACCGCGGGTTTTTTTAACAACTTAATCAAAAACTGCTTACTTCAGCAGCATTACCTTCTTAGTGGCTGATTCGTTGCCTGCTTTAAGATTGCAGAGGTAAACACCATTTGCGAGACCTGATACGTCCAGAGATACGGTGCTTCCATTAGCATCCGCAGCTTTAACCAGCTGTCCTGCTACATTGAAGAGACTCACTTTCGCTGCGATTCCAGCCGGAACGCTTACCGAAACAACTACGTTGCCGGTTGTTACTACCGGAGCAACTGAAAGTGCGATGTTAGCAGCAGCTGGCTCCGAAATTCCGCTGGTCACTGATAAAATTGCCGTTCCAAAGAGGCCCGGATCCTGCCAAGAGTTATTATCGGCAGCCCACCATTTTGTCATGGCTTCACGAGTTGAGCCGTCGTTGTCTGCGATCTGGACTTCCCAGCCGATTACCTGACCTACCTCAAGCGGGAACAACTGAGCCGGAGGATCACCCTTCACGAGCTCTGCAACAGGGATAGCCAATTCAAAGTTATAACCATCATCTGTTTTAAGCCATGCCCATTCACCCTTGTCAGCCCATCCTGACTGGATTTCGGTTTTACCCCAAACCCATCTCCACTGAATATCATTGGCGTCGTATGGGCTGGCTTTGCTGTTATCACCGTCGAAATAGAGCTCAAAGCAGTCATTGTTATGCGAATTCGCTGCGTCCCCTTCGCCCGTGACGGAGTCGTCCATCACTCTTCCGAAGAAGTAAATACCATCCGCATTCCAAGCGACACGATAGTATGAGCAAATATCCGAGTCGCCATTAAACATACCCGACTCGTTGATATAGCCGGACATCTTAACTTCAGGAACTTCGACATCCTCAACATCGACCCACTCGTCACCCAAATCTCCGTCGATTGTAGGAGCGAATTCGATTTGTGGTATCGGTAATACATTATCCTCGTTGGCAAGTTGAGCCGTTCCGAAGAGGCCCGGATCCTGCCAGGAGTTATTGTCGGCAGCCCACCATTTTGTCATGGCTTCACGAGGTCCGCCGTCGTTGTCGGCAACCTGGGTTTCCCATCCGATTGTAGTGCCTGCCGTAAGGTCAAACAACTGAACCGGAGGATCACCCTTCACGAGCTCTGCGACAGGAATTTCCAGCTCGAAGCTATAACCATTAGTGGTTGTAGCCCATGCCCAGTTACCTTTGTCAGCCCATCCTGATGTTATCTCGGTTACGCCATAAACCCATCTCCACTGGATATCATTGGCATCGTATGGAGCGGTTTTGCTGTTATCGCCGTCGAAATAGATTTCCCAGCAGTCGTTGTTGTGTGAATTGGCAGCGTCCGCTTCACCTGTTACGGAGTCGTCTGCAACCTCTCCGTAGAAATAAATGCCGTCTTCGTTCCACGCGACCTTGTAGAATGAAGCGCAGTCAGCGTAACCATGGAATGAATCCGGCTGCTCTAAAATATATCCGTACATTTGAATATTGGGACAAGACAAAACCCAATCTTCGTCTATTTCGCCGTCGATTACAGGAGCAAATTCTACGTATGGGATGTTAAGAACATCATTAACCGTGCTACCAGCATTCTGAGCTGAAAGTATAATACTAAAGCAAAAAAGCAACAAGAACATTTTTGATAAAATTGGAAGTCTATTCACTTATTAACCTCCTTACATTCTGATATTTTAATTTGCATTTAATTAAAAATTTTTATTAATCTATTATTATAAGATGGGTGATTTTCAGTGAAACGAACATAATAAAATGTTCCGGCCTTCCCTCCTATCTTCCGAAAAAGAAGAAAAGGCCTTACCTGCAAATTTTTAATCGAACAGTTAAATGCATTATAGCACCCCCATTTTTTTGTTTGACTAAAAACTTCTTATGCTTAGGATAACAATATAATGAAATAAAACACAATGTCAAGGGGTTTTTTTCTGAAACCAGGACGCATCTTTTGAGATCTAAAGGGCAGGAGAAGTTGTTGAATTGTTGCAATGAATTGGTTTTTTTGCTCCGGTGTTTCTTAAATATTTAAGAAATTTTACCCTTGACAAAAACACCTCTTTTGTTATACTAATAACTGAAATTTGGTAGACTTCATGTAAGGCTAAAGATTATAATCCGGTAAGGTTAAGGAGTGGGTATATTTTAAGCTGTTTAGCCTGATATCTCAGGGGGGTTGTAATAAAATTGAGCTTTTCTAAAATAGAGTTAATATTTCAAAATTTGATAAGAGACGTTGTCAGGTGTTCCGTATTTCGGTCTTCAGTTTTAATCCAATTTGTAAACCCTAACGAAAGGAGGCTTTAATGAAAAGTACGAGAAGGGGAAGAGAATTGTTGCCCAGGTGGATTATAGGAGGGGTGTTTGTTATTTTGTCTTTGCTTGCCTTTAATCCAAGCGTGAAAGCGGCAGTTACAGGAAAAATTGCGGGTGTTGTAGTTGATGCGGAAACAGGTGAGCCTTTACCCGGAGCTAATGTTTTGATAGAGGGTACTACTTTGGGAGCTGCAGCCAATCCGGACGGATATTTTTTCATTATAAGAGTATCCCCCGGTATCTATGATGTCCAGGCGAGGATGATGGGATTTGAGAGTGTGACTATGACCGGTGTTGAGGTGACTACCGATCACACGACTCAGGTTAGATTTGAACTGAAATCCACGGTTGTCCCGGGCGAAGGTGTTACCGTAAAAGCGGAGGCGGAGGTTATAAAAATGGACCTTTCATCTTCCGCTATTTCTGCTAAAAGCGATGATATAGAAGCTGTTCCGTTTGTTGACGAGGTCGGGGATTATATTAACAGACAGGCTGGGGTTCAGGGTTGGCAAATAAGGGGAGGAGGTTTAGATCAGGTAAGTTTTATGACAGATGGTTTAAACCTTGTGGATGGCAGAACGAATAATCCAGCTCTTATGCCCCCCTTGAGTATGATAAAAGAGCTCAACGTAATCAAGGGCGGTTTTGCTCCCGAGTATGGCAATCTAAGGTCGGGCTTGGTAAACATTGTGACCAGAGAACCTTCTAATGTCTATAATGGTTCGATTAATTTTCGTTACAGTCCCGCTTATTTGAAACACCGTGGACCTACTGTTTATGATACGTCGCATTATTGGGTAGGAGCTTTCGTTTTAGAAAAAGACAGCCTTTGCTGGATAGGAGCAAGAGGTCTTACGACAAAAGCGAGGGATGCTTATCGCGCAGGAGATTCCGTTTTAGGCGATTACTATACCGACCTTAAAACCAGCTATTTTCCATTTGATAACGGTTGGCTTGGAGCAGCCGGCGGAGATCCCGATAGCGCGGCGAAATTGCGCGATAAATTTATCTGGTCGCACCGTCTCCAGGGGGCGGATGAGTTGTTGCCGGATGGTTCCCCTTATGATGGTGAGCCGAGAGTCGCGACGTATGGCGATAAACCTGACTTTAACGTAGATGCTGGTTTTGGAGGACCTGTTCCCGTAATCGGTGGTTTTTTAGGAGATTTAGGTTTTTATGCAGCTTACAGACAGAATAAAGAAGCTTTTGCTCTTCCGACAAGCAGAGATTATTATGGAGAACAGAATGCAATGGTGAAGCTGGTCTCCCATCTTACGCAGTCGATAAAAGTTAGCTTTGATCTGATGTACGGGGAGCAGAACACTGTTTCTGCGAGTTCGAACGGAGAGCTGGGTGCGGAGGACAATCCGTATGGTCTTTATTTAAACCCGGGTGACCTCGGTCCTCAGTTTGTCGATTTTGTCCAGGGTACGGGTTATGTCAGCGGAGCGGGTGGAATTTATGTGTCAGGTGGGAGCGATGTATTCAGGAGTCAGCTGACATCGAAACACGCGGTATATTATCCTGCTTTTATTCCAGTATATGATATTTCTCACAATATGCAGGGTTTTACCTTTGACCACGCGTTAAGTGAGAAAACTTTCTATACCGTCAGGATTTCTCATTTGGGAAACGAGAGACTTTGCAGCGCTTATGAAACATTCGATGAGAGAGATACTACAATATATACGTTGACGAGCGGCGCAGAGGTTACTGAAATTCCTTATGGATATTATTTAGAAGCTGCTGATGTACAGATAAATGGTGTCTACATGGGAGCGCATTGTGCGGGTGCTGTCGATTCCTCGGTATCTCATACCTGGGATTTTAAAGTTGATTTAACGAGTCAAATTAACGCATACAATGAAGTAAAGATAGGAATTGAATATAATTATGCTGATATGAATACGTACTATGAGAAAAACAGATGGGAGTCTCCGCACGAAAATTGGGTTGTCGATTGGGAAGCCAGTCCCATTAGAGGAGGCGCCTATATACAGGATAAAATCGAATTTGAAGGTATTATAGCGACAGTAGGATTAAGAGCTGATTGGAATGACCCTAATTTAGAATGGTTCGAGCTGGAAGATGATCCTTATGATTATTACTTTACAAGGGTGGGTAAGAGTTTGTTGCTCACCGAAGCTGAAACTCATCCGGCGCAGGGTCATTTGAAAATAGCTCCTCGTTTCGGAATATCTCATCCTATATCAGAGAATGCCAAATTATATTTCAATTACGGGGATTTTTATTCCCTTCCGGCTTCTTATAATTTGTATCAGATATTCTGGGGTCCGGCACGATATGGTGTAAGGTATTTTGGTAATCCGGAGCTCGACTGGCCTCTTACAAGAGCTTACGAGTTAGGTACCGACTGGGGTATTGCGGATATGTTCCGTATTCACCTTGCCGGTTACTATAAAGATATTACCAATCAGCCTGTGGCTGTGGAGTATATAGGTTACGATGATTCTCCGCACTACAAGGTGCCTGAAAGCTCAAACTACGAGGATATTCGTGGTATAGATTTCAGAATCAGTAAAGACTATGGGAACTGGATAAGAGGCTGGCTGAATTACGACTACAGGGTAAGGAGTTATGGCCAGACGGGTAAGAGTATACGCTACCAGAGCTTACTTCAGGACGCGACGCTCGGTGCGTGGGACACTTTAGAGTATACTCCCCGCGCTCAGCCGATATTAGAAGCCAATATTCAATTTTTGACTCCTGAGGATTTAGGTCTATTACTTGGTAACATTTCACTTAGTCTTAACTACTCCTGGGAAGCAGGTAGCTATTTGACCTTTGACCCATTGAAAAGAGAAATAGGGGATCCCACAAGACCATATTTAAATATGCAGTGGAAACCCTGGAGGAATATCCAGGCAAGAATCCAGAAGGGAATAAATGTTGCCGGAATAAATCTCAGCATATTTGCAGAGGTAGATAATCTTTTCGATTGGAAATATTTAGATACGGGATCCGGCAGCTTTGTTAATCAAGACGACGAAGATAAATATTATGCCTCGTTGAGGTTACCCATCTATGAGGATCCGGAGTATGAAAACTATGGAGAGCCCGGAGATGATCAGTTTGGTGATTTCAATAGTGAAGATAAGCCACATATTGACGATCCGGCGTTAACGCATCTTGCCTTCCATCACCCTCGATTTTTCGTTTTTGGAGTGAAAGTTGATTTTTAGTATCAACCAAGAGGTAAGGAGGAAATAATAATGAAGAAGTTTACTTGTTTAATTCTAATATTTGTCTTTGCCACTTTACTTATCTCGTTCCCTGTTTTGGGTGATGAGAAGTGGATTCGTGAATCAGAAATTCAGCCGAGAATTACTGATGCTGCCGATCAAAGCGAGATAAGCTTTGGTAATTTTGAAGCGACCTGGTATTTTGATGGCGCTGCCCCTGAGGGTGGGTCGCCGGCTGACGGCTGGATACGCAGTTGGATTAGAAATTCGGGTTCCAGATGGGGCTGCAGAAATTGGTATGATCCTGTGGGCGACTCTATCATGCCCATCAGATTGGGAGGCGCTCCTTACGGTACACCAGATTTGAGTACTGTTCAGTTTGCAGTTCCGGATTCGGTTGGTATAACAATTAAAATGTATTACAGATACGACCCGCCGTCTGTTATTGTCGACGGGCTTCATCTTGAAAGAGATTTCCCGCGAATAGGCGATTATTACGCTCCTGATAAGGTGTGGGGAACTGCCGATGTTATGGTGGAATCCCACGCGAGGAACTGGCTGGGGCTGGATATTTATCAGAAAGTGCTGAGCTGGGTTTCCAAAAACCATAGCCAGTATGTCATATATGACTGGACAGTTGTAAATACGGGGAATGTTGATTTGGACGATTCAATCGAACGAGAAGGTTACGAGCTGGACAGTTTATACTTTATGAGACAGCTTGAAATGACGGTAAACAATCAAACAGAGACGAAATCAGAATGGTATTCGTGGTGTGGAGTTTATCCTGATTGGGACGAACCGAGGGATTCTGTGCGTTGTTTAATCTCTTATTCGGCTCTTGAATTCGATAGGGCTGGATATTCTCCATGGGGAGATGCTCTCGGTTGTTACGTTCAGGACCGTGATTATTTAGATGATGCGGCGTCAGGTTGTGAGGCTATGCTCTATGTTCCTCAAGTCGATGCCGAAGAGAAGCCGCTGAAGCCTATGGGTCCCGGCGCTGATGCCGTTAATGGGAATCCCTCAAATTATCCGGAAACCGATGACCCGGTTCAGCCAAAAGCTCATGGTATCAGGGGTCCAGACGATGGCGAATTTAAAACGCATTCGGGAAATCACCCCCCGACAGGCGAAAATAGTTGGGAGACAGTGTATAATTCCATGATATACGGAGAAAAAGGAGATCCCGAGTATGATCCTTATGTGGAGTATATGACCGGAACTTACCCGGGAACCTATCATCCTGTGCCCTCTGATATGAGAGGTTATGAGAAATGGAACGACCTGAACAAAAATGGAAGAATCTTCTGGCATGCTGTGGGCAACGCGAGCATGGGTCCCTTCCATCTGGACTATGGAGATTCTCTCAGAATAGTGTGGGCGGATTGCGGAGGTCGTCTCGATGTAAGCAGTATGTTGGAACTTGGCAGGGCGTGGAAGGACAGCTCAATAACATTCGTCACACAGAGCGGCGACACGCTCGATATAGATGATATAAGTCTGACAGCTCCGCACCTGCCAAACCAGGCAGATACGATTCATATACCTCCTGTGTACAGAAATAATCCCTGGCGCTGGCAGGATGATGGCAATTGGTCCGATCGTGCCAATCTGATTAAGGATATGTGGGTTTATTCCACTGTGGATTCTGCCATAAGACATGCGATTAACGCTCAGTGGAACTTCGATCACAATTATGATATACCTGTTCCCCCGCCGCCGCCATCGATCGAGATTACTTCCGGAGCCGATCAAATAGTAATTCGCTGGTTCTATGAGCAGGCGGCTGATGAATCATCTGCACCTGACCTTGCAGGATACAAGGTGTATCGTTCTACAGGAACTGCGGGCGTAGGTCCTCTGGCTGAAAATACCGGAGTGATAGGTAATTGGGAGTTAATCTTCCAGTGCGGCGGTTCCGATCCGGGAGGCGGTGTTGATTATAGCGCTTCCGTAGTTGATACGTATAATGATACCGATGCGGTTCGCGGCGAAGATTACTATTACTATGTGGCAGCGTTTGATGACGGGTCCCATCCGGAAGCGGAGGATCCGAACGGAGTTACTGGTACGCCTGAGGTGCTAGAGAGCGGAAGGTGGCAGAACTATACTTACGGTGTAGTAGGAGCCGCTTCTTTAAAAAGACCAACCGGGACTTCATTATCTCAAATTAGAGTAGTTCCAAATCCCTATAATGCTGCTTCAAAGTATATGCAGTACGAAGGGGGATCGGAGAAGATAAACTTCTTTAATTTACCCGGCAGCTGTACAATCAGAATTTACACCTTTACAGGCGATTTGGTAAAGACCATTGTTCATGACGATGGTTCGGGAGATGAAGCCTGGGATGATCCTACAGGAAAACAATATCAGGTGACAGATGATATTCGACATGTTGTAAGCGGTCTCTATATTGCAAATATCGTTGATGATGAAACTGGCGAGAGTATAAACATTAAGTTCGTCATAATAAGGTAGGAGGGAAGATGAGAAAGCTTATTATAATATTACTTCATTTAATGCTTTTAATCCCCGGTTACTCTTTATATGGACAAGAAGAAATAATTGAAGGGGGAAAGAAAATAGGTGCGGCAGGGTTCAAATTTATGGATATTGCAATCGGTGCCAGAGCCGCTGGGATGGGGGAAGCGTTTGCGTTTATCGGAGATGATGCCGAAGCTATTTTCTATAACCCCGCGGGTATAGCTCAGATGGATGATAAGAATTTTGATTTGACTGTCTGTAAAGTTGACTGGATTGTCGAAACCTCCATAAATGCTGTTGGCCTGGTTGCTAATCTTGGTACTTTTGGTAACGTAGGTTTTAGTTTGCTTTACACGGATTATGGGGATGTCATAGGTACAGTCGTTGAGCCCGACTCGGCGAGCGGATATAGAGAGACAGGACTGCTGGAGCTTGGTTCTTACGCGACAGGCGTTTCATACGCCCGGAAGTTGACCGATAAGTTTATGATCGGCGCCAACTTCAGATACTCATACGAGCACTTGGGGGACAACTTGTTTGCAAACAATGCCGCGAGGGATTCTATCTGGACTGAAAAAAATGAGACTCAAACGATTGCCTATGATATAGGGACTATTTTTTATCCGGGTTTTGAAAGCTTTAGACTCGGAATGTCCATTGTTAATTTCTCTACTGCTGTGCAGTATGAGTATGAAGAAGGCAGGACCAATTCGTTCAATTTGCCTTTGACCTTTAAGATGGGAGCGGCTATGGATATTCTTGACCTTCTTGGAGAACATCCTCATCATTCTCTCTTGGTAGATTTCGAACTCGTTCATCCGCGTGATTATTCCCAGAGGTATCATCTTGGAGGAGAGTTAAGTATATTGGAAGTAATTAAACTGAGAGCGGGTTATAAGTTTGGATACGACGAGGAAGGATTGGCTTTTGGCGCCGGTATTAATACTGCTAATGTTAAACTGGATTACGCGTATAGCGAATTCGGAATTTTTGATTTTGTGAACAGGGTTTCACTCGGTCTTTCGTTCTGAGGAGTTAAGAGAAAGCAGAAAATACCGAAAACAGAGGAAGCAATCAGTGGAATTCAAGTTTTGCTGATCGCTTTCTCTGTTTTTATACGGGGCTTGCCTTTTTTCTTTCATTAAATATACTTTAAAGGTATTTTTCTTATCTTCTGAAGAAGGGGAATTGATTTGATAAGAAGGAAGAGGATAAAACAAAAGTAATGGAAAATAGGGGAGGTGAAATGAAGTCGTTCTTATCGGGATTTTTGTTCATTTTAACTGCAATTTTATTGATAGACGGATGTGCCGGGAAAAGTGCAAATTATAAATACTTCCGTAAAGTTGATATCGATGGGAGGTATTCTATTATAGGAAAGTATCCGCTGAGTCCTGAAATGGGAAATAAGGGAGAAGCGTATCGCTTTTTGTATAATAAGAAGGGAGAACTTATAAGAGTAGATTACCTTATGGGAGGAAAACTCAGAGACGGGTCTTTTTTTGGAAATAATGTTGCACAGGTTTTAATCGAACATTTTGAAACATATGAGAAAAGGGCGTATTTTGACGTGAATGGTTTGTCTGTTAGAGATAGATATGGTGTTTATTCCATACGATTGGAATTGAACGATAATAATCTCCCAACTTCCAAGTTGAATTGCGGCGTGTTTGGTGAATTTACGGAAGATATTTATGGTGTAGTGCAGTACTTGTGGACCCTTGACGGCGAAGGACGGATAAAAAAAGCCATTTTCTATGATTTTTTGGGGAAAAGATTAACAATCGAAGAAGGTGGATTTGAAACAGCTTTTAAATATGACGAAGACGGCAATATGATTGAAAGAAGTTATTTCGATTCTAAGGGAAATCTAAAAGAAAACAAGGATGGCGTTGCTGTATTGCGTCAGAAATTTGATGATAAAGGAAATATAATCGAAATAAGACAATTCGATGCTGCGAATAAATTAATAGAGTTAGGGAACGGAGTTGCCGTTACAAATCAGAAGTTTGATGAAGATGGGAATATTGTTGAAACCAGATATTTGGGGAAAGATGAGAAGCTGAAAGAGAACAATATGGGTGTTGCCATTATGCGGTGCAGGTTCGATGCTTACGGAAATATAGTGGAACAGAAATATTATGATATGTCAGATAAGCTTACAGAGGGCAAATTTTATGGATTCGCGACAAGGCAATGGGAATATGATGAAGACGGAAAATTGTTAGAAACCAGGTTTTTAGATGTTAACGGGAATTTGAAAAACACTATAAACGAAGAAGCTGCAATTTTGCGTATGAAATACGATAAAGATGGTAATCTTGAACAAATTTTACATCTTGATAAAGAGGGTAACCCGGTGGAGGATTCTTTGTTAAGCGTTCCCTTAAAAACCACCACCAAATAGTAACCACAAGATTAACACAGAATTTTCATTGTATTTTTTAAATAAAACTTAAAAGAGTGATGGGTTTTAGTATGTTTTGTGTGTTTCGTGGTTTAATAAACTTCCCAGCCTTTTCATTATTTCAAGACAGGCTCTTGTGTTGTGATATGGAGCTTTCCATGGACCCAATTTATCTTCTTCGGATAGATAAGGTTCGCCTTTTCTATTTACCCTGAAGAACCATTCTCCGTTTTCCCTGTCGATAATGTGGTTTTTTACAAAATTCCAGCAGTTGTAAGAAGCATCAAGGAATTTTTCGTCGTTCGATATTTGAAAGGCGTTCAGGAATCCGACCATCGCTTCTGCCTGGGGCCACCAGTGTTTATCCGTATCTGTTACTGCATCTCTTTTCCCCTCGTTCATCAAAGCTCCGTCGGAATCTATCCCTTCCTTTAGCACAATATTTACTGTTTGCAGAGAAGACTTCTTAACTTTTTCGAGCAGGTCTTCGCGATTTAGAATCTCGGCAGCTTCGCACAACAGCCAGCTCCCTTCTATATCGTGTCCATATGAAAAAAGATTGGATTTTAAATTCCAGAACTCATCGAAGAATAAATTAAAATGTCCGGTTTTAGGTTCGATTATTTTATCGAGAAATATGTTAATCAATAGTTCTAATTGTTTTTCTAATTTCTTATTCTTCCATATATTGAGGAGATTTGCATATCCTTCGAGTACGTGTAAATGTGTATTCATAGTTTTCTTTTCGTTCTGGTCTTTATCACTCAATCGGACATCTCCGGTAGGTTCCCATTCCCTATCGCATGCTTCAAAATAGCCGGTATATTCAGGGTCGAAACTGTATTTTTCAATTAATTCGAAAAGCTCGATTGCCCATTTAAGAGTGTCTTGATTACCGGAAATTTTGTAGTATTCAACCAGAGCGTAGATGCAGAAAGCCTGCGCATAAATTTGTTTTTTATCGTTGATCGGATTACCTTTACAATCGAGCATCCAGTAAATACCGCCTTTTTCGCGGTCGCGGAAATGTTCTTTTATGTATTCATAGGCACGTTTGGCTAAGTTTAGATATTTTTCTTCTTTAAATTTACTGTATATGATTGAGTATGTCCAGAGTATTCGTGTGTTCAGTACAGCCGATTTGGGGGAATCTTTAATTTTTTTTCCGTCATTTAAAATTCTTCCTAAAAATCCCCCGTTCTCTTCGTCGACTGTTTTATCCCAGAATGGAAGGATGTTATTTTTTAGTTCGTTTTCTATTTCTTTATAATAGTTATCTGCATTCATGAAATGCCTATTTAACATAATTTAATTAAGGCTTTTTTTGGAATTTGTCAAGCTTATTTTTATTGACAAAAGAGGGTTTTATTTTAATATTCAATCAGGGGGTGAATTATGGCATCTGATAAAAAAACGAAGGGAAGTACGAAAGGTATACCCGTTTTGCACGTGGAAGGCGACTGTATAGCTCGTGCCTGGGAGAATTCTCTTATCTCGCTTTACGAGAATGGATGCGATATCAAGACTCAATATGATAAACCAAACGATCCTCCAAGTAAAGATGCAACGATGATTATTACGGTCGCAGATCCTCTAAAAGAGCCGATGCTTCATAAGGATTTTCCCGCAGGTATTGAATTTCTGCAGGAGTATGTGATGGAGGTTTGCGAAGGGATTAAGGATCATCTTGTACGCGATACTGGTGACCCGGAGGATACACGCTGGGAATATACATATCATCAGAGGCTGTTTGCATATGAGGCGCCGGGTGTAAAACCTTTGAACCAGATTGAAATTATGTGCCAGAAGCTAAACGACAAGCCTTATACGAGGAGAGCCCAGGCTATTACCTGGAAAGTGTGGGAAGATAACGACTGTTACGACCCCGCGTGCCTTCAAAGTCTCTGGTGCCGTATTACAGAGGAAGACGGTGAATCTTTCCTGAATATGAACGTCCGTTTCCGCTCGAATGACGCCTACAAGGCTGCATTTATGAACATATTTGCGCTTGTCCAGTTGCAAGCTAAAATCGCGAAAAGAATTTCGGAGATTTCAAATAAGGATATTAAAATTGGGCGATACTGTCATTTTGCTGACAGCTATCACCTTTACGGTTCTTATTTTGAAGAATTCAAGGGGCGTTTCTTGGGGGCTCTCGAGAAGCGTACTTTCGAAGGACGTACGATGCGTTATGAAGATTTTCGCGAGATGATGGAAGCCGCCCGCCCGTCGATTCTTGAACGGGTAAAGAATATGGAGAGAGAGTGAGTTGAGTCGGGAATTAAAGGTTGATCGTGGAAAGAAGTTAAAACATTAGTGTTATTTGTGTAATTTGTTGTTTCTGATTTTGGGGTGATGGGTTGAGTTTTAAATAAACGAAATAATTTAGTGTATTTAGCGTGTTTCGTGGTTAATAATGGAACCGATACGTATTTAACAGGGTCTTATTTGAAAAGGAGGATAAATGACAAAGAAGTGTATTTTTATTATATTATTACTTTTGGTTTTTGCCGTTTTTTCAGGATGTAGCCGAAAACCCGCCCGCGAGTATATTTCTAGAGCACCATTCAAACATCCGCATATAGGAGATAGCGCTTCCAGATTTGACCATTGCAGAATAGATAGAATGGCTGATGATTTAGGATTATCCGCGGAGCAGCTTGAGGAGTTGAGAAATTTGGAGATGGAGATAACAAAAAAGCGTCTTGAGATGAGGCGGGACAGAAAACGCAGAGAGGACGTTAAAGTAAAAATTATCGAGATGGTGAAAGAAGACTCATTATCGAAAGAAGAAATTTTGAGCTTTATGGATGAGTTACATTCTTTGGGAGAAGAGAATAGGAAGGAAGCAGATAGTTTCATTGCCGAGAGATTAGCTAAAATGCATTCTATTCTCACAAAAGAGCAGCGGGAGAAGTTATCGAAAAAACTTGAAGAATTTGAGCCGAGAAGAAAATTTAAGCCGAAGAAAGATATAAAGTAATTATGAATCAGGGGGCTTTTGCCTCTATTGTAGAGGAAACAAAAGGTGTTGTTTTGAAAGCTATTAGAAAGAGTCTGTTTTCCGAGTATTATTATGCGATAGATGATGTGGTTCAGGAAACTTATATAAGAGCGTATAGGAGTCTTGTTAAGAATAAATTTAAGGAAGAATCTAAGCTGTCTTCATGGTTATACACAATTGCAAGGAATGAGTCGATAAGAATGAATAAAAAATTAAAGTCGGGAGAAAGAAGAAGAGAAAAGTATGTGGAAAGAAATATAGAATATCTGAATAGTTGCGAAATAAATAATATAGAGGGAAAAATAGAAAAGGATGATTTGCTTAACAAACTAAGTGAGGCTGTGAAAAATCTTCCGGATAAATATGGGAATGTTATTGATTTATATGTAAAGGGTTTTAATGAGAAAGAGATAGCTAAATTCCTTTCGATTTCCCGGGGAACAGTAAAGTCGAGAATACACAGGGGAAAGGAGAAATTGAGGGAAATTTTAAAGAAGGAGGAAATATATGCATAGCATAAATGGAGAAATAGAGAAGAGGATACAAAGTAGCTTTTGGAGTGAAGAGATAGCCGGGAAAGTTATTTCTGAAAGATCCAGAAGAAGAAAAAGAAACTTGTCTGTTGTCGGTTCTTTAACAGTGGTTTTTTTCTTGTTTTTTGTTGTTGGTTTTAACGTTTCTAGAATAGAGCCTGCGAGTACTTCCTGGAATGAAACCTTAATATCGACGGTCACAGAGAGTATTAATCCGTATATAATTCCGGAAGATGTGGATGAGTTCATCGAGTATTCTTTTAACGGACAATGATAAATTAGCCACTGATTTGCACAGATAAGCACGGATTCCCATCTGCTCCCCTCTTTTATTGTTTTCATTTTAGAAAATATAAAAATTTGTCTATTTAATCTGTATGTATCTGTATCGATTCGTGGCTAATTATTGGGTTGTGGGGGCAAAACGAATGAAAGATCTTGTGTTAATCTAGTGAAATCTGTGGTTTAAATTGGAACCGATGCAAAGTTCGTTAGGTCATATCTGTAAAATGGAGGCAAATATGAAAAAGTATGTAATGATTATGTTATATATATTGATGGTTGTTTTCTTAACTTTACCTTTAACCCTTCAAGCAGAGAAAGGAATGTACGGAAAGGATATAAAAGGTGAAGCAGCATCTATGGGTAAGTGGCACCGCGATTGGCTTTCGTCTTTAAATCTCGATGAAAATGTATTACAAAAGATGCAGGAAATGAGATTGAAAAACAAAGAGGAAATAATTGACTTAAAGAATCGGATTGAAAAGAAAGAACTGGAGATGGAAAAAGTTCTTCTGGAGAAGGAATTGAATTTTAACAAGATACTCTCTATCCATGACGAAATTGCGAACCTAAGGCAAAAGATTTCAAGGGAAATGATAGAGAATAAGATAGAAATGTATAAGCTTATTCCCGACGATAAAAAGGAAGAGGCAAGAGAAATTTTTATTCATAAATTTTTAAGAAAAGGGCCCGGGAAGTTTGGAAAGCATGAAAGACGAGAAAATCCGGGATGCCCTATGAAGAGATAACTTACCCTTCTTGATTCCTAAGGGGTGAAAATGTATATATCATTGTTTTCACCCCTTAGTTTCATTGCTTATAGTCTAAAATAGATTATAATTGCTTTTGAGGGTATGTTATGAAAAAAGATTTATGTGGAATATGGCTAGTAAGATTGATGTTTAAATATATTTATCTGTTTATTGTTATTTCTTTACCCCTTTTAGGGTTTTCGGTGGAACAGGAAGGAGTTCTCGGGAAAGCCCTTTCAATCGATCAGTGTATTGAAATTGCTCTAAAAAATTCCCCGCTTATTGCGATTGCCGAGGGGGGTGTACGAAAGAGCGAATTAAATGTTGACGACGCGAGAGCTGAATTTCTCCCAAAAATCAGCCTTTCGGGAGGATACTATATTGATGAGACTTATAATACATTTGAATGGAATCAAAATTATTACGATCTTACAATTTCCGCTTCCATGCAGCCGTTTAACAGCGGTAGAACGTATCTTGATGTAGAAAGGACGGATGCTAACCTGACCTCTGCGAGAGAAGGTTATCGGCTTATACGTATAAATCTTGTTATGGAAGTGATAAGCCGGTATTATAATTTACTTAATGCGTTCGGGATGTTGGATATTAGAGAGGGGACACTTGAGCAGAAAAAGTACCAGCTAGAGTTTTCAAAAGCCCAATTTGAGCTGGGTATGGTTCCAAGAGCCGATACACTCAAAGCAAGAGCCGCTTTTGAAGGAGCCAGAGTTGATTTGCATGAAGCAAACGGAGAACTTTTGATAAGAAGAGCGGAGCTCAATGAGGTAATGGGATTGAACCTGGATACTGCAATAATGATTGAAGATGTCGAGTTAAAAGAGTTAGACCTTCCCGAATTTGATAGTGTTTTAGCCGTTGCTTACAGGGAGAGACCTGATATAAAACAACAGGAATCTTCTGTTTTGGCTAGTAAATACAGTATGATGATAGCCTGGATCAACAGATTCCCGACGTTAACACTTACGGGAGGATACAGCCTTAATGCAGAGAGTTTTGCTTTTGAAGATCTGCCCATAACTAGACCTAATTGGGATGATAATTCCGACTGGAGTGTCGGATTAACTTTAAGTTTTCCTATATTTGACGGAGGAATAAAATCCCGTGCGATAAGGAAAGCCAATATAGACTTAAACAACGCAAAACTTGGATATGAAAATCTTAAAAGGCAGGCTGAACTGGAGGTGAAATCCTCTCATATTAATCTGGGAAATGCGTCTAAGAAGATTGAGTTAACCGAGAGGCAGGTTGCGAGTGCCGAGGAAAGTTACGAGGCTGCTCTTGGCAGGTATAAAAACGGGCTTGCGCCGATAACGGAGGTTATAGACGCTGAGGTTGCCCTTACGGAAGGAAAGGTTAATCTTATTAATTCAAAATATGATTTTCTTGAAGCTCGTGCTCTTTTAAAAAGAGCAATAGGAGTACTTTATGATAAGGAGGGACCGGAATGAAGAAGTCGATGCGGCATTTAATAATTGGGGCAATTATTCTGACGGCATTAATAGTCTTTTTTGTGATTTTTCGTATTGCTATGGGGAGAAAAAACAAATCTCCTGAATTTAAGATTGTTCAGGCAAGTAGAGGAAATATAATTCAAAAGGTTACGGAAAGCGGTACGGTAGAGCCGGTTATTTCAATAGACGTGAAATCCGAGCTTGCAGGAGAGGTAATAAAATTTTTTGTAGAAGAGGAAGATAAGGTCAAAACAGGGCAAAAGTTGGTTCTTATACGACCCGAGCCGGAAGAAGCGCAAAAAGTGGCGCAGGCGAAAGCTTCTATAAAGAGCAAACATTTAGATCTGGAAGATGCCGAAAGAGATCTCATGAGAAAAGAAACACTTTACGAAAAAGGTTTTATTTCCGAGCAGGATGTTGAAGATGCCCAGAAGCAATATGAAAACAGTAAGATACAGCTTCAGCTTGCACAGAAACAGTTATGGGCAATGCTCGGAGGAGAGAGTAATGTAGATATTGAAAATATCGATCTCGAAGGAACAGAAAATATAACTCTTACATCATCTATCAATGGAGTAGTAACTAGTGTTAATGTTGAGGAGGGTGAGAAGATAACCTCAGGAACTCAGGCAATTGGTGGCGGAGGGACTGCAATTATGACGGTTGCCGATTTGAGTGAAATGATAGTGAAAGCCAGCATAAACGAGGTTGACGTGGGGAAACTAAAGAAAGGGCAGAGAGTCGAGATAGGCTTTGATGCTATTAAAGGAAAAGTTTACCATGGTGAGGTCATAAGGATATCGCCATCAGGGACTGAAGAGGAAAACTTAGTAGTTTATCCTGTTGAGGTCGAAATTCTGAATTCGGATGAAAGGATTCGTCCCGGCATGACTGCGGACCTCGATATAATTATCGGAGAGGCAGATAGTGTTATTTGTATTCCAAAACACGCTTTAGTAAATAGAGAAGGGAAGACTGTAATTTTAATCCCCGAGCAAGGAAAGGTTATCCCTCGGCCGGTTATTACAGGCCTTGATGATAATGTTAAAATAGAGGTAAAAAGCGGGCTTGCGGAAGGTGATACCTTACTTATACCTGGAGTGCAGGAAGTATTTGGTGGTGGAGGGTTTTCTCCCGGGTCTGAGAGAGGAGGCCGTCCGCCGGGTAGATAATAATAAATTATGAATTTAATTGAGGCGAAAAATATTACCAAGGTCTACTGCAGAAGCAATGTAGAGGTTCATGCTCTGCGCGGTATTTCCCTTAAAGTTAATAGAGGAGAGTTTTTGTCAATCATAGGTCCTTCCGGATCAGGAAAAACTACAATGATGGACATACTGGGATGCCTTTCAAGGCCGACTTCCGGGACCTATTACCTTGAAGGACATGATGTAAGTAAACTGAGTGATGATGAGTTATCCGATATACGGAAGAAAAAAATCGGGTTCGTATTTCAAACGTTTAACCTTATTCCAAGAATGAATGCACTTAGCAATGTGGAACTTCCGCTTCTTTATTCCGGGGTAGGTGAAGAACAGCGCAAGAATAAGGCAATGAATGCCCTTAAAAGGGTTGGGCTCGAGAGGCGGGCTTACCACGATCCGAACGAACTCTCTGGCGGAGAACAGCAGAGGGTTGCTATCGCGAGAGCTTTAATAAATAATCCTTCCATAATATTTGCCGATGAGCCTACTGGGAATCTTGATTCGAAAACCGGAAAAGAAATAATGGCTCTTTTTGAAAAACTACATCAGGAAGGGAAAACCATTATAATGGTAACCCATGACGCTAATGTTGCCAATTACGCGGGAAAAAGTATCAAAATAAAGGATGGCAAAATAGAAGAAGAAAAAGTAAGGAAGAAATCGCCTAAAAAGAAAGCTGATTTTATTGAGGAAAGTCTGGGAGATGCCAGTTTAGTGGGGAGTATTATCTCGGGATTTGTTTCGGGATATAAGGGACTTTTTGCCAATAAACTTCGTTCCTTTCTTACCGTTCTCGGAATAATTATAGGTGTGGGAGCGGTTATCGGTGTTATGGGAGTTGGAGAGGGCGCAAAGCGCAATATTACCTCTCAGATTGAAAAACTGGGGTCTAACGTTATCAGCGTATACTATAGAAGACCGGATAGTAAGGAACAGGCTCTCCAGTGGAGGGGTCGTTCCGAAGGGTTAACATACGATGATGCAATTGCAATGCAAAAAGAGCTGGATTTTATAACTGATGTGGACCCTGAGGTAAGAAGCGATATTACAGCCAAATTTCAAGATAAGGATTGGGATACTCAAGTTATAGGGACTTTGCCGTCATATCAGTCTGTAAATAATCATCGAGTTAAAGATGGCCGATTTTTTACGGAAGACGAATTGAGGTCATGGGCAAAAGTATGCGTTATAGGTAAGACGGTTAAGGATGAACTTTTCGGCAATGAGAATCCAATAGGGAAAGAGATCAAGATAAGGAATATGCGTTTTACCGTGATTGGTGTTATGGAGGAAAAGGGATCTGTTGGATGGAATGATTTTGACGACCGAATCTTTATACCCCTTTTTACAGCTCA
>JAFGHJ010000005.1 GCA_016930175.1 Caldifarciminota bacterium
GGATGAAAAGAAAGCAAAACTTTTTTACCTTTAAAATCTGCCAGCTTTACATTTTTCCCTTTCTGGTCTTTAAGCTCAAAATCGGGAGCTTTTTTTCCTTTTTTTATCATCTTCTACCCCCGTTAAATTACCTTATTATTCATTTTTTATATATATAAAAGATATTTAACTTAACCTCCATAATTTAGTATTTCCCGCAAAAATTAAATATTAAAAATCAAAAAGCAAAATGACAAAACACAGTTGATCCGTTGGTCTGTTTTTTGAACGCACCGACACACCCACTCACTAACGCACTAACAAATCTTAATATGTAATTTTCCATTTTGATATTTGATCTTTGCATTTTAGTAGTTATGCCACAATATGTTATCTGGGTTTGCCTGTACTAATCTATGGCTATTGTTTACCACTTGTTACCTTACCCTAAAGCAACATCCAATATCATCATAACCGTAAATCCTATCATAGCCCCCATGGTAGCTAAATCTCCATTCCCTCCATGCTGGGATTCCGGGATAACTTCTTCTACTACGACAAATATCATAGCACCTGCAGCAAAAGCCAAAAAGTAAGGTAATAGAGATCGAGCAGAAATTACGAAAAATGCTCCCAGAACTCCAGCCATAGGTTCGACAATTCCCGATAATTGACCGAAATTAAAACTTTTCAATCTTGATAAACCTTCCTTTCTTAGGGGCATTGCAACAGCCATCCCTTCGGGAAAATTTTGAATTCCTATACCCAGAGCAAGAGCTATCGCTCCTCCGAGTGTTGCCTGCGGCATCCCGATAGCCGCAGCTCCAAAAGCAACACCAACCGCAAGACCCTCAGGAAAGTTATGTAACGTTATAGCCGTAACCAGCAATATTGAACGCTGCCATGATGTTTTTATCCCTTCGGCTTCACTCCTCTCATAACCCAAATGCAGATGAGGAAGAATCCTGTCTACTATCCTTAAAAGTGCGCCTCCCAGTAGAAATCCCGCTGACGGGGGAATCCACATCGGAATGTCCTGCCCTTTACTCATTTCAATCGCCGGAGCAAGAAGAGACCAGAAACTTGCTGCAATCATGACGCCTGCGGCAAATCCCAACATCCAATCCAACAGCTTTTTATTTACTTCTTTTGTAAAAAAAACACTCGCTGCTCCAAGCGCGGTCAAAAGATAAGTAAAACACGTTGCCAGTAAAGCCTGAAGTAACAGCGGTAAATCGGCTAAAAATGCCATTTTTTATTCGCTCATTTATTCTTCTATCTTTTTGAAATCTTCCTTGCCCACACCGCAAACCGGACAGACCCAGTCATCTGGAATATCTTCAAATGCGGTTCCCGGGGCAACTCCACCGTCGGGATCGCCCTTGGCCGGATCATATATGTAGCCGCAGAACGTACATTCGTATTTAGCCATGTTTCCTCCCCTTCCTTTTTTATAAATCTTGTAGTTACTTTTTCCTATAAGTTGGAGCCGTTTCCGGCTCTTTGCCTTTCAGTTCCAAATGGTAATATGAATACGTCATAGGCGCGTCTTTTTGCAAGAGATCTCCCTCGGTAACTCCCCCAACAAACAATGTATGACTACCCACATCCATTGTATTTTCTACTTTACATTCAATATAAGCTACTGCGGAATCAGTTACTATCGGAGCTCCATTCTTACCTATTATGTAATCGTAATTTTTAAATTTGTCAATATCTCTCCCGCTTTTAAAACCAAATTTTCCGATCAGCTTCATTGTACAACATTCGCCTAAAACAGAAATATTAAAAATCTCACTTTCGGAAACTAAGGCATGCGTGAGGTTTTCTTTACTAAGGCAGACCGCTATTTTTGGCGGTTCGGCAGTTATTTGAAATACAACATTCGCTATTTGACCATTGAGTTTCTCTTTACTTTTCGTAGAAACAACATATACCCCGTAATTTAATGTATATAAGGCTTTTTCGTTCATTAATGCTCACGTTTCCTTCTGCAATTTCTGCAAACACCCAAATAACATACACATTTTTCCTCAATTAGATGCCCGTCAATCTCCTTTTTTTCCTTTATCAGAAGATTCTTTTCGAGATCGAAAACCTTGCCGCATTTATTACATCTGAAATGAGGATGAGAATCCGATTCTATATCATATCTGACTTCGCCTTCTCTTATTCTTACAGGTTTAAGTATACCTTTATCGGTGAAAAGCTTAACTGTATTGTATATAGTTGTCTTTGAGAGTGTAGGTATCTCTTTAAATATGATTTCATATATATCTTTGGCAGTAGGATGATCCCCATCGCACATAAGACATTCAAATATCTTGATTCGCTGTATTGAAGGTTTTATACCTTTTTCCTCTAAAATTTTCTTTATTTTTTCCATCGCCCTATTAGAATAAGATAAATTTCAAATTTGTCAAGGGTTCAAAATTGAAATCATTGTAAATAATAAAAATCTCAGACCGTTAATCCCGGAAATCTTAAAAACAGAAACAAAAAGGTATCCTTGCCTCCCTTTCTTTTTAGAAGAATTATCTTCGGGTGTTTATTCAAAAATATAAAGGCTTTTCTTCCCCTATTGTAGTCGCTTCACCGTGTCCGGGATAGACAATCAAATTTTCAGGTAAAGACATAATTTTCTCCCTGATACTTCCGAAAATAGCCTCCTCATCCCCTCCGGGAAATACTGTATTACCCCATCCACCGGAGAATAAAGTATCGCCGGAAAAAAGATATTCCCCAAACCTAAAACAGCAACTTCCGGGGGTATGACCTGGAGTATGAATAACTGAAATTTCTTTTCCGTCGAATGGAATATTTTCTCCGTCCTTAAGTTCTCTACCTGCGATATCGATTCTATCAAAAGGATGTATAGCCACTTCCGCAGAAGTAGCTTTAACAACCGCAGACAATGCTCCAACATGGTCAAAATGATTATGAGTCAAAAGTATCAAATCCACCTGTAAACCCGAAACAGCTTCCAATATTCTATCTGCTTCATCGCCGGGATCTATTATCATGCTTTGATTCTCCCCTGCGAGGATATAACAATTTGTCTGCAAAAATCCGACTTCTAACTTTTTTATATTCATTTTTCAAACCTTTTGAAAACTATCAATATCTAAATCCAACGCTTTGTCAAGCCTTTATTCGCCACGAAGGCACTAAGCCACACCACACCCGACTTTTTTGTTGTTTTGACCAAATCCCAACCCCCCAAATCCTAAATCCTAATTTTACCACAGAGAACACAAAGCCATAAAAACTTTAGAGTGTTAGAGCGTTAGAGAATTAAAAAGTTAAAATATCAAATATTTGGAGGAGAGGCGTGGCTAACGCATCTACGCTTCTACGCATTAACGCACTAACTTTAATTTTTCTTCGACTCACGACACACAAACCATGACTTAAAACAGGGGGTGTTGACAAATAAAAAGTTATAGCTAACTTTATATATAGATATTTTAATATCGAAGAAAAGGGAGGAAAAATGAATAGAAGAGATTTCTTTAAGAAAGCTTTCTCTTTGATGGCCGTAGCCGGAATTTCTTCAATTACAAAATCAACTCCTCTATTCGCAGCGGAAAAAGATAGTGAAAACATAAAAACTCCTGATCTTATAGCGGTTAAAAACGGTACTCCTGAAAAAATGTTCGACGAAGGTATTAAAGCCTTTGGCGGAATGGAAAAATTCATAAGGAAAGGGCAAACAGTCGTCGTAAAGCCTAATATTGCCTGGATTGCAAACCCTGAAGGAGCAGCCGACACAAATCCGGCATTAGTTAAGAGAATCGTAGAACACTGCTTCGGCGCAGGAGCGAGTAGAGTCTATGTGTTCGACCATACATGCGATGATAGTATTACAACTTACCGTGTTAGCGGCATCGAAAAAGCGGCAAAAGAAGCTAGGGCTACCGTAGTACAGGCAAATAAAGAGTCATACTACCAGGAAGTAAGAGTTCCGGGCGCCCATACCTTAAAGAACGTTAAAGTACACGAGTTAATACTGGAAAGCGATGTTTTCATCAATGTACCTATACTAAAACATCACGGAAGCACCAGAATGACGTGTGCTTTAAAAAATCTTATGGGTGTAGTCTGGGATAGAGGGTATTATCATAGAACCGATCTTGAGAGGTGCATTGCCGAATTTCCTTTGTACAGAAAACCGGATCTTACCATAGTTGATGCTTACAATATATTAACGGACGGACCCAGATCCCGCTCCCTGAAAGATGTGGTAAGAAAAAATATGCAACTTTTATCCAAAGATATGGTAGCGCTCGACGTTGCCTCTTCGAAAATTCTGGGAGAAGAAGTAGAAAATATAAAGTATATAAAAATCGGCCATGATCTGGGTATTGGCAACAGCAATCTCGAAGAATTAAATATAAAAAGAATTACCCTGTAGATGATAAAAGGGAATTTAAAGCTTCTACGAGTTTCGTTTGAAATAATTCTCTTTGCTTTTATAATTTTTTCTTTCTTTCGCTTCTTACCTGAAAAGCTCAAAGCAATAACTCTTAAAACCCAAATAATTCCTCTATTGATTTCTTTTCTTGCCGAAGGATTTTTCCTTTCCCTTTTATTATTCGTCTTATTTATGTTATTAACCATAATATTCGGAAGAATTTACTGTTCATTCTTCTGTCCCCTTGGGGGTTTTCAAGACATTCTGATAAGAATAAAAAGAAAGACAAAAAAAATAACAAAGTTCAGCTATCACAAACCTTTAACCCTGCTCAAACTAACAATACTTATTTTCGCAATTATAAGTATTATATCCGGAAGCCTTTATTTAATAGGATATCTGGACCCTTACAGTTTTTTCGGCAGGATAGTAAACTATTTATTAAAACCCGCCATAGTAATTATTAACAACAGCGGAGAACTAATACTTAGAAAAGCCAACATTTACGCTCTTCATATAATGACACTTCCGACCTTCAATCCTTTAGCCCTAACACCTTTTATATTGATTCTCGGAACAATAATATATTTCTCTTTAAAAAGAGGCAGACTTTACTGTAATTCCATCTGCCCATTAGGAACAATACTTGGAATATTTTCTATTCGTTCGTTTTATAGAATAGAGATTGATAAATCGAGCTGTACGTCCTGCGGAATTTGCGAATCGGTTTGCAAAGCGGAATGTATAAATTCAATAGATAAAACCGTAGATAATTCTTCCTGTATAAGATGCTTTAACTGCTTAAATGTGTGTACTTTTTCAGCTATAAAGTATAAGCGACCTATAAAAAAGAAAAAAACAGACAACAAAAAAACACAAAATTTATCGAGAAGAAACTTTCTCTATTCTTTCTTCGGTATCTTAGGTTTTTCGGGCATTAACTTACTGTTGAGAAATAAAAAATCCCCTATAAAACCCTATCTTCCGCCTCCTACTCCTCCGGGGAGTATCAACCTTGAGGAATATATAAGTAAATGTACGGCTTGTTATCTATGCGTAAACAACTGTCCCACCAACGTTCTTCAGCCTTCCTTATTTCAATACGGACTTAAAGGTGTCTTTATCCCTCACATGGATTTTTACAGCGGATACTGCTCTTACGATTGCATTAAATGCCTTGAAGTCTGCCCTACCGATGCAATATTACCATACACAAAAGAAGAAAAGAAAAAAATCCAGATAGGGACAGTTAAATTCATTAAAGATTTTTGTGTTGTTTACAGAAACAATACTAACTGCGGGGCATGCGCAGAAATATGCCCAACAGCCGCTGTAACGATGAAACCATATAAAGGATTGTTGTTAATACCTACGACAACCCCTTCGTTTTGCATAGGATGCGGAGCCTGCCAGAACGTCTGTCCGGCTAAACCCGAAAAGGCTATAGTCGTAAAAACGAATATAGTACATAAAGAAGCAAAAAAACCAAAAAGAAAAAGAGCCACTCAGCAAAAAGAAATAAAGGAAGATTTTCCATTTTAATCTTCCATTCTCTTTAATTCCATAAATAGAACACTCTCGCAGGCATCAGAAACCTTGACAAAACAAACTCTCTCCACTATTTTATAAAAAGTGGAGGGAAAATGAAAAAATTTAAAAAAATAAAATTTTATTTGATGTCGTTTTTTTTACTTCTACCGTGTATCCTGAACGCTGAGAAAATAGGCATACTTCCCTTTAAGCCGGTAGGCATCGAGAGCAACATAACCGCAGCAATTTATCAGCTTATGGAATCGGAATTGAGTTCTTACGGTCACATTGTAATACCGCCGGATAAAATCGAGGAAAATATCGGTGAAAACATAGAATGCTACAATAAACAATGTGCCGCTGAAATAGGCGTTCAAATGGGTCTCGAAAGGGTAATATTTGGCTCTCTAACCAAAATAGGTGAAAAATATATCGTTTCAGCAATCGTTGTTGAATCTCAATCAGGGGAAATATTGTTTTCAGACAAAGTTACATCGCAAACAGCGGAAGACTTAGACGTCTGTGTATTCCGCCTGGTAAAATCGATCCAGTACGGCAAAGATGTAGAAAAAACAGCCGAAGTCGGGAAAATCACAGAAGAAGAGATGGAAACAGGAGTAAAAAGAAAGAAAGCCTTTTTCGCCAGCGGTCTGGGATTTGGGATGGGGATGCCTGTGATGGGCTACGGCGATCCTACTGATAATACTATAAATTATTACGGTTTTAAAACCTGGTATGAAACTCCTAGATTGGCCGCGGAAGTAGACTGGTACCTTGGAACCTCCGGAATAGAGATAGATTTAAACGAATGGGCACTCGGCATATCTTTAATCTATTTCTTCACGACAACGGATTTTTCTCCTTATTTAAGTCTAGGTGTGGCGAGAAAAAGTATAACAGTAGGCTATTTCGATTATACTTCAGGACTGGCTTTAGAAACCGGAGGAGGAATAGTTGTATTTAGAACATATGATTTTCGACTTGTTATAGACGGACGACTCTCAACATCTTTTAACACAATAGGAGACCTCGACGGACCTCATTCGGCTTTAAAAATAGGGATAAACTTACTTTATAAGAAAGAAAAGGGAGGAGGCTGCTTCGGTTTTTAGCAAAAAACCGCTGATAAATACAGGCAAATAGATATAATTGAAAGCGCTTAAAAATTTTACAGAAAAAAATAAGAAAATTCAAAAACTAAGAAAAATCTTAAAGAGCTATAAATCTGTTCTCGTTGCTTTTTCAGGCGGCTCTGACAGCAGTTTTCTTTTAAAAGCGGCTATAGATTTCTTAGGAGCAGATAAGGTTCTTGCAGTAACCGTAAAATCCGAATTTATTCCGGAGAAAAAAATTTTAGAAGCTAAAAGTATAGCTGAAACAATCGGAGCCAGATGGATAACTATTGACATACCGGTACTTTACGAAAGCAATCTAATTAAAAATCCTGCCAACAGATGCTACATCTGTAAAAAAACTATACTGAAAAGTTTGAAGAAAATTGCAAAAAAAGAAGGCTTGAATCAGGTAATCGAAGGTGCAATAACAGAAGACAGAGAAGGATACCGTCCCGGAGTTAAGGCTGTAAGAGAGCTTAAAGTCAAAAGTCCGTTAATAGAAGCCGGGTTTTCCAAAGAAGAGATAAGAAAATTTAGTAGAAAATTATCTTTACCAACCTGGGATAAGCCATCTTTTACATGTCTCGCAACACGTTTCCCATACGGAACAAGGCTTACTAAGAAGAATTTGGAGAAAGTAGCAGCTGCAGAGGACTTCCTGGCAAACAAAACTTTTAAGCAGTTCCGGGTCAGATATCATGGAAACATAGCAAGAATCGAAGTCCCGGAAAAAGACTTCGATAAGCTCTTATCACAGAGAAAAAATATAATCGCAGAATTTAAAAAAATCGGGTTCGACTATATAACTCTTGATATCGAAGGGTACCGAAGCGGCAGCATGGATATAGGTATAGAAAATGGATAAAAACAAAATAAAAAAGTTACTCGAGGAAGTTAAAAAAGGTAATAAGAGTATAAAAGAAGCGTTAACAACTCTTGAAAACTTACCTTTTATGGACTTAGGTTTCGCGAAAATCGATTCACACAGGGAACTCAGAATGGGTGCCCCTGAGGCTATCTACTGCATGAATAAAACAACATCACAGATAATACAGATAATAAAAAAGATGAAAAACGATTCAAATATTATAGCCACGCGCGTCCCCGAAAAATCGCTCAAAAAAATAAAAGATACTTACCCGGACGCTAAGATTTACCCGGAAGCAAACCTTGCTTTCATAGGAAAATTCCCTAAAAAGACTATAGGAAAAGCAATAATCGTAACAGCCGGAACTTCGGATATTCCAATAGCGAGAGAAAGTGAAGTAACCGCAAAATCAATGGGAATAGAGGTAGAAACAATCTTCGATGTCGGAATTTCAGGAATACACCGGGTACTAAGCATAAGAAACAAACTCAAAGAGGCAGACATTGCGATAGTAATTGCCGGAATGGAGGGAGCTCTTCCTTCCGTAATAGCAGGTCTAATAGATACTCCGATAATTGCAGTCCCAACTTCTGTCGGCTATGGCGCGAGTTTTAAAGGTATTTCTCCGCTACTTACCATGCTGAATTCATGCGCACCCGGTATCTGCGTTATGAACATAGATAACGGTTACAGTGCCGGATTCTTTGCAGCCGCAGTAATAAAGAAAATACGCGGCGAAGGAAAAGAATGAACGAAAAAGATAAAAGGATTCTATATATAGACTGTTTCTCGGGAATAAGCGGCGATATGTTTTTAGGGGCTCTTCTTGATTTAGGTATAGACGAGAAAAAATTTACGGAGGAAATATCCAGAATACTACCTCCCGAGGGTAAAATAAAAATCAAAAAGGAAAAGAGAAATCACTTCGAAGGAACAAAATTCGACGTAGAAATAACAAAAAAGGATTTGAAAGAAAGACACTTAAAGGATATTAAAAAACTACTCAACGATTCCAAATTAGACAAAAATATTGCAGAAAAAAGCAAAAAAATGTTCGAAGAACTGGCAGAAGTAGAAGCAAAAATACATGGGTCGTCAAAAGAAAAAGTTCATTTCCATGAAGTCGGTGCCATAGATTCGATAGCCGACATTGTGGGAGCCGTAATTGCGCTCGAATTACTCCAGGTAAATAAAATATATTTTTCTCCAATAAACGTCGGAACAGGCTCAACAAAAATAGAACACGGAAGGGTACCTCTTCCCGTACCGGCAACCGCAGAGTTGCTTAAAAGATGCAAGGCTCCTGTCTATTCAACAGGAATTAACAGTGAACTTGTTACTCCCACCGGCGCATTAATTATAAAACATTTTTCCGACTCCTTTTCCATGCCTAAAATAAAAATACAAAATATTGGTATAGGCTTTGGTTCAAAGGAACTTAAAGAAAGCCCGAATTTCCTTAGAGTAATAATTGGAATACTCGAAAAAGAATATTCCGAAAACGAAGTCCTGATTGAAACAAATATTGACGATATGAATCCCGAATTTTTCCCTTCGGTTGAGAAAAAACTTTTGTTATCAGGAGCCCTCGATGTTTTCCGGACACCGATTCAAATGAAAAAAGGACGCGGCGGATTTATACTATCAACACTCTGCGAAAGAAAAGATATCGACAAAATTGCCGATATTCTTTTTCATGAAACGACCACAATCGGCATTCGAATTCATTCCATCGAAAGAAGAAAACTAAATAGAAAATCAAAAACAATAAAAACCAAATTCGGAGATGCCGAAGTAAAACTCGCATACTTAAATGATAAACTGGTAAATATTTCTCCGGAATTCGACTCCTGCGAAAAACTTGCTAAGAAAACCGGATTACCCGTAAAAGAAATCTACGAAGAAGTAAAGGAAACCGCAAACAGATTACTCAAGGAAGCAAAATAATTTAACCACGAAACACACTAAATACACGAAACCCCACCACCCCTACTGAATTTGTATTAAAAAACACACTAAAGAACTAATTAAACAAAGATTTACACTGTTTTTTTATTGTTACTAAATCCTAATCTCTAAATCCCAAATCCTAACTTTACTTTATCTTATCACCTACAGTTGCTTTTATGATATCGCACTGTTTTACGCCTGTGGTCGCGCGCAACTTATTAAAAAACTTATGAATTTCCCTTGCTTTTCCTCTGACGCTTATTATTTCCATACAATTGTCATGATCCATATGTATGTGCTGGGTAGAAATAACAAGCTTGTAAAAATGGTGCTGGATCTCGGTTATCTTCTCGGTAAGGTGGTGTTTATGATGGTCGTAAACAAGTAAGACACCTGCGCAAACCTCATCTTCTTCCTTCCACTCCTCCTCTACAAGTCTTTCTCTGATTAAATCTCTTATTGCTTCCGAGCGGTTTATATAACCTTCTTCCTCTATAAGTCTATCAAACCTTCCCACAAGGTCATTATCCATAGAAACACCAAATCTGATAAGTTTTCCCATCAGTATAACCTCAATTTCTCACACAAAGATCACTAAGACCACAAAGTCTATTCTTTCTTTTTTTACTACTTACTACTCTCTACTCCCTAATCCCTATCCCCTATCTAACCTACTGCTGAAAACGAACCGGGAAGGAAAGAGGAACAGCAACGGCTTTATTTCCCTGTTTCGCAGGTGAAAATTTTAACTTCTTTGCGTTTTCAACAGCAACTTTATCCAGAATCGGATGGACCGACCTAACAAGAGTCACATTTGTGACATTACCTTTTTCATCAATCCATAACTGCAGATAAACGGTGCCGCTTAACCCCAGAGTCTTGGCTACTTCCGGATAAGTAAACGGTACCTTATCAAGATTCAAAGGTTTAGGAGGAACTTCGTGAGGAACAAACTTCGGAAGTTCAGCCTCCTCCTCTTCAGGAGAAGTTACTTCTTCAGCAACATCAGTCGTTCGAGTCTCCCTTGCGCCTGAAGTGGTTGTGGCAGGTCTTCTCTCAGGTACCTGAGGAGCAGCAGTTGCCTGAAGTATTTCTTCTGCTCTGGGAGCTTCTTCTCTTGGCCTTGTTGTTCTCCTTTCTGTTTCTTCTCCGGATTTCTTATAACTTTCACCAAGGGAAGCGAGTTCAACAATACTGGATGGGACTTGCCTGAACCATAATTCATCTACAAAAGAAATAACCGGTCTTTTATCATCCTGCCCGATACCCTGAATATTTTTCTTAACAAGAGTTACCTCCTGAGGAGCATAAAGAAAAGTGTACGGCAAATCATCCCTTATTATTTCCTGAAATTCATACCAGGCTTTTTTTGCCTTTTCTCTATCGAGAGACAGAAGAGCTTCCACAATAAGGCTATCCACTCTGTCATTCTTATAACCAACAAAGTTGTACATTCCATTGGAACTCCATATCTGGAACGGATTAAACTCCTTTTCAACATCCCATCCCATTACATAAGCATCGAAGTCTTTCTTAAATAAACGATTGATAAAATCTAAGCTGGAAAGGGCCACGGTCGAAGCCTGAACTCCAATACTTCTAAGATCCGAAACAATGCTTTCAGCTACTTTTGACCTCACAGCATTTCCTTCCTCTACAAGTATTGTTACATTTAATCCCTGATAATAATTTCGCCCTCTAATTTTGGAATAACCAAGCTGCTCAATTAAATCAACCGCACCTTCTTTATCTTCTCTAATACCTTTTAAATCAGGATTATAAGCCCAATGTTCCGGAGTTATCGGGCCATTGACAACCTGACCGTAATTCTCCAGAACGTCGGAAATTATTTTTCTTCTATCTATAGCTATACTAAAAGCCTGCCTGAGTTTCCTATCGGAGAAACGGTCCATATTCCAGCCAATATATGTATAAGATTTTCCCGGTGTGAGAACTTTATTATAAGAATTCAAAGCACCATAATCATTTCCCGGGGGCATATCGAACGCCACATCAATATTTCCTTCTTCCAATTCAGCTAAAAGCTCATCCATGGAAGAAGGGGTGTAGAAAACTATCCTATCCGCAGGAGCCCTATCTCTAAAATAATCAGTATTGGCGGTCAATTCAATCCATTTTCCTTTACTCCATTCCTTCATTTTATAAGGTCCTGAACCTACCGGATCAGAATTAAAATCGCATCTCGCGAGGTCTTCTTCTCTTTCTAAAATATGCTTAGGAATCGGATAAATATTTGTACTCTGCAATTCACCGGCATACACCTGCTTTAAATTGAACCTGACCTGCCTCGAATTAAGAGCTTCCACACTTTCAATATAATTCAATTTCTGTGCCAGGGGAGAATTATTCTTACTACTGAGTATTTGCTCTACTGTAAAAACAACATCTTCAGCCGTAACCGGTTTACCATCATGCCAGGTAGCTCCCTTAGCAATAGTATAAGTTATGGATTTTAAATCCTCTGAATAAGTCCAGGATTCTGCGAGAGCGGGTCGCACTTTCCCGTCCCGCTTTTCCGAAATCAAAGGAGTAAATAATTGAGCAGAAACAGGAGAGATCCCTGAAAGAGATGGATAGATCGGATTTAAATTAGACGGCTCATTTAATAATGATACTATTAACGTACCACCCTTATTACCGCTATATCGGAATTCCTCCATTTTTTGGCAACCTACCAATAAAATTAATACAAGAAAAGAAAGACTTAATATAAACTTTCTCATTGAAGCCTCCTTTTTTTATAAAATTAAGAAGATTATATAATTAGTCAAGGGCTTATCTTTCCCAGAATCCTTTTTATTGCCATGAAGGCAATAAAAATGTTAGAGGGTTAGAGAGTTAGAGCGTTAAGATATCATGTTTAGAGGAGAGGCGTGGCTAACGCATCTACGCTTATACGCATTAGCGCACTAACTAAAAGAGCCATGAATTTACACGGATAAGCACCGATTCTATTTTCTAACTCGAATCACGAAACACATAACTTGAAACATCAATTCTTCCTGCTGCTTTACTTAATTTCAAATCGGACAGGAAAAGAATACCGAACGGCTACCGGCTTATCTCTCTGGATCGCAGGCGAAAATTTTAATTTACTCGCCCCTTCGATTGCGACTTTATCATAAGCAGGATGCATAGACTTAACAAGAACTACATTTCTTACATTACCCTCTTTATCTATCCATAATTCCAGAAAGACGGTACCTTCAATCTGAAAAATACCCGGATAGCTAAAATCTACTTTCTCAAGATTTAAAGGCTTAGGAGGAACTTCGTAATAGACAAACGGTGGCGGCTCAAATTCTACCGTCGATACTTTCCCATCCTCATCTATAAGATTCGTCTTATCGATAGTCTCCGCTTCCACATCCGCATCAGACTCTGCTGCAACAGGCATCCTTGGTCTTACAGGAGGAGGAGGGTTAACTATATTTTGCAACTGAGCCGGCAAGTTGTCAATTCTTATAACTCTGCTTACTTCGGGCCGATAAGGCCTTGTTTCGATTTCAGGAATAAAAATAAAACCGGCAATAAAGGCTACAAGAGTTACCAAAAAACCAATCCTGATATGCATCATAAATACTCTTTTTAAATTGTAACTTTTATCCATAATATCCTCCTATTTTCTTTATTAATTTAGATACCATTATACCAACAAAGTTCCCACAAATATGGATCCTTCGGATCAGTTAAGCAGTTAAGTGGTTAAATGGTTAAGTAGTAAAAAACAAAAAAAATCTTTGTGTCTTTGTGTGAGATTATCTTCTGTTGGGGAGGTGGGTTTTAAACAACAAAAAATCTCTGTGTGTTATTTCTTTTTCTGTGTAATCTGCGGTAAAAAAACTGTGTTGACATTTACGAATTAGAATATATTTATTGCTATGTTTTTTGTAGAAAAGGGAATCAAAAAAAATCTTGAAAATCCAAGAGCAAACTCTCTCAAAGAAGATATCTTATTATTCGATATATCCGGAGTGGAAAAAGTCTGGATAAATGAACTGTTCTTTATTGAAGGAAGCCTGAGCATTTCCGACATCGAAAAACTCACAAATGAAGTACTGGTCGACCCTGCTATCGAGGAATACTCGATAAACAAATTACTTAAGAGAGAAGGAACAACCACGACTATTGTATATAAACCCGGAGTCTTCGACGAAGAGGGAGAAACTTTAACGGAAGTTGCTAATAATCTTAATTATAAAGTAAGAAGAACAAAAACAGGCAAACGCTATATATTCAAAGGAAAGTTATCTGAAAAAGAACTTGAAAAAATACAAAATCGGCTTTTAATGAACGACCTTATTCAGATAGCAGTAGATCCCCTCAAAGTAGAGTTTCCTCATCCTACGCCGTATAAATTTAAGAAAAATGTAGTCCCGATAAGTAATGCAACCGACAAAGAATTAATCGATATATCAAAAAAAGGTCTTCTCGCGCTGAGCCTCGCAGAGATGAAAGTAATTAAGGAATATTTTATAAATGAAGGCAGAGAACCAACCGACCTGGAACTCGAAACCATAGCACAGACCTGGAGTGAACACTGCTGTCATAAGACTTTTAAATCTCCTGTAAAATCCGATAAAAAAGATATTATCAAGAAGAAAAGTCTGTTCGGATACATTAAAGGCGCGACCGAAGAAATAAATAAAAGCAACGTTTTACTTTCATTTTCCGATAATGCCGGAGCCATAGAGTTCGATTCGGAATATGCTGTAACATATAAAGCGGAAACACATAACCATCCTTCGGCGCTCGAGCCTTACGGTGGTGCCGAAACCGGGGTCGGCGGCGTTATAAGAGACACGATGGGATGCGGGCTCGGAGCAAAACCTATCGCGTCGACCGATATTTTCTGTTTCGGAAACCCTGAAAGTAAAAGAAAAGACCTTCTTAGTGGGGTTCTTCATCCCCGAAGAATAGTACGCGGAGTAATAGCGGGAGTCAGAGATTACGGAAATAAAATGGGAATTCCCACGGTGGGCGGAGCGGTATATTTCGATAAAGATTTCAATTACAATCCCCTTATTTTTGTCGGGAGTGTCGGAATAATCAAAAAAAAACATTTAAAAAAGGAAGTTAGGGAAGGCGACCTTATAATTGCTCTCGGAGGTAAAACCGGAAGAGACGGAATACACGGCGCGACCTTCTCATCTTTAAGCCTCGACGAACAATCTCAAGACGTCTCCGGAGGAGCCGTACAAATAGGAAACCCGATAGAAGAAAAGAAGATGCTCGATGTTCAGATGGCGGCAAAAGAGAAGAACCTTTACCGCGCGGCAACCGACTGCGGCGCAGGAGGTTTTTCCTCAGCGATTGGAGAACTGGGAGAAAAAACAGGAGCCATCGCCGACCTTGAAAAAGCGCCTTTAAAGTACGAGGGACTTTCCTACTGGGAAATCTGGGTTTCAGAATCACAGGAAAGAATGATATTGGCTGTTCCACCTGAGAATTTAGAAAAGATCAAGGAGGTTTTCGAAGAGGAAAACGTGGAATTTACAGTCATGGGTAAATTCGGCGGGGGAAGACTGGTTTTAAAATATAACGGAGAAGTCGTAGGAGACCTCGACCCCGATTTTCTCTTCAATAAAGTACCGATTCCCGAGAAAAGACTGAAAGTCAAAAATTATAATAGAGAGTTTTTTTCATTTAAAGCTCCCGAGGACCTGGAAAAAATTCTTATTGGTCTTTTATCATCAAAAAATATAGGAAGCAGAAGATGGGTAACCCAGCAATACGACCATGAAGTTCAGGGAGGAAGCGTATTAAAACCCTTTGCAGGAGGAAATACTCCTTCTGATGGAGCTGTAATAAGACCTCTTCTATCATCAAAAAAAGCAGTCGTTCTGGGATTCGGGATAAATCCGGCTTACGGAAAAATAGATCCATACAGAATGGCTGCATCGGTTATCGAAGAATCACTGCGTAATCTGGTAGCCGCGGGCGGAGACATAGAAAACGCGGTTTTGCTCGATAACTTCTGCTTCGGAGATACAGCAGACGAGAACGTCTTTGCAGACCTTTTCGAAACAACGAGAGCATGTTACGAATACGCGAAAATATTTAAAACTCCTTTTATTTCCGGAAAGGACAGCCTGAATAACTTCCTCACCACACAGGAAAAAGCACATAAAAGAATCTCGATACCTCCGACACTTCTTATCTCATCTATGTCGGTAATAGACGATTATAACCTTGCCATGACCTCTAATTTCAAGAAAGAAAACTCTTGTATTTATTTAATAGGTGAAACCAAAAACGAACTCGGAGGCAGCGAACTTTCAAGAATTCTCGATATAAAAGGAACAGTTCCCGAAGTAGACGGGGAACTTTCATACAAAGTACTAAAAAAGATTACAGCGGGTAACAGGGATAAACTTTTCCTATCCATTCACGATTTATCCGAAGGCGGGCTCGCAGTAGCGCTCTCCGAGATGACCTTTTCGAATAAAATCGGATGCGAAATAGACCTTTCATCTACTACAACAAATCTTCGCGACGATATACTCCTATTCAGCGAATCGAATTCGAGATTCTTAGTCGAAGTAGAAGAAAAAAATATGGAAAAAGCAGAAAAACTTCTAAAGGATATTCCGCACTACAAAATAGGAAGAACAAAAGATAATTCTCTAGTCGTAAAAAATAAAGATAAAACTTTAATAAATATTAAAGTGGATGAAATCCTGGAAAGATGGGAAGGAGCAGTACAGTGGTAACTTCTTTAATTTTGAGAGGTCCGGGTACCAACTGCGATCAGGAAGCTGGTTTCGCGTTCGAAAAAGCCGGAGCAAAAGCAGAATTTATATTCATAGACACTCTGATCAAAAATCCGAGTAAACTTTCAGAAAGTCAAATACTTACAATTCCCGGAGGATTTACCTACGGCGACGACCTCGGAGCCGGCACCGCAATGGCAGCAAGACTTACCGCATTCAAAGATAAAATTTTGTCTTTCGTCGATAAAGGAAATCTTTTAATCGGTATTTGTAACGGTTTTCAGATTCTTATAAAAACGGGACTGCTTCCCGGCTTTAAAGACGCAAAAGCGACCTTAACACTCATTCCCGGAGCAACTTTCCGCGATCAGTGGCTCGACCTAAAAGCCGAAAGCTCCCACTGTGTTTTCACAAAAGGAATAAAAACCCTGCACATCCCGATGGCTAATAGTGAAGGAAGACTCTTTATCGCTGACGAATATACGAAAAAGAAAATCGAAAAGGACCATATAGCGCTCAGATACGTAGGATATGACCCGACCAGTTCCAGTGAACGTATCGCGGGATTATGCGATGAAACAGGCAGGATATTGGGACTTATGCCTCATCCTGAAAGAAACATTTTCAAACACTCTCCCCCCGACTGGCAGGACGGGAAAACGGGCGGAGAAGGGCTTCAAGTATTCAAAAACGCAGTCGAGTATTTTAAGTAGCCACGGATTCACACCCTGTACAGTCGTTTCTCCCTACAGGGCAGGCGGATAAACACTTATTTTTTTTTACTCGGTACTCGGCACTCCGCACTCGGAACTCTTTTCTCACACAAAGACACGAAGAACAAATTAGAAAAATTGAAAAATGAGAAAATTGGGAAATGGGGAACAATTCAACTATTTTCCTATTCAACCATTCAACTTAAATTCGAAGAATCTATAGATTTGTCCAAAGTTGAGATTTGACCCCAGAAATACCAGAAATATTTCTTATTTACCGCTTCTCAAAGTCTCCAACGTTTCTTCTGACGGATTGTTGGGAATAACGGCGATGACCTCTCCGTTATATTCAAAAATTTCCTTGTCATCAGAGGTGATCTCGCCTATTACCGCTGCATTATCGGTTTTAGATCGTACGGCTTGCAATACCTCATCAACAGATTCCGGAGCGACCTGAACCACATATCGGGCTTGAGTCTCACAAATTAAGATCTCCTGCGGGGTAATCTCTTTGATTGAAACCGGAACTCTGGACAGATCCACTCTGGCTCCCAAACCGCCATACCTGGCTGACTCGCATATCGCGGCTCCGATACCAGCGGCGCCTAAATCAGAACAGGCTTTGATTTTACCTGTACCGAAAGCAGCCATGGCCGCTTCCAGGGCGGTCTTTTCCTCTTCGAACAAAGCTATCGCCGGGCGCATCTCTTTTACAAGGCCGGCTCTGTAAAGCGTATCGTTGCCGTCATTCCCTGTCACACCTATAATGATAATTTTATCCCCGGCTTTTTTTGCCCGTTTGGTGAGAGGTTTTTCAGTGACTAATTTGCCGAATACCGACACAACTACTGCCGGCACAATATCGGAAAAAGAGGTGGAGAATCCTCCTCCGACAACAAACACGTCCATAACCGCACACATATCCCTTACTCCTTTAATCATTATGTTCAGTCTTTCCTGACTGCTCATAACCTTACACTTACCACAGGTGCAGCGTCCGGAAAAGCCACAAGGCCCGACTATGACTTCCTGCTCAAGGGGTCTGGTACCGATGAAATCCAAAAGAAAAACCGGTCTGCCTCCCATGGCAACCACATCACGCATCGCCCCACCGGCGCCGGTGGCTGCAGCGTCATAAGGCCTGGGCACACACGGGGAACAATGGCTTTCCATCTTACCCACCACAAAACCCTTCATGCCCGGAACCTGGAAGACCGCGGCATCATCGTTTTCTTCAGGCCCTATCGTCAGAGCTCCCGGCCAGACCTTGTCTACCTCGCGATTCAATTCCTGAAAGCCTTTGAAATCGATTACTTTATCTATATTGTGATGCAAATGAACAAACAATCCGTGCATTAATGCTTTTTCTATTGTGTTCACACTACCTCCTTTTTTGGAAACTCAATTATCTTTATACTCACCAAATTATTTATCTTCACAGCGTGGGTCATCTACGACAATATTTCCGAATAAGTAAAGATATAAGATTTTTTTACTGGAAGTCAAGAGTAAAAACCTGCACGCTTTTAAAACTCACCAACACACCCACAAAACAAGGAACACCGAATAGCACAAATGCTTTTATTTTTTTGACCATTGACTAGTGACAAGTGACTTATGACCAAGTTACTCACACAAAGCCACAAAGACACTTATTTAATTATGAATGTTGAATGTGTAATGTTGAATTAAAAACCAAGAATTCAAAATTAACAATTCTTGTCAGACTTAAGCTATTTAAACTAATTACCTAATCAACTAATATACTGATTCGAAGAATCGATCGATTTGTCAAATGTTGAGATTTGACCCCAGAAACACAAAAACATAAATTTTCTATTCTCCTTTTTGTAATGATTCATATTGAAGGAATGCTTCTTCTGCCTCCTTTTCTAAACCTTTCGCGCTAAGCACTCTGCCAAGATCATAATATGAAGGAGTAAAATTTGGATCAAGTTTTATTGCAATGCGTAATTCTGATTCCGCCAGATCAAGTCCTTCGGTTTCCCTGCCGTAGAAATTAAATAGAAAATTGCCGAACACATAATGAGCCTTTGCTTCTTCTGGATATTGCCGTATCGCTTCAAGAAATTTTTGTCTGGCATCATCTCTGCCTTTAAAATTTGCAAGTTCCGTACCTTCACGAATATATTCCTCAAGCGATTTAGGTGAAGGCTTGGTTTGGTTCACAGTTCCCGATTCTTTTGTACAAATTTCACAATCTGCATCCTCACAAGGAAAAACTTGAAAACTATTATCACTCGATTGCAGAAGTTTATAATTCTGACCATCGTTGCATGTTATACAATACTCAATTGGACCAGAATAATCTATTCGAACATAAGCGGCTTTATCATGGAATTCACCATACTTTACTCCATTACAATTAAATCCATGATCATTAATTACTTTTCCGAGTCCGCTCGATATGTTATGTTGCAGAGGAATAATTTTCTTATCCATACGTTTTACTTTGGGCATTGAATTTACAATACTGGTAATTTGCCAGTAATATGAACCCTTAATTGGTTTTAAATTAATTTCTTGACCTATCACTATATCTGAACACGATTTCTCAGAACATATTGCAGTAATTTTAGTACCCTCATTTAGCCTGACAGCCATTATTGGTATTCCCCAATAAGAAATTTTACCGCCGAAGATTTTCCCGGCGGATTCATCAAGAGAAGGTGTAATTCCAACACCGATTACTATACCTTCATTACTATTCCTATTACAACTATTAGCAAATAACACAAATAAAGCAATAAGTAGAAAACTTATAAAATATTTCTGTATTGTCATAGTTTAGTTCCTCCCCTTAAAGATAATGTTGTTTTAAGTGTATTAATTTCATAATAAATTTTTTACTTTTTTTATTAGAATGTTGTTCTTATACCGCCAAAATGGCTGAAAAAATTCAATTTTGTATATTTTTCTTGTAACTTCCATATCGGAATTATAACTAAAAGTACCACCATTGTCAACATGAAATTTAGCAGTTACCAACCGCAGAGACGCGGATAGCGCAGAAGAAAAAGGGATTTTTTGTTTGTTACTTTATTCTGACTTCTGACTTCTAACTTCCAACTACTAACTTCTTAAAAATCTTTTCACATTTCAAGGTCTGATAATATGAAAAAATTGCATCTCTAGAAGTAATCAGTAAATTTAAACCAATGGAGGTGCAATTATGTTACATGTTGGAGTTGATTTTCATAAGAATTATTCGGTTATCACCGAAATGGAAGAGGATGGTGAGGTAAGGAATCAACAAAAGATAGATAACGATCGTACTATCCTTAAAGGATACCTAAATAAACTACCTTCAGACACGAAAATTGCTCTTGAAGCTACCTGTAATTGGTATTATTTCTACGAACTTGCTGAAGAATATGATTTTGAAATATCTCTTGCTCATCCTCTTAAAACAAAAGCTATTGCGTCAGCTAAACTCATGAATGATAAAATAAGCTCGACTACCTTAGCACATCTTTTACGTGCCAACTTACTCCCGAAGGCTTATATACCAGATCAGGAAACCAGAGACATAAGGGAGATACTTAGAACTCATGCTTTTCTCATTTCCATGCGCACTCGTATTAAAAACAGAATACATGCTATTCTATTAAAGAATGGAGTTAAATGCCCCTATTCGGATATATTAGGAAAGAAAAGTCTTAAATGGTTAAACACATTAAATTTTAGAGTTTGTTACCAGGAAGCGATTAAGAGTTATATTCGATTAGCTGAAGCATTTAACACGGAAATCAAACTATTGAAAGAGACTATCGAATCATTAGCCATAGACAATAAATATGCACTTTTACTCGATACACATCCGGGAATTAGTTACTATTCGGGGTTATTGATTGCGTCTGAAATAGGTGATGTAAATCGTTTCTCCAATCATGGGAAATTATGTTCTTATGCAGGTTTAGTACCGACAATGCATGCATCCGGAGGTAAAATCCGTAGAGGACATATTACAAAAGAAGGATCCAGATGGTTAAGATGGATTCTTATTGAATGTTCAGCCCATGCAGTTAAAAAATCATCCCGTTATTACTCGTTATATCATCGGGTAGCTTATAAACATGGTAAAGGTACAGCCCGAATTGCAGTGGCAAGAAGTATGTTGAGAGTGATGTGTTATATGCTTAAATACAATACACCATATGAAGAACGTTCAGGATCAAAAAAAACACCGGTTAGCGCCTCAGGGTCATAACCTTTTAAGGTTCTTAGGTCTGATTGCGCGACCGGTGTCCAATAATATACTGTACCTTGAGTACGGATAGGTGACTGACACTTGGTCCTATATTATATTTAAAAATATAACAAGGAGTGTGTAATTGACAAGGTGCTTTTTTAAAATATATTAATAAAAAGATGTAATTTTTTCATAGGTGACCCTGTTAATACGCGACCAAGCGATTCGCGATTTTGATAAAGCAATTCAGCTGAATCCCGAGTACGTTGATGCGTACTACTACAGAGGAAACGCTTATCGCTCTAAAGGAGATTATGCTAAGGCTATTCAGGATTACGATAAAGCAATAGAGCTAAATCCTGAAAGCGCTGAAGTTGTTAACAGCGATCGAAAGTTAGCTGAAGAACTTAAGAAAAAAGTAAAACAATAAAACAACAAACAAAAAATCTCCGCGTTCTCCGTGTCTCTGTGTGAGAATTCCTTCTTGACATTTATTCCTTTTTTCATTACGATCTATGGGAGGCGTAATGAAAAAAAGCATAGTAATAATTCTCATAACAGTCATTCTTTTATGCTCATCTTGTGAAGAGCCTTTAACAGATGATGCGCTGGTTATACCACGCGGGCGCCCTCAAATTATGAATGGAACTTTAGTCACAGAGATACAAACACATCTGCGCGGTGTTTACTGGTCCACTGACTGGATTGGAGAATTACCCGAAAAAGAAATACTCGCCCGTATTAAGGATTATGGCCTCAATTCTCTACATCTGTATGCTGAAAGATACGACGCCGGCCTACCGGCAGGAATTTATCAAGATAAAGTTGATAGCATAGTACAGTGGTGTGGCGAGTTGGGTTTGTATTGCGTAATTACCATTGGAGGCGGTACTCACAATGGCGAATTTGATTATGATTTTGCTATGGCTTTTTGGGATATTTATGCTCCCAGGTACAAAGATAACACCTGGGTTATTTATGAAATATATAATGAACCATATGCCTGGCAGGCACCGTATGATGGCGAGACTCTCCGGATGGAACAAGATGCATACAATCTTATTAGGAATCATGCTCCCAACACACCTATTCTGCTTTTTTCATATGCTGTATTTAGCACTGTGGATGATATGTTACAGGATATAAATAATCTTGAGGTTGATTGGTCAAATGCGTTAGTTGCATGGCATGGATATAATTCTTTAACGGATGAAATTCTTATTAATATGAAAACCGAGGGTATCAACGGTATATCTACAGAACTACCGGTAGATTATCTTGGACCCGAGCCTAGAGTAAACGTTGAAAACATTAGAATATGTGAAGAGAATAATGTTTCCTGGCTTGTATTCCTTGACATAAACAAAGTTCAAGAAAGCTGGCGATTTCAAGAGGTAATCACTCGTAATGAAATTTTCTGGGAACCTGATTTTGGTACATGGCCAAGCGATACAAGTGACTACACACTTCCTCAGAATTTAGCACTAGATAAAACAGTATATGTTTCTTCTGTAGGAAGGGATAGTTTAGAGGGTGAAAATGCTGTAGATGGCAATATGGAAACCCGTTGGTCTTCTCAATTTCAAGATCCTCAGTATATTACTGTTGATCTGGGAGATGTCATTGACATTACCAGGATAATACTTGAATGGGATTACTGCTTTGCTGTAGAATATGAAATCCAAGTGTCCAATGACAACCAAAATTGGATAACTTTAGTACATGTTACCGACGGCGATGGAGGAATGGATGTTCTATCCTTATCCGCATCAGCCAGATATGTGCGAATGTATGGCACCCAGAGGAATTCAGAATATGGCTATTCATTGTATGAGTTTGAGATTACTAATATAACCAATTAACACGTTTATAAATATATCACATCAACAGCATCAACGGGCGTCAACAGACAAATACCTTGAAATGTGAAAAGAAAAATAGCTGACTGCCTTCGGTTTTAGGTTTTAGTAAAAAAACAACAAAAAAAATCAGTGTTTATCCGCCTGCCCTGTAGGGAGAAACGACTGTACAGGGTGTAAATCAGTGGCTATATTGTGGGACTTAATAATTTTGGATTCTAAGTTTTTAATTCAACATTCAACATTAATAATTGACTCAGTGTCTTCGTGACAGTCCATCCAAATATCTTCTGATAAGACTTTTAACAATAAGACTTTTCTCTGTATCTACAATCGCGTTAAATTTCTCTTCGACGTCCTCCCCTCCGAGCAGGGTGAGACCTCTTGCAGCGTATTTCCTTTTCTTCCAGTCGGAATCTTCCACATATCTAAATAAAATATTTTTTACCCTTTGTCTATAATCGGAACTGTCCTTTTCTACTGCTTTTGCCGCGACAAGTAATAATTCGCAAGAAAAATCCTTTTTTACCTTCTTTTCTATATAAGGAACTAAAAGTGTATCAAACTTAGCAAGAGAATGCATCACCGCAGACCGAACGGTAACAGATTCATTACTAACCAAAGGAAATAAATCGTCTATCGTATTCACATCGTTAATTTCACCTAAGGCTTTTATTGAAACAAGTTTTAAAGGCTCATCTTCCTTTAAAAAAGAGATTATTTTGTCTATACTTCTTTTTTCCTTAAGCTTGCCCATAGCGTAAACTATCGCCCGCCTAAAGGGCTCCATCCCTTCTTTCTCCAGAATAGAAACAAGTGAATCAGCCAGAGATTTTGCCTCGAGTTCGCCTATAAGTACAAAAATATTCTTTCTCGCTCGCATCTCAGCGTGATTAATATTCGAGTTTAAATATTGTGCAACTAATAGAGAATCTTCTATTCCTTTAAGCGTCTTTTCGATGGCACGCATTTCTAATCCTTTCTTCGTATCGATTTTTTTATCGAAGATATAATCGAGGGCTTCTTTTCCCCTTTCAGAAAGTTCCTCCCACGCTTTTTCCACTCTGTCTTTATTATCGCCTACTCCCCATTCCGACGCGATTTCAAAGACTTCGCATGTAAGCATACCAGAGAAATCCGGGACTTCTCTTTGAACTATCTCTTCAACTACATCACTATTCTTGTCGATACCAATGCCGTAATCTCCGTTAATCCAGCAACTTTCATCATCTCCCCGGGAGAAAGGATAAGAATCTTTACCCTTAAGATCCAGAAAAATACCCAGACCCGAAAACCCTCGTGAGTAATTGGCATCGCCTATACCGAGTTCTTCTGTAATATTATAAACATCAGACCC
>JAFGHJ010000024.1 GCA_016930175.1 Caldifarciminota bacterium
AGCGACTTTGGAGCATCGAACAGCGTTACGTAAATATTCGGTCCCCAGTTGAGGATGTTTATCTCGCCCTTGTTTTTATAAAATGTCAGCCCCATGTCGGCTAAATCGTACGTCGACTTATGCATGTATTCCCCGAATAAGAAAGTCCAGTCCTGGTTGTTGAAAAAATGGCTCTGCCGTGTCACGTTTTCCGCCCACTTTTCCGCGTAGTCCGGGTAAACGTAAGCGAGGATGCCCCCGCCTATGGGCACCTGACCGTTCCAGCCGATGCCCATTTTATCTATCATCAATACATCGACGTTGCTTTCCTTCGCCTTAAGCGCAGCGCACATGCCCGCCCCGCCCGCGCCCAATACCAGCACGTCGGTGGTAATGACTGTTCCCAGGCTATCTATCTTTTTCATAATTTTCTCCAGCGTTTGATTTACGGTATGGGAAATTCCAATAACCAAGAAACAAGCACCAAACAAATTTCAAATATCAAATTCCAAAAATTTGGTTATTGTCCCGATTCCCTTACTCATACGGGATGCCGTATGAAATCGGCATATCTTGTATCTTGTATCTTTCCTTAATACGGCGAGACTAACTCGCCCCTCCCCCGCTCCGGCGAGACATCGAAGCAGCCATTGGGACAGAACGACTCGCAACCCCAGCATGCCACGCAGTCTTGAGGGTATTTAATTACTGCCTTCCTGGTCTTTTTATCCAGCCGCAGCACGTCCATCGGACAGCACGCCACGCAGACGCCGCAGCCGTTGCACTTTTCCACGTAGTAATTACGAATGGGCATGAGTACTATCCTCTAAACGCTTTGTCCGGTTTTCAGTCGTTTTTGACTGCTTTTTGTATTTAATTCTTCCGTATCTGTTCTCTATATTTCTTTATTTTTTCTAAGTCATCCTTCAAAGGTTTATCTTTTAACGCCTCAGCATATGAGTGGTAACTTACTTTGCCCTTAATAACCCCAATTAAATCATTAATATAAACAGATTCATTTTGAGTACTTTTCACTGATGTACAAAGTACAGCTGAAGCTAACATTTTAGTCTTATCTGGATTTTCGTAAATTATAATTCCCTTATGTTCACAATACCATCCGGTTTTTCTCGCTATCGGTATAATTATTGACTTAACAAAGCAAATAGACTTTTTATACACTTCAGGTATTTTCCTAAATTCTATACCGCCGAGCTGTTTATTAATGACTTCTTTTAAATCTAAATGTTTTTTTAGATTTTCTGAATAGTCTTTTTCAAATTTCTTTTCTACTGCAATATGAATTTTTGATATATTTGTTGTAACAAACAATAAAAAAATATCGGTCTTTTTCTGAAATTCAAATAGTTTCTCTAGAGACAGATATAGCCTATTTACCTCAAGCGCTTTTTCCAAAACACTTCCACACGGATCAAAGTTGACTATGTCAAAAGGCAAATATTTCTTGAAACGCTCGTGTCTTTCTTTTAGTTGAAGTCTCAATCTTTTTACTTTATCTTGTTCAAACGTGCCAATTGGTGTGTTTTTCGTGTATTCATCATCTTCAAAAGTAAGTAGATCTTCGAGGTTTGCAGGTATTATTGCCTCCTGTATCGGTGGTTTTAACAACTTGCTAATTTCCCATGCTTTACTTTCTATATCCTCGCAAACAAACACATTCGGTAATTTCCCATTTTGATCTCTAGGTAAAACACCTGCCATTTCAAGCATAAAAACATCAATTGCCTGGACATCACAAAGGGTAAAATACTTTACTGCAGACTTACCTGTAGTCTTTTTATATTCTTGGCATGCAGGTAGCCAACTATCTCTGCGAACGTAATGCTTACTATATCTTGTGTACCAATCAGGTGAGTTCATATCAGTTTTCGCATTATTTCCTTAATCAAATGATAAAAGTTTTCATCTCTTTCTTTTTGAGTGCTATAAAGGTATTTTGAAATGTAATACACTAATGTAATATATTTAATTAAATTATCAGCTTTTTTCCTCTTAATAGGTCTAATAGACGTATTTAAAACTAAACGCTTGTTTATCTTGTCATATACTATTATTTGCCTATTTTCACCTAATTCTTTTTCATATATCTTAATCTTGCCATAAGTGTTTTTATTTAAAACTTCCCAAGTTTCTTTTTTTGCTTCAATTTCCCGCTCTTCTCTTTTTTCTTTTCGTACTTCAGCCGCAGAATTTTCAACCTCTCTAAAAACTATATCCAATTTACTGTGTAAGTCATCCTGTACTTTTTTATAATGCTCATCATGCTCATTAAAACTGTCTCTATCAATATTTAGTGCAACTTCTAGACCATCTTCGACGAATATTTCACCAGATACCCATCTGTTTCTTATTGTCTCTATTTTCTTATCATATTTTAAGAAGGTATGATCATATCCACCTATTCCAACATTTCTCAATCTAATTTGAATCCCCCCTAATTCAAAGGGCCGTATAGCTTCTGATTGTCCGTATATATAACCGGAATAACTTAAATTCTTATTCGCAACTTTTCCATTGTAATTTACAAAAAACAGGCGCGGAACTGTCCCTTTTATCGTTGGTAATTGAAAGTATCTTTTCAGCTCAATACCGTCAAAAAATACTTTAAAATTGTAGTTTTTCAACTGTTCCTGTTTTTTATTTACAAATCTTTTTGCCTGCTTATATTCTTGATCTTTATAAGTAGAGCTGAACGCTTTATTATTAAATGGTATCTTTTCGTCATCTGCATAAGGTATAGGACAAAGTATACACAACTCCCAAATGGTTTCAAGATAAGCACCCATTTCACGTATTGACCTCGTTATATTGCTATAAAAATCTTCATGTAGTTTCGTAATGTTAAACGACATTAGAGTTTTATCTTCTTCTGTTATTTTTTCTTTCATTTCTCTTCTGAAAGTTTCTCTTACATCTGACGTGTATATTTGAAAACCTTGTTTTTTATCATCATATGGAACTCTTACTATTCTCCAATTGCCTACTTTGATTTGTTCCTTTTTTTCCTTACTAATGCTCTCATCTATATCCGGAACATCCATATCTATTAAATCGATATCTGCTTTGTATGCATGTCCCTTTCTATCTTTACCAATATAGTGAGATTCAATACCAAAGCTATAGCATAGCTGCCCAATAGCTAACATTCCAATTCCTAATCTACCGATTATTGGTCTTTTAAATTCATCAGTTACGTTTCTGTGTCCTATTCTTTTGTCTCCAAATCCTATCCCTTTTTCTGCGAAATAATCCCTGAATTTTTCCTCCGGCATCCCTGGGCCATTATCTGAACAAGATATATAATCAAATTCTGGAAAATTCGTATATATATGTACTTCTTTAGCATCTGCATCCCAAGCATTATTAACTAATTCCTTGAAAGCTGCCGCCGTACTTCTATAAAGCCCACGGCTCAAATGTGCAATGGAAACATCAGCAACCCTAACATCTCCATTCATTGGTTTTTTATCTTCGGTCATCTTTTCACCTTGTAATACATTACTCTTGTTGATTTTTCATATTTATTAGTAACATTTTCAGACTCAATTAATTCTATTTTATCAAGATGTATTGAGCCCAGTCTTTCTCTATGAGTTTTTGATACATCACAATCTGATATGACAGCAATTACCTTTCCGTTATTCGTCTTATAATAAAATTTCTTCATATTTCCATTGATTCTAGCTTTTTTATCATAATCCAGAAGATTTTTTGTATATTTTAATTCAATATCGCTAATCAATTCTATCCCGGTCTGCTTTTGTAATTTCAGTAATTTTTCAAGCATCATTTCTCTTGTCCGTAATAAAAAAGGTCCAAATGCTACTTTTCCGTTGAGCCTGCTTGGAACATATTGGTTTGTCTCTTGTCTTATATCATAGAGAAGATTCCTAAAATTAAGTAAACCTTCTAGCCATTTCTCTCCATTGAGTATGAAATTTTCCATTGACCTATCTCTATCCACAACCGTACAAACCCAGCATCCGAAACGTGACTTTCCGCAACTTTGTGTCCCTGTTTCAATTACAAACGGACACTCTCCTCCCGCACAAGCATTTCCATATATTTCTAACAAATCCATATTATCACTACACCAAGGATTATCTGTTAACAACAAATATGACCACACATCATCAGTGGACATTTCAGCGATAGGCGCGTACACCTTAGCATTAGTTAACGTGTGGTCGCGAAAACGTCCGTTATTATCATATTTATTCATCGACATAGCTCTATTTGCCGATTCAGCTTTCCTAGTTCCTAAAACTATAATTACCTGCTCGTACTTTTTCAACGAATTCTCAATATACTTGCTTGTCGGATTTATTTTCAGTCTTTCAGTACACCAGCGGAACCATCTATTTGGAGAAGGGTACCCCCTTCCGATTAGATTTATCCAGAATCTTTCTTCCAATTCTGGCTTTCCTTTTTCTACGAAGAACGAACCTGGAGCATGTTTGTACAAAATATTTTTCCCATATATTTTTATCTTTGATAATTGTTCATCGAGGTATTTTTCAATTTCTGGATTTTCAACAAGTGTATCATTAGCGAGTATATGTATTTCTTTAGTCAGCTTTTCTTTCTCAAGTTCTGCAAGAGCATTAAATATTAATTGCAGTAATGCTGTACTGTCCTTACCCCCAGAAAAACAAATAATCCAAGGAGCATCGTTTTCTTTATAAGCTTCTTGGATTTCGATTTTTAGGCTAGAAATATATTGATTAAATTCTTCAGTACGCGCTTCCTTTACAATAGTATCGAGTTTACTCATATTATAGACTAAACCTTTTTAGACAAATTTACATCTAATTCATTCGAATGTCAATCATTGCCCCCCCAACTATCCTTTACCCCTCCCATTCGTTATAATATATGCACGGGGTAACACCCTGGTTTTTAAGGGGGTATCCGGTGCAGGATGAGGCAGAGCTTATCCGGCGCGCCCAGCAGCGCGACCAGGTGGCTTTAACTCAACTATA
>JAFGHJ010000025.1 GCA_016930175.1 Caldifarciminota bacterium
AAGGAGTATGGCGTTACCCGTGAACGCATTCGCCAGATTGAAGCTAAAGCTATTCGTAGACTGCGCCATCCCAGTCGCAGCAGGAAATTAAGAGATTTTCTGGATTAGACTTTTTCTATCCTATCAAATCGGATTGATTGAAGGTCCCAATATGTATTCTTATTACTTGCCACAATCGTCTGATATTTCACTGGGTTCTCAATGATAAAATCATAGGTGATAGTACTCACGTAAGGAGATACAGCGATGGCTAAGAATAAGGAACAAACAAAAACGACAGGGAAGGCAGCTCACAAGAAATCTGCTGAATACTTGCGAAAAGGGGCAAAAGGTTCAAAAAAAAGCCGATAGGAGTCAAACTTTTTGAGTATTCGGCTGTCCCGGAAAATTAGTGTCATTGCACAATAATAGGGATGTATCCAGCAAAATGTGTAAGGGTATCTTATTGACTATTATTATAATTTAAGTATAATGGTAGAGCCTTAATATATTAATAATAGTCTAAGTCAAATCAGTGGGGGCGTTGAACTGCCACCTAAAAACGGGCATTGGATGGCAGGGAGCCAATAGTGAAACTGACCTGTAAAGGTCGGGTTTATGTTTTAAAGAGCTAATTGGAAAAACAGGAATGAAAAATAAGAGTAAATAAACAGGAGGTAGACTGAATTATGTCGAAAAAGAAAGTGGAGGAGAAAGAGGAGAAGAAAGAGGAAAGTTTGTTGAAGGAGTTGTGCGGAGATGATGTAAAATTATATGATTTTCTCGCTCAAACTTTGTATTTAAATCCGTTAGCTGCTATATCCGATAAGGGTCTCGATATACTCACCGAGGAGGGGGAAAAAAGCGGGAACTTTAGACCTGCGGTTGATAAGGCTATTTTCGAGGGCGCTCAAAACCCGGGGGAAAGGGAAAGATACATCAGAGTTATCCAAAATCTCGCGTTGAAAACCATGCACGCGACGGAGCTAGAAAAAGAAAAGTTAGAGAGGGAAGGACTCGCCGACCGGGCTACTTACCTCGGGAGAAGAATTGAAAATCTGAAATTTATGAGCGAAAGAACCGAAGACATAATAAATGTAGCCTCTAAGTTCTACAAGGAGAAATTGGTGGAACTGGAAGAAAACGTGAGGAGAGAAGCAAGAGGAGTAGCGAGAAGAAAAGTTGAACAAGAAGAACCGAGAATAGGGGAGATGGAAAAGGCGGGGCGAAAAGCAAGAAAAAAAGAAGAAAGAAAGATGGGGAGAGAAGAGAAAAAGGAAGCTAAGAAACAAGATAAAATGGAGGAACTGGCTGCAGAGGAAAGGAAAAACGCGAGAGGCGAAGCGAGAATAGAAGCTGAAAGAGAAGAACAGAGAATAGGGGAGATGGAAAAGGCGGGGCGAGAAGCAAGGAATAAAGAAAGAAGAGGGAATTAAATTTTAGTCATAAACCCAAACGCCAATTTTCGTATTGTAGAGCGTCGTTTTTTAGGTTTACTCTTTTTATGAGGCTGCCTACGCTCGGGTTAACACTAAATACCAATAGTTATTGGTGTTACTGATATACTGCACCCCAATAAGAGATACTCATAAAAAAGGGAGTACAAAGGGAATATCTGTTGTGTTATGAAATTTGTCGCAGTAATATTAGGACTAATAGAATGTGTGTGTATCCTAAAGATAAACTGGAGAAATCAATCATCGAACAGATTAAGAATAAGGCGTTGCAGTCGGAGTGGTTGGGAGAACCGGTAAAGCTGGTTAACGAAGAGATTTATGCCAATAATAGCACATTTAAGGATAAATTAAGTGTTATTGATGCTGAATTAAGTGATGTTGAGACAAGGCTATCCAGGATTTACGACGCTTTGGAGACGGGGAAGCTAGATTTGCATGACCTTGCCCCTCGGATTAAAGAGCTTAAATTTCGACAGGATGATTTAAGTAAAACAAGGGTTCTGACCGAGGTAGAAATGACGGCACAGGGGATAAACTACCTTGATGAGAAGTCTGTTATCGGTTATTGCCATAACTTGATAAATTTATTGGAGCAATAAGAGATTCCAACGGGGAAAGCCCTGCTGAGGTCTTTTGTAAAACGTATCGTTATAAATACGGGACAGGATACTATAGAGTATAAGGTACCGCTGCCGCCGGATACGAAACGTGTAGATACTGAGGGAGTCCTGCCTATTGAACCACTTGGTGGAGTGGTTACAAGAATATTGTATTAAATTTCGCCCTATTCGACCGGGTCAGCCTCATTTAAACGGCAAAGTAGAGCGTGCACAACAGACTGATTTGATGGAATTCTGGGCATTAATTGATTTTCCCGAAGACCATCTCAGTGATCGGCTATCGGAATACCAACATTATTACAACTGGGACCGTGTTCACGGCTCAATTGGCAAGACACCTATGGATAAAACCGTCGAACTTAGTAAGCAGATCCCATTCTGGGAGGAAGTGGAAAGAAACTACGATGCCTCTACAGAGTATCTCCGGGTACAACATTATTCAATGGATAGAAGGATGTTAAAATTGAAACGATCTCTTTGAT
>JAFGHJ010000026.1 GCA_016930175.1 Caldifarciminota bacterium
TAGACGCGATACCATTTTTCTTGCCGTTTTCAGGAAAGTGGACTTTTATGTAATTCGGGGTGATTCCGGTCAGGTATTTTTCGCCTAAAACACTATTCCCTTCGATTATCGTTTTAAAAGTCTTTCCGAGATTTTCACTCACGAATTCTGCTCTTTGCGATTTACCTAATTTTTTTAATCTGCAGGCTCTTTCTTTCCTTACGGAATCTTTTACCTCGTTTGGGTAAAGATTTGCCAGAGTGTAAGGTCTCTCGGAGTACCTGAAAATGTGAAGGTGGCTAAAGTTTGCTTCTTTTATAATATTCTCTGTATCATCAAAATCTTTTTCGGTTTCTCCGGGAAAACCGACGATAAAGTCTCCGGCTATACGGATATCTTTTCTTATTTCTCTTAATTTTTTAGAAAGCAGGAGCGTTGTCTCTCTTGTGTATTTTCTTCTCATCCTTTTCAATATTTTATTGCTTCCAGATTGCTGTGAGAGATGTACATGAGGCATTAGATTCTCATTTTCGAAGAGTTTAATAAATTCCGGGTCCAGATAATCAGGCATTAACGAGGTTAAACGGATTCTGATATCAAAGCCTAAAAGTTCCTTCAAAAGCTCTTTTAAGCCTTTATTTTTATAACTATAATTCCCTATATGGATACCTGTTAAAACGACTTCTTTGTAATCATTATCAATTAGTTTTTCGATATTTTCAATAATTTTATTTTCTAATAGGGAGTAACTTTTCCCTCTTGCATATGGTACTATGCAGTAGGCGCAGAAGTTATTACATCCGAATTGGATAGGAAGATAGGGGCGGGCTCTGCTGCTTGAAGTCTCAAATTCTTCTTCTATCAGGATATCTTCATCACATTCGTATTTTTCTTCGAATTCATGGGAGAAAAGTTTAGCCTGACAGCCAAAAACTTTTACTTCTTTTGCATTTCTTTTTGCTTTTCTGTACAGTTTCCTGCTTTCGGAACCTGCTCTGGCAGTAACTGCACAGGTGTTTATATAAGCAGTATCAGGGTTCTCGTCGATAGAGACCACTTCATTACCTTCTTTGATATTTTTTTGTTTCAGACAATTGGTGTAAAACTGATTGATTTTACAACCTAATGTGTCAAAAGATACTTTCATATCAACAATTTAGATAAATATGATTACTTGTCAATCCCACCGCACCGCAGAAATTATTGGACGCAGATAAACGCAGATTTAAAAGGATTTTTTTATTCTTTTTAACTAAAACCTAATACCTAAAGCCCAACCCCCAAATTTACTCTTCTTCGCTTTTTGTGATTTTCTTCGGCAGGACTTTTTTTCTTCCTTCCACGAGTAATCCGGCAACAAACCCTATTATAAGGCTTACAAGTATTATCACTATTTGTGAAACGCGAAACGTTTTAAAAAAGAATCTTAATTCGGTTGTTCCTGCATTATTCCATATAAGAATCGCAACAAGTATCAGCAATATAGCCCATATAATTAATTTTACTTTCACGGAAACCTCCTGTTTTTTTTAATTTAGGTGGAATAGGATAAAAATCAAGGGGGAATAGATATAGTGTTATTAGTTGTTTCTAATTTTTTAGACCGATAGTGGTTTGGTGTGTTGGTGGGTAAATAAACAGCCCAACCGACTAACAGTAAAAAATCTCTGTGTTCTCTGTGGTAAAAAAGGGTGGTGTGGTGGGATAAACGGGACCGACGAGATTTGAACTCGCGACCTCTGGCTTGACAGGCCAGCGTTCTGACCAGGCTGAACTACGGCCCCAGTGATATCGCAAGTAATAATATAGAGTTGCTATGTTTTGTCAAGGTATTATGTGGTTGATAACCACATAGTCATTAGTCGAGAGTCATGCGTCATTAGTCAAAAAACTTATACCGCAACACCCAAGAGTAACAACAGACTCCATGAATAGCACAAATGATTTTTTTTGTTTTCCTACTTAACCACTCAACTATTTTACTGTTTGACTTAGATTCGAGGAATCTATATATGAACCACAGAGGTCACAGATAGGAAAAGAGAGAGATAAAATAAGAATATTTTGAATTTTTAAAAACCACCTCAACACACCGGATTTGTTATTAAAAAATATAATGATGATAGTATGAGATTTTGTGTTGACAAGAATGGAATTTTTCCCTATAATTTTAGCATGGGTGTTTCAGAAAAAAATATCACTACTGGAATAACGGTGAAGTATTTGTGGTTAATAATATTACATTTAGACCATGTTCGGTTGCAGAAGATATGTTCGCTTTGAGTTCGGATAAAAGGAGCCGGACATAGAGAAGGAGGTGTAAAGTGGCGACCTGTGCTGTTTGTGGTAAAATTATCCCAGTGGATGAGATGAGAAGCAGTAAAGGACTATTGGATGTTCTGGGTATTGGAAGCGGTGACGACCACGAATTTGCTAATATGGCTCGCTCAATGGATGCGGTGACCCAGGCTTGGAAATGTGATACCTGTGGCGCATGGATTTGCAATGCCTGCGTCTGTCAAACTGTAACGTCAAGTGGGGCAGGCCAGATACGCCACAGCAACTGCGGTGGTATGTTTAGGCCACCTAAATAGGATTGGGGAATAAAAACAAGTATCCTTAAAGGTAATTTAGAAATAAAATGAGGTGTGCGAATTGAAAGAAGTTCTCGAACAGATATCCGGTGCGGTATCTGTTTCTTTTTCACTTAAGTGTTTATGCGTTGTTCTATTTATTTGTCTTCTCGGTGTGTATGGAAGAAAAGCAGTATGGTTATTTAAAGCATTAGTTCTTGACATCCGTGAAGCATTTAATTATGGACTATCGGGGCTTTCCGAAGTAATTGCGCAAGATATTATTAATCTACTTTATGTAATAGTTGCATTTCTGGGTTATGCTTTTGGTTCACGTTTTGGGCATTTGGTTTTTTTTATAGCCTGTATTATACTCTTAATACTCGGACCTCTACTCGTAAGACTGCGGCAGAGATACTTGAGTGATAGGAACTATGAATTCCCAGCCGTTAAAGTTATTTCGTTCGGAGAAGATTACCGGAGGCGCCCTCAACCCGTAGGTGTTGTTTTTCTTATTGAACTTATAGGCTTGGTTGGGTATACTGCTGGCTTTATATTGCTTCGCTCGATATAAAAGATACCAACCAGTAAAATAAAATGAAGGAGGTATCAAATGGCAAAGTGTATAAATTGTAAATACTGTGGCAAGTGGCAACGTAAATTTGCGGATTCTTCTAAAACAATATATGGTGATGGTTCTTCTATAACTGGAATGCTTTACATGGCCTGTCAAGCTCCCAATCCACCAACAACAAACCTTATATCAGAAAGGGAAGCTATGAGGGATGAGCCATGCAGTTCATACAAGCCCAAATCGAGGTGGATGTTCTGGAAGTAAACTAGTCACAATGCAAAGATAAGAAATAAAAAATCAAAGACTTCAATTGAAATTCACTAGTTAAAAATCAGTTTAAGTATGATTTATTATAAAAGGAGGTATCTAATGAAAAAATTAAAATTTGTAGCCCCATTTTTGTTCTTTATTATGTCGCCTCTCGGTTTATTGTGTGGTGATAATGATAAGTTGCCTGAAGCGTTTCTCCGTTATAAGGGATTATATGGAGTAATTATGTACACAAACATTTCGGGATTCCCTATGACAAGTTTGAGTTCTGTTTTTATCGATCCGGAAGAGGAAATTACATTTGAGAGTTCTGCCTCATGTCCCTCTTTCGCATTAGGAGGGGTGGTGCTTCCTCCAAATTATCCTAATATTTACATCGGCGCAGAATTAGAGTTTTCAATAGCCAGTTTTACCGATAGAAGAGTTTCTGATAGAAAAATCTCTTTCTCCAATATCTTTTTAGACATTGGTATATTTCCTTCAAAGAAAATTCCACTAGTTATTTATGGAAGTCTCGGAGGGGGATGGCTTCATCAATTTGATTATAACGAGGGTTCGGATGATTACGGTGAATACCTTGAAAAAAACGATTATCCAGTAATGTATGGGATCGGAGTTAAATTCAGCCCCTTAAAGCATCTAATCCTAAAAGGCGAGTTAAAATATATAAAGAAAGAGCGTAGATATGTTCCTGGTGGTGGAGGTTGGTACTACGAATGGGAAGAAAAAAGCGAGTGGAAACCAATAGGTAAGAGAGTTTCTTTTGGTTTGACATATATTTGGGGATATTAATCGTATTTTTTCCCCTGAAATAGAAAGGAAGATACCGCGCTTATTTGAGCAGATTATTCTATTTTCATTTGAATATTTGTAATTCAAAAATGTATATTATATGTGGTGTCAATAATACACTTAAAGGAGGTTTTGTATGGTTTCTAGAAAGTCTTTGTCAATCGTTATTATGCTTGCCGTAATTGTTATAATTTCTTGCGAAAAAAAAGAGTCTTCGGTTAAAAGAAGTCCTGATGCGGAGAAAATTGCCGTCGTAGCAACTGATCAGTGGCTTGAGTTAATCGATAATGGTCGGTATTCGGAAAGTTGGGAACTGGCTGCGGAGTTGTTTAAAAGGGCAATAGAAAAGGAGGCGTGGAACAGGCAGCTAAACGCTGTAAGAGAACCTCTTGGTAAATTAATAGATAGAAAAGTTACTAGGAAAGAATATATGACGTCCATGCCGGGCGCTCCTGACGGGGAATATGTAATTATACAATATAGGACAAGTTTTGAAAATAAGAAGAACGCAATTGAAACCGTTACCCCTATGAAGGATAAGGACGGACAGTGGAGGATTTCGGGATACTATATTAAGTAAGTTAATAATAACCACAAATTAACACGGGAAAACACTGAAAAAAAATATTTTATCATTTAAAACCCAATACCCCAAAATTTTGGGAAACAACAAATCACACGAATAGCACGAATGTTTAAAAAAACTAATTTATTTGTGCAATTTGTGCTATTTGTTGTTAGGTAAAGGGTGGGGTTGGGGAAGACGACAAAATTCCTTGGTGTTTCTTTGTAGGTTTTGTGGTTTATTTGACCGTTGACAAAATTTTTAAAACGTTTAACATAAAGTTATGAGGAAAGGGATCGCTACGCTGCCTCTACACTGGGGGCGGGCGCCGAGGTGGTTATTCGAAGATATGAAAAAGCTCTCTCTCGCTCTTATGGAAGCTATGCTGATCGAATACCCTCCTGTAAAAATCTTAGAAAATCTTTCAGATCCATACTACTTTCAATCTCTCGGTTGTATTCTCGGTTTTGACTGGCACTCAAGCGGGGTTACCACAACGACAATGGGTGCGCTTAAAGAAGCTTTCAAGAAACTCGATGCCGGTATTTATATTTGCGGCGGCAAAGGTAAAACTTCCTTGAAAACTCCTGATGAAATAAAAAAAATCGGTTTTGAAAAAGGAATGGAAGTTGATTCTCTTATATATACCAGCAAAATGACGGCAAAAGTTGATAATTCTGCTCTTCAAGACGGGTACTCGATATACCATCATACTATCATATTTACGTCAAAGGGGGAATGGAGTGTCGTACAGCAGGGCATGAATGAGACAAATAGGATGGCAAGAAGATATCACTGGTTTTCTGACACTTTGAAGGATTATACCTGTGAACCGCATAAAGGAATCATTACTGATGGATTTACAACTCCTTTAAACATGGTTTCCGAGGATTCCACGGGGTCAAGGAAGATTTCAACCGAAATTGCTTCTGAATATCCTGAAAAAACACTTGGTGAGCTAAAAAAAATAAGAGAATTAAAAATGCCTTCTCGCCATTATATAATTGGGTACGATGTTAATCTGAAAAAGTTAAGAAAACCTCTGGAATTGGCTTATAGCAGGCAACCCGAAGACTTCGAGAGTCTTTTGGGTATTAAAGGTGTTGGTCCTGCAACGATAAGGTCGCTTGCTCTTATTGGTGAGCTGCTCTATGGTGAAAAACCGAGTTTTACCGATCCCGCAAGATACAGTTTCGCCCACGGAGGTAAAGACGGTATCCCTTATCCTATTGATAGAGAAAATTATACAAGATCGATTCGGTATTTAAAAAAAGCTGTTTCCATGGCAAGGGTAGGGGAGACAGAGAAACTTAGATTGCTTAAAAGACTTGCTTTTATAGATAATAATGATATAAATATAAATAATCCAAAAAGGAAAGGAGGTAAAAATGTTAAAGTCTAAATTTAGTAAGTGTTTCTTGATTGTGCTGTGTTTGTTTGTTTCCGTCAACGTTTTTGCTTTGACCTGGGCGGAGTTAAAGGCTCAGATAGAAGCAAAATACAGTTCTTTCTCCGATGAAGTCAACGACATGGAAATGGTAATGGAGGCAGAAACCAAAGCTATGGAAGGCATGCAAGGTCCGGGTCCTTCGGAAATTAAAATGTTTAGAAAAGGTAATAAGTATAGAATGGAAATGAAGATGAGTATGCCGGAAGGGGCAGGTATGCCGGCAGGTATGGGTGATATGACGAATATAATGATATTTGATGGCAAAGATTTATGGTCTGTAAACCAGTTCGCAGGCAAGACAAAGATAGAAGCTGATGCTGATGCTGCTAAGGGAGATCAGATGAACTGGTGGAAAGATATGCCTGAGAATGGCAAAATCATTGGTTCGGAAAAAATCGGAGATAAGGATTGTTATGTAGTGGAGGCCTGGGATATAGATACATCATCTATCAAAACAGGTGAAGAAAATAAAATTAAAGGTTGGATTGAGAAAGGAACTCTTCTTTTGATTCAGAGTGAGTTTCGAGGAGCGAAAGACGAAACATTCAAAGCGGTAAATTCTAACTTCCAAAAAGTAGAAAAGTGGGAATTGCCATATACGACTGAAATATATACGGGTGGAAAATTAATAACAAAAACTGCAATAAAGACTCTTAAAATTAATCAGGGACTTTCAGATGAGCTTTTCGATGCTGATAAAGTTAAGGTAGAAACAAAAGGAATTCCTGGTATGCCAGGTATACCCGGTATGGAAGGTATGATGGAGAAATTCAAACAGGGGCAATAAAAAAACAACACTAATTGGACGCAGATTAACGCAGTTAAGCAGGATTTAATTTTAAATTTTTTAGAAAAACAAAAAATAAATGGTGGGGTAGGGTGTTAATCTGAGAATATCTGAGAAAATCTGCGTCCCATTATTTTATCGAGCATATACTTGCTTACATTCATGTAATTATGTTCTTTTACAACCCACTTGCGGCTTTCGGTACTTTTCTTCAAAAGAATTTTGGGGTTTTTTAGAATTTTTTCTAAAACTTCTTTTATGTTATCTTTGTTGGCGTTTATGAAAGGATGTACTTTCAAGAATTTTTCATATTGAGGGTTTATATATGTTATGCTTGGTATTCCCACAGATAAACACTCCATTGAATTCATACCGTAGCCAAAACCTCCGAAATCAGTAAGTTGGTCTATAAGAACATCACATGTTTGTTCTTTAATCTTAAGTGCTTCTTCATGCGTTTTATTTTCGATTAAGAGAAAATTAAAGTCGAATTTACTTTTAAGTTCCTCGACCGCTTTTAAAACATATTCCGTGCCTTTTAAGTATCTTTTTGTAGGAGCGTGGCAAATAGTCAATTTATTGTTTTTCAATATTTCTTTTTTATTAAATTTATCTACTTCAAAAGGGAAAGGAACATACTGTGTTTCAGGATGAATAAATCTATGGTCGAATTCGGTTGTAAATATAACATCTGCCAGTTCTTCTATATCAGGTAGAACGCCTCTTAGTCTTAAATCGCTTCCGAGATACAATATCGCAATTTTTTTATTCATTTTTTTTAGAGCTTTCACTATATTGCCGTTCCGTAATATACCGAGTCCGCCATCCAGGAAGTAACAATCGAAAGATCTGATATAATCTTTTAAGGGACTGATTTTAAAATTCCAGAGAACGTCTCTAAAAAGGTAGAAAATTCTTTCCGTTGTTTTTGGTTCCCACCTGGGTGGAATTCCTTTTTTCTGCGAATAGCCATATGTTCCTATTTTAGCAGTCTTTTTTAGACCTCTGATAGACCATGTATTTGAAAAAGGAAGGTTAAGTACTATATCGTCCCAGTGAGCTCGGGGGCTTTTAAAATAAGTCATTAACCGGGAATAGTGCCCCATTTTTCTTTCAGCTTTAACTAAGATTCCCGGTACGCCCGCTACATTTTCAGACGCTATATGTAAAATCCGCATTTTTTCAACCTTAATTTTTCACACAGAGCCACAAAGGTCACAGAGCCCACCACACCCCTCTTAATTTGTTTTCTTTATTCTCACACAAAGACACAAAAAACACAGAGTTTTTTATTTTTAGTGTTTTTTTTAATAACAAAGATTCTTTTTAAATCCGTATTTATTCGTGTTCATCTATGGCTAATTTATAAGGGTTGTGGGTTTGGTTTTAAATAATACAATTCTTTTTTCTCTGTGGTCTCTGTGTTTCTTTTTTTATTACAATTAAATTCTCTGTGCCCTCTGTGGTAATTTTTTTGGTTGGAAAGGGATTCTAGCTTCATTGTCACGTTACCAAACAATCGCCGATAATTTTCGGGGTGATCTTCCTTGAATATCTTACGACTTTTATAGCATCGGGTGGTTGAAAAGGGTCTTTTTCTTCGAGAAGGAGTACCTGTGGAATTTCCAGTAAAAAAGCAATTGCGGAAAGGTCGTTCCTCTTTGTAATTAGTGTCGTAACTTTACGTAAACCATCTTCATCCGAGACTCGATGTAAACCATGATATTGGGTAGAAATATCAGAACTGATGCCGATAATCTCTTCTTTTTCTCTCTTTTTGCTTGAACGTCTGGCTCTTAAGGCTTTAGTTTTCCATTTTAAAGCAGGGAATCCAAGTAAATCAATTAAATATTGATACTTGCCGGTTATAGATTTCTTATGCGTTCTTGCTGTAATATTTACACCAGGGACTTCATTTATTGAAGCTACGATGGGATTTTTTAAAAGGTAAGAAAATACCTGGATATCTGTTTCATTAAGGTCAATAAATAGATCATAGCTGTCCTTTATGTTATTTCTTAAGCGATACATACCGATAGGACCTGACTTTGCCGGATAACGTATAATCTTTGCTCTAAGACGCCTGAAGTACTTCACATCCTGATTATCTGGCAGAAGAACAGATAATTTGTGCTTTTTTGACAGAGACTCAACCAAAGGCAGAGAGTAAAGCGTTTCGCCTTTAATTTCTGAAGGGCGAAGTGCTATTGTATTGAGGTTCTCTAATGGAAATTCAATTTTTTTTGTTGACATTTTATTTAATAAAGGGAAAACAACAGAATTTAATTTTTTAAGCATTTTTTTCCTCGATATCGAATATCTTTCCCGGATTCAGTATATTTAAAGGGTCGAATTCGGATTTTATGTTTTTCATCAATTTTATTTCCTTTTCTGTTCTTGAGTATTTAAGGTATTTTTTTTTAGTAAAGCCTATGCCGTGTTCTCCGCTAATTTTACCTCCGAAAGTATTCAGTTTCTTGAATAATTCATTAATGATTTTATCTCCGTTATCTTTCCATTCTTCGTTTTTTAAGATATTCACGTGCAAATTTCCGTCTCCTATGTGACCGAAAGTAAAAACTCTCGTATTGAATTCCTTTTCGAGCTTTTTAATTTCAGGAATGAATTCGGGAATATTTGCTCTGGGTATAGACACATCTTCGGGTATAATAGTTCCAAATAAATCCAGTGCTTCTGTTATATTTCTTCTGAAGTCCCATATTTTTTCCTGTTGATGATTTTCCTCAGCAACGAATACATCCGATGCATTACTTTCCAGAAATTTATTACCGATTATTTCGAATTTCTTTTCCAGTTCTCCCTTTGAGTCTTCCAGTAGTTCAGCAATAAGTAGTGTTCCCTCTTCCGCCATAGGTATTTTTTTGTCCAGGTTGGTAATGGCTACTTTAACTGCATCTTCGTCGATTATCTCGAATGCGGAAGGAGTAATTCCGCTCGAGAGTATATTAAATGACGAAAGAGCAGCATCTTCAAGTTTTTTAAAGGGTGCGACCAATGTAGCGGAATAGGGGGGAAGATTAACAACTTCTAAAAGTATCCTGGTTATTATTCCAAGAGTACCCTCTGAACCTATAAGCAGATTTAAAAGGGAATATCCGGTAGCATCCTTTTTTAACCTTCCTCCGAGAAATTCTTTTGAACCGTCGGGTAGAATAACTTCGATTCCTCTGACATAATCTCTTGTAAGGCCGTAAAGTAAGCACCTTGCTCCTCCCGCGTTTGTCGCGACATTTCCTCCTATAAAACAGGAATCAACAGAGGATGGATCGGGAGGAAAGAAAAATCCATATTTTTCGAGAAACTTGTTTATTTCTTCCGTAATAACACCCGGTCCTACTTCGAGAATACAGTTTTTCTCATCGAAGTCGATAATTTCATTCATTTTTTCCGTAGATAGAACAATTCCGCCGTTAACCGCGAGAGGACCTGCCGTTCTGCTGGTGCCTCCTCCTCTTGGAATTATAGGTATTTTTGCATCGTTATCTATTTCGAGAAGCCTTGATATTGAATCGGTTTCTGTCGGTAGAAATGCAGCATCAGGAAGGAAATAATAATCGCCGGGAGTTTCATCCCGTGCGTATTTTTCCAATTTTTCTTTGTCCGTAAGTAATTCGTAATCAAACTCTTTTTCGAATCGTCCCAATTTTTCCATAGGCTAAAATAATAGTAAGTCCATTATAGTCAAGAGTGAAAAAACTTATATCTCACACAAAGACACGGAGACACAAAGTTTTTAATTTTGTTTTCCTACTTAACTACTCAACTATTTTACTATTTAACTTTGATTCGAAGAATCAACTAGTAAAACCGCGGCGATTGCGGTGTCGTTGGTGTGGGATAGGGATACGTGGATTTTAATTCCCTTCATTTCTTCTTCTAATTGCTTATTTAGAATTTTTATAACCGGTTTTCCTCCCGTACGAACCTCTATTGCCTTCCAGCCGTAATTGTGGTTTTTGGCTTTATAAAAGGATTCTTTGACGGCAAAACGTGCTGCATAACACTGGTATTTATTGATTTTGTTTTCGCAATATTGCTTTTCGTTTTCGGTGAATATTTTATCTGCGAAACCGTCACCCCAGCGCTTTATCGCCTTTTCTATCCTGCTTGCCTTAACTATATCTATCCCAATCATGTAACAAAAGCCATTTTTTGTTAGTGCGTTAGTGCGTTAGTGGGTTGGTGGGTGAAAAAACAGCCCAACCGACTAACGTTTGAAATTCTCTGTGTTCTCAGTGTTTTTTCTTTTTTTAACACAATTAATCTCTCTGTGTCCTCTGTGGTTCATGTTTTTTCATTTTTCATCATATATTATTACTGTATCTCCGTCTTTTATCATACCCAACTCTTCCCTTGCGATTTTTTCAATAAGAAATGTATCCCTTTTTATCTTTTTCAGTGAATCGAGTAAAGCGGCTTCCTCTTTTAGGAGTTCTTGTTTTTCATTTTTAAGTTTATTTTCGCTTCTTTTTAGTTTAATAATATTTATAAACCCATAGGCTCCGAAAAAAAGATAGTAAATTATCCCGCTTAATATTAAAATAAAAAGGATTTTTTTTAAATTCTTTTTTATAAGCTTTTTAGAATACTTCAAACCTCGCGGCATCTCCTAATTCCTCTTCGATTCTCAGCAGTTCATTGTATTTTTCCAATCTCTCACTCCGGGAAAGAGAACCTGTTTTGATTTGACCCGTATTTAGACCGACCGCGAGATGGGAGATAAATGTGTCGGCAGTCTCTCCCGAACGGTGCGAAACAACGGCTGTCCAACCGTTGTTTTTTGCCATCTGGATTGCTTCAATCGTTTCTGTAACCGTCCCAATCTGGTTAAGTTTTATTAGAACCGAGTTGCTAACGTTCCTGTCAATCGCTTTTTGGATTATAGAGGTATTAGTTACAAAGATATCATCGCCGACAATCTGGATTTTATCTCCTAATTTTTTTGTTAGTTTTTCCCAGCCGTCCCAATCGGCTTCAGAAAGCCCATCTTCGATTGAAATTATTGGATATTTATCTATCCACTTTTCGTATACTTTAATCATATCTTCCGAAGATAAAGATTTTCCTCCAAACTTATAGGATTTATCTTTGTAAAACTCGGAAGCCGCGCTGTCTAAGGCTATTGCGACTTCTTTACCCGCTTTATATCCGGCTTTTTCAATTGCTTTTAGAATTAAACTCAACGCTTCTTCATTTGTGGAAAGATTAGGCGCGAAACCACCTTCATCTCCTACACTGGTTGCGTATCCCTTTTCTGAAAGGATCTTCTTCAAGGAGTGAAAAACCTCGGAGGCGGCTCTTATTGCTTCTTTAAAATTCGGTAAACCTAAAGGAGCTATCATATACTCCTGGATATCGAGGTTGTTATCTGCGTGTTCTCCTCCGTTTAAGATATTGCAGAGTGGGACGGGAAGTTGGCACGCGTTTGCACCTCCCAGGTATCTGTAAAGAGGTATGTTTAAGTACTTACTCGCGGCTCTTGCTGCCGCCATCGATACCGAAAGTATAGCATTTGCTCCGAGTTTACTTTTGTTTTCAGTTCCGTCTAATTCGCACATTGTAATATCTATAAGTCTTTGATCCAGGCAATTTTCACCCGTGATTTCTTGACCTATTATGTTATTTACGTTGTTAACAGCAGTCAGTACTCCTTTGCCGTTATATCTTTTTTTATCATTATCTCGAAGTTCCAGAGCTTCTCTTGTTCCTGTTGAAGCTCCGGAAGGCACAGCGGCTCTACCCATAATCCCTGATTCAAGCAGACATTCGGCTTCTATAGTGGGATTCCCTCTTGAATCGATTATTTCTCTTGCTTTTATATCGACTATTCTCATTGAATTTCTTCCTCCTTAATTTTTACATACGCCCGGAAGGATTCGAACCTTCAACCCGCGGATCCGAAGTCCGCTACTCTGTCCAGTTGAGCTACGGGCGCGATAATCTCCATTGTTTTTCAGGTGAAAACCATGTTGATTTTAACAAATTTTCGCCAATCACTCGAATATATTATTACATTTTTGTTTGTCAAGTATAAGTAAGGGCTTGACTATATTATCAATCTGTATAAATTAAAGACAGTAGTTGTAATTGTGAGAAGTAATATTTAAAACGACAAAACAGGAGGAGATAAGTGTCAACTTCGAGAAGAAAAAGAAATTGTTACTTTTGTAAGAGTGATGCTGAGGAGATAGATTATTTAAATGTTGGATTATTGAGTAAATTCGTTACTCCGAGCGGGAAAATCCTTCCCTCGCGGATAACACGAGTTTGTCCAAAGCACCAGAGAAAATTAAAAAAAGCCATAATGCAGTCGAGAGAAATTGCATTAATGCCTTATGTGAAGTCTTTAGAGTGGTAGCGGGATATGATGGAAGTTATACTTAAAGAGGATAATCCGTATCTTGGAAAAAAGGGTCAGGTTGTTAAAGTGGCAGATGGCTATGCACGAAATTATTTAATTCCAAGAAATATAGCTGTGCGCAATGTTCCCGGAAATCAATCGGCTGTCAAAGCAGAATTACAATTTGAGGGAATTAGAGAGAAAAAAGGGAAAGCCGCGGCAGAAGAAATCAAAGAGAAAATTGACGGTAAAAAGTTTCACATAAAAGCCAAGGTAGGTAAAGAAGGCAAGTTGTATGGTTCTATAACCAAGCAGGATATTGTTGAACTCCTGGAGAAAGAAGGATATAATATAGACAAAAAAATAATGGATATAGAAGACCATATAAAGGAAGCTGGCTCATATGAAATACAGTTAAATCTCTTTAAAGATGTAAAAGCGCATATTAATCTTACTGTAGAAGGAGAATCTTCTCCGGAGGAAGAACCAACTCAGAAGGAAGAGTCGGCTGAGCCAAAAGAAGAAGCTTCCGAAAAGCAGAAAAAATCTTCAAAAAAAGAAAAATCACATAAGCCTAAAGAGAAATCTTCTCTGGAGAAAGAAAGTGAAGGAAGTTAAGATCGCCGGTATTGCAATTGATAGGACTTCAAATACTCCGGTAGTTCTTTTAAGGGAAGTTGAGGAAAGAAAAAAAGTTCTTCCTATATGGATAGGACCTGTCGAGGCTGAAGCGATATCTCAAGGATTGAAAAATGAGAAGTTTAATCGCCCCCTCACTCATGATTTGCTGTTAAATGTGCTGAAAGGGCTAAAAGTAGATATCTCTAAGGTTGTAGTATCGGATTTGAAAGATGATACTTATTTTGCGGAGATTTATCTGAAGAAAGATAACGAAATTTTCAAGATAGATTCGAGACCGAGTGATTCACTGGCTTTAGCTTCTAAAAATCATATCCCTATCTATGTTCAGGATGAAGTAATGGAAAAAGGCGGTATAAGACTGGATCTTGATGATAACAAAAGGGTCCAGGATATTAGAAAATATATGGAGGATATTAAGCCGGAAGAATTCGGAAAGTTCAGGATGTGATCTTGAGAGTTCTAATACAGAGAGTGCTTTCTGCTTCGGTTCGTTTGATTAAAGAAGGTAAAGTCAAGGAAGAAGCTTCAATAGGTAAGGGGCTTTTGCTTTTTGTTGGAATAGGAAAGGATGACAGTCAGGATACCGTGAATTTTTTGGTAAATAAAATATATAATCTCAGAATTTTTGAGAAAAAAGGAAAATTCGATTTGTCTCTTGCCGATATTAAGGGTGAAGTTCTCGCTGTGCCACAGTTTACTTTATACGGAAATACGGAAAAGGGTAGAAGACCGGAATTTACCTTTGCGGAGAGGCCGGAGAAAGCAAGAATTTTGTTTGATTTTTTCTGTGAGAAGATAGGTGATTTTCTTTCATGTAAAAAGGGTTTTTTCGGCGAAAAAATGGAAGTGGAGTTAGTTAATGATGGTCCGGTTACTTTAATGGTGGAAAAATGAAGTCGATGACAGCTTTTGCTTCAGCTATTAAGGAGCTTTCCGGATTGACTATCAGGGTTAATATAGCTTCTTATAATAGCAAATTCATCGATATAAACCTTACTTTACCGGAATTTTTATTGCCTTATCAGGTAAATATATACGATAAGATCAAAGATAAAATAGCGCGAGGCAGAATAGAGATGCAGGTTTATCTTGAAGATGGTAATTTTGTAGATTCTCCAATATACCAAAAAAATATCGAGAAGGATGTAGAGAGATTGAGAAAATTGAAAAAGAAATTCGGGCTTAAGGGAGATATCGATGTATCTATTCTTATGAATTTCACGAATTTGGGGGGATATCTTTCAAATTTTGACCTGGAATGGAAAGAAATTGATTCTTTTTTGGATGAGCTTCTTCTTGAACTTAATGAAGTTAAACAAAGAGAAGGAAATTTTATAAAAAAAGATCTTGAGAATAAAATAAAAAATTTCGAGGAAATTCTTGATTTTATATTAAGTAAAATAGATACAGATTCAGAAGAGAAAAAAGAGAAAATTATGAAGGAAATTAAGCGCTTAAATGAGCTTGAAATACAAATCTCCCGGGAAGATATTAATCTTTTTGCTTTTAAGGGTGATATTAATGAAGAATTAGTAAGGTTGAATAGTCATATAGATTATTTTAGAAATCTAATAAAAGAAGATGGTCCTATTGGAAAGAGATTGAAATTTTTATTGCAGGAGATGGCAAGAGAGGCAAACACAATAGGTTCAAAAGCTTACACCGCTGATGTGGTACACAAAGTGATTGATCTTAAAGAACTCATTGATGAGTTGCGCGAACAAGTCGAAAATATAGAATGATTCTGATTATAGCAGGGCCTTCCGGAGCAGGAAAAACTACTGTATGTAAGTTATTGGTTAAAAATGATGATAAGCTTTTATACTCAATTTCCGCCACGACTAGAAAAAAAAGAAGAGGAGAAAAGGATGGAGTTGATTATTATTTTATCGATGAGAAAAAATTTAAAAACTGGGAAAAGAAAGGCAGATTTTTAGAAACGGCAAAGGTACACGGTTATTATTACGGAACCTTAAAGGATTTTGTTGCTAAAGCCGATAAAGATGGAAGAGAAATATTGCTGGATGTTGATGTGAAGGGAAAAATAAATATTTGCAAAAAAATGAACAACGCGGTTTCGATATTCTTATTGCCGCCAACTATGACGGAAGCAGTGAAAAGGATTAAAGGACGTAATGTTGAAAAAGATATTGAAATAAAAAAAAGGATGGAGACTGCAACGCGCGAGGTAAAAGAAATCAAAAATTTCGACTATCTGGTTGTAAATGAAGACTTAAAGGCAACTGTTAAAGTTATTAAGTCGATAATTGTAGCCGAGAGACATAGAGTAAAGAATAAAATCGGAGGTAAGAGATGATTTATTCATTAGAAGAAGTTAAAAAGAAAGAGAACAATATTTACAAAGCTGTAGTAATTATGGGTAAAGGTGCGCAGTGGTTTAGTACGTTTAAGAGAACAACGGTTAAGAAGCCCATATATAAGTCTGTTGAAGAATTCATTCAGGGAAATATTGAGTACGAGGTAATTAAAGAAGAAGAGGAGGGCTAAATTTTGGACCCCCTTTCAGGCAAAGTTATTCTTGTTGGAATTACAGGAGGTATAGCTGCTTTTAAAGTTCCTTTCTTCCTGAGAGAGCTTAAGGATAAAGGCGCAATTGTTAAGGTAATTTTAACGGAAAACGCGAAAAAATTTGCCTCGAAGGAAGTCTTATCCGTTTTAAGCGATGGTGTTTTTGATTCCCTTTGGGAAGCCAGTATTCCACATATATCGGTAACAGAAAAAGCAGATCTTTTTGTAATTCTGCCTGCCGATTATAATATTATAGGAAAAGCTTCCTCCGGTATTGCTGACGATTTGCTTTCTTCTTCGATCGCAGCTTACAATAAAAAGTTGCTTTTTTTCCCGTCTATGAACAGCAGGATGTTTGAAAATCCGATTTTTCAAAAAAATATAGATTATCTAAGGAGTTGCGGTCATTTGGTCGTGGATCCATCTTCAGGACCCCTGGCATGCGGAGAAGAAGGTAAAGGCAGGCTTCCTTCTATAACGCGACTTGTTCTTGAAACAGAAAAAGCTCTCATTCCTGATCTTTTTAATAATGCTTTTTGTCTTGTAACGGGTGGAGGAACTCGTGAGAAAATTGACCCTGTAAGATATTTAACAAACGGCTCTTCAGGTAAAATGGCTTATTCTATCGCGAGAAACTGTTATCTGGCAGGTGGAAATGTAGAATTAATTTTAGGAAGAAATACTATCGCTCCTGATGCTGATATTCCATATAGAATTACCAGTGTGGAAACGGCACAGGATATGTTTGAAAAAATTATGGATAGATGGAAAGATGTCGATTATCTTTTTATGAGCGCAGCCGTATCTGATTTTACCGTTAGTTCATTTCCGAAAAAAATAAAAAAGACTGGTAAATTGGATTTAAAATTAAAACGTAATGTAGATATACTTACAGAACTTAAAAAGAAGAAAAAGAAACAATTTGTTGTAGGCTTTTCTCTGGAATCCGAGAATCTCAAAGCTTCGACTCTGAAAAAAATGAAAGAAAAGGGGTGTGATTTGATGGTAGGAAATTTTCCGGATTCTATCGGAAGCAATAATACTTCCGGTATAATTATTTCAAATTCCGGAGAAGAGGAATTTAGTTGTTCTAAAGATGAATTGGCATGGAAAATTATCAAAAAGATAAAATCGTAGAGGTTTTAAAACTTTTAGAATACATGGGTTTCAAGCAAATAGACAGCTCTCTTTTAAGGTATTCTCCTTTTGGTGATTTGATAAATGAGGTTCGGAACTGCAAGAAATGCGACCTGTATAAGACCAGAACAAATGCGGTTTTCGGAAAAGGTCCAATCGATGCAAAAATTATGCTTATCGGAGAAGCTCCGGGCAGGGAAGAAGACCTTCAGGGAATACCCTTTGTAGGTAAGGCGGGAAAGGAATTAGATAGTATGCTCTCCGCGGCAGGTATTGGGATCGATGAAGTATTTATTACAAATGTTGTTAAATGTCGTCCTCCGGGAAACAGAAACCCCGAGAGTTATGAAATGATGAAATGCAATCCCTATTTAGTTAAGCAGGTCCGGGTAATTCGTCCTAAAGTTATTGTGCTGCTTGGCAATATTGCGCTCTCTCTTGTTACTGGAGAGCCGAGCGGTATTACGAAAATGAGAGGAAAGACATTGGAATATATGTCATGTCCTGCTATTCCCACATATCATCCCGCTTATGTAATTCGAAATCCCGGTAGCGAGAAAATAGTTATAGAAGATTTTAAAAAAGCTGTAAGGAGCATAGCTTGACAGAAAAAGTCGGGATGCCTTATTCTGAAGAAGCAGAGGTTGCTGTAATATCCAGTATGCTAATGGATATGGGCGCAACTGCGGAAGTCAGCACAACCTTAAGTCCCGATGATTTTTATTTTCCGGCGCACAGCATCATATACGGCGCAATTCTAGATGTTTACAATAAGGGTCAAAAAGTGGATATCGTTACGGTCGTTGAAAGATTGAAAAAAAATGATTTACTTGAAAAAGTCGGAGGTTCGTCTTTTGTTGCTTCTTTTGTTAAGGGTAATATTTCTGCTGAAAATATTGTATACTACGCCGACATTGTCAGCGAAAAATCTATTCTAAGAGACTTAATAAAGAAAAGTAAGACCATTATAGACAAGGCGAGTTCCGCAAAAGAAGAAGTAGAGGAAGTCCTGGATGAAGCGGAGAATTTAATTTTTGACGTCAGGAAGAAAAAGAGCTACGAAAGGGTTAAACCGATAACTCCTCTGCTTAAAGAAGTCATGAAAATCATAGAGGAGAGAGCGGAGAAAAAGAGTATGCTTACAGGGATTTCCACGGGAATTATAGAATTGGATAGAATGAGCTGCGGCTTCCAAAACGCAGAACTTGTAATATTGGCTGCCAGACCTTCTGTGGGGAAAACAGCTCTGGCTTTAAATCTCGCTTCACATATTTCCATTAAACAAAATGTTCCGGTGCTTTTCTTTTCTCTTGAAATGCACTGGGAAAGTCTTATTTTTAGATTACTTTCGGCTGAGTCTCGTATTGAAGGAAACAGGATACGAGGCGGGTATATAAAGGAAGATGAATGGGTAGCGTTGACTTCCGCGGTTTCCAGATTAACCGAAGCACCTTTTTACATAGACGCGTCCCCAACCATGACGATTTTTGAACTCAGGGCAAAGGCAAGAAGGATGAAAAAGAAATACAATATAGGTATAATATTTGCGGATTATCTTCAGCTAATCAGAGGTCCTCAATTTCAGACAAGAGAACAGGAAGTCGCGGCTATAAGCAGAGCTCTTAAATCGATTGCCATGGAGTTGAATTTACCCGTTGTTGCCCTTTCGCAGCTTTCGCGACAGCCCGAGAGAAGGGGAAAAGATTCCAAACCGATTCTTTCCGATTTAAGGGAATCCGGAGCGATTGAACAGGACGCGGACTTCGTTATGTTTATTCACCGTCCCGATCAATTTAAAAAGGGCAGTGAAGCTTCTGAGGAAAAAGCCGAACTAATTATATCAAAGCAGAGAAATGGTCCTATAGGAGACTTTGAAGTTGCTTTTAGCAGAAAGTACGCGCGGTTTGATAATCTTAAGAAGTTGGAGACAGAAGAATGATCGAGGTAAAAAATGTCTGGAAAACTTTTGACGGCAACGAAGTTCTTCGAGACTTAAGTTTAACTATTGATAAAGGTGAAACAATTGCTATTGTAGGGTCAAGCGGCTGCGGAAAGACTGTACTTTTAAAACATATACTTGGTTTGCTTGAGCCCGATAGGGGAGAGATTTTAGTTGACGGAGTTAATATTAGCAGAGATTCCGCCCATCTTTTTGAGGTCAGGAAAAAATTCGGAATGGTGTTTCAAAGTTCTGCGCTTTTTGATTCTCTGAATGTAATAGAGAATGTCATTATCGGTTTAAGAGAACATTTCCCGGATATGGGCAGAGATAAAATGGAACTTATAGGAAAAGAGAAATTGGCTCTGGTTGGTCTTGATGAGTCTTCTTTTAGTAAGAAACCGCAGGAAATCTCAGGAGGTATGAAAAAGAGGGTGGCTATTGCGAGAGCTATCAGTCTAGATCCTGAGTATATTATATACGATGAGCCTACCACGGGACTCGATCCAATAATGTGTGAAAAAATGAATGAACTCATGCTTCACCTTAAAGAAAAACTTGAGAAAACGACAATTATGGTGACTCATGATCTTAATTCAGCTTTTAGGGTTACGGATAGAGTTGCGATGCTCGCGGATGGCGAAATCGTCTTCGACGGTAGCCCCAGGGAAGCATTGAAAACTAAAAATAATTATATGAATATGTTTATTAAAAGCAGTTCTTTGAGAGTTTGAAGAATATGTTTGTTTGCGGAAATTGCGGATACAAAACTCTTAAATGGATGGGAAGGTGCCCCGACTGCAAAAGCTGGGATTCCTTCGAAGAAGTAATCGAAAAAACGAAGTCCTCTAAGTCGAAGAAAACCAAAGCCTTAAAACCAAAATATTTAAGCGAAGTGTCTATAAAAGAAGATGGAAGATTTAAGACGGGCATTTCTGAATTCGATAGAGTTATGGGCGGAGGTATCGTTTCCGGCTCTCTAATTTTGATTTCGGGTGATCCCGGTATCGGTAAATCGACCTTGCTTCTTATGGTATCCGGAGTTCTTTCCAGGTCTTCTAAGGTTCTCTATGTTTCGGGTGAAGAATCTTTAGATCAGATTAAATTGAGGGCGAGCAGACTTGGATTGGGCGAGGAAAAATTATTGACTGTATCTGAAACCGAAATAGAGAGTATTTTGTCTTTAATTAAAGCGGAGAAACCCGACGTGGTCGTTATCGATTCTATACAGACTATGTCGCTGACTGAGAGAAGCGGAATACCGGGTTCGGTTTCTCTGGTGAGGGAGATAACTTCAGAATTGATGGAAATAGCCAAGAAGAACAATATTACCGTGTTTATCGTCGGTCATATAACGAAGGCGGGAAATATTGCCGGTCCGATGACTTTAGAACATATGGTGGATGTTGTGCTCTTTATGGAAGGAGACAACACTCATTCTTTTCGCCTGTTGAGGTCAAAAAAGAATAGATACGGGTCTACGAATGAAGTAGGTATATTCGATATGGATGAAAAAGGGTTAAAGGAAGTTTCAAATCCCTCTCTCTATCTTATTTCCGGTAAGGAAAAAAAGTCTTCCGGTTCTGTAATTACACCTACAATAGAAGGAACGAGACCTCTTATGGTTGAGATTCAAGCTCTTGTAATTCCGACAAGATTTTCTTATCCTCAGAGAGTTGCGCGAGGATTTAATGAAAGAAAACTCGATCTTTTAATGGCTGTTTTTCAAAAGCGGCTTATGATTGATATGAGCGGTTATGACGTTTATTGTAATATAGCCGGAGGTATGAATGTTTTTGAGCCGTCTATCGATCTCGGTGTTATTTTAGCGATAATGTCCAGTCTGCTTGAAAAGCCGATTAAGGATGATCTGTGTATAGTGGGTGAAGTGGGTCTTTCGGGAGAAGTCAGAGCGGTTCCTTTTATTACGAGCAGAGTTAAGGAAGCCAGCAAGATTGGTTTTAAGAGGATTATTGTTCCCGAAAAAGCAAGCGATTCTAAATCTGATATTAAAGTTTTGAAAGTTTCAAATGTAGCACAGGCAAAGGAGATTTGCGAGTTATGATTTCATCGGTTATTATTCTTGGGTTAGTAGGATGGATTATCGCTTTGTTATTGATATATAGAAACATTAAAGTAGAAGAGGAAAAAAATTATAAAGCTATACATTCTTCCGCTATCAGGGATGGAAGGGTAGGAAAATTATTCAAATCCGGAATAATAGAGGGTATACCTGTTATTTCGGAAGAAGATATGCGTACAATATCGAAATATTTAGAATCAGACGAAGTTCCAGAGGGTTTTAAAGATGATCTTCGAACTTTAAAGGAATTAAATTTAAAGGTAATAAAAAAAGATTTATCAGAGATTTGTAAGACCCTGAGCTGTCCGGCAATAACCGCCGGAAATGATAAGGAAGAACTGGAAATCCGGGGCATTCAATGTATTAACTTAAAAGACCTCGATACTGTAGGCAAGTCTAATTTAATAAGAGGAGAAAAGATTACTGTAAATCATATAGATTACGGATATGATAAAGCTCAAGGCTACTTGGCTGACGGAACTCTTGTAGAAATTGAAGGTGATGTACCGGAAAATCAGCCGGTCACTTTAGAATGTATTGTTGAAGCTATTATTGAGAACAACTTTAGCAGAAAAGTTTGGGCAAGAGTTGCAAAACTATGATTGAAGCCGTAATTGTTGCGGGCGGCAGCGGAAAGAGGATGGGAGATGTTTACAAACAATTTTCATTGATTAACGGTAAGGAGTTATTTTTTTTCTCCCTAGAGAAATTTCTCGAATACGGAGTTAAGAGAATTATCCTTGTGGTTCCCGAAGAAAAAATTTCACTCATAGAAGAAAAAACCGCTGAATTTAAAAAAAGGATTAAAGTAGTCTCCGGGGGAAAAAGGCGACAGGATTCCGTATATAACGGATTTAAGGAAACTTCAGAGGAAATAATACTGATTCATGACGCAGTGAGACCCTTTGTCAGTATCGAGCTGATCGATAGAGTCGTAAAAGGGGTTGAGGAATTTGGAATTTGCGCCCCCGGAATACCGGTAAGAGACACCTTAAAGATTTACAAAAAGGACAAAATTCTATGGACAAAAGCTAGAAGTAATCTACTTCAAGTCCAGACCCCCCAGGGATTTAAGAGTTCGATTTTAGAGCGTATTGTAGGCTTATTTTCTACTCATATTTTTACTGACGAATTAGCTTTTGCGGAACAGCTAAATTATGGCATTAGATGGGTAGAAGGCGATCCTTTTAATATCAAAGTTACTTATCCTTCTGACATGAAACTCGCCCAGGCGATTGCCGGGTATAAAAAAAATAATATTCACCTATTATGATAACGGATGTGAATGGTGATGTGGTGAAAGAAAAGAAATACGAAGCGTTTGGGAATTTAGTCTGGGAGGAAGGAACTCTCGAAGACAATCGTGAATTTACAGGAAAAGAAAAAGACCCGACCGGTTTTCATTACTTTGGCGTGAGGTATTATTACGCAAATATCGGGAGATTTTTGATCCCAGACCCTCATACGCTAATGCCGGCGAATATTAAATTGGAAAATCCGCAGGAGTTTAATTCGTATATTTATTGTATGAATAATCCATTAATATATGTGGATCCATTGGGATTATCAGGTGAAGCATCGGAAGCAGCATCGACAACAGATGGAAATGTAGTTCTTTACTATGAAGATGAGGAGGAATATAGTGAAACATGGATTGTTGTTTATCAGAGTGGAACATTAGGAGTCGGTATTTTTAATTTTGAATTAGGAGAATTTTATCTCATAGACCCTTCTACATTAACAAGTCATAACTTGACTAGTTTCTCTGCTGGTTTGGGTCTAGGAGCTGGAGGTGCAATAACTACCGAGGTAGCAAAAATAAATTGGGATGGAGACCCTTCTGAATTAGGAGGTTGGGGTTTGAACTTAGGTGGTTTTTTAGCTGTAGGATGGGGGGGAGCCGGACAATTAGCCTCTCCTACAGGTAGTACCCACCCATTAGATTTTGTAGGTACAGGAGATGTATTCCCTTCGATAGGTGGTGCTGGTGGCGCAGGTTTTGGAATAGCAGGAATGAGATCTTATTCTTGGTATCATGGAGAGTCAAATCTTTTACCCGCAAAGATAATGAAAATAATAGATAAATACAGAACGAAATAATAAGAAATTATAAGGGGAAAAATGTATGAAAGAAATTTTTGGTATAATCACTTTTGCAATTCTTTTCTTTATAGGTATAACAGCAAATGTCATTTACTTTAGCAAGGTTATTCCTACTTTAAGCAGGTATAGAGAAAAAGAAAAAAGTCATTATGAAGTATTACCTTCGAAACAATGGAAGCAGCTTTGGGGATATAGAAAAGTCTCTATTGAAAACAACCAGCCTTTATTTTATAGTAATTTTATGATTGCATTACCTTTTTTGATGCTTTTACTTATTTTACTTTTGGTGTTATTATTGTCCTGAACTTTTATAATCGGGTGTATCTGGGGTCAATGTGTGTATCTGTATCTGTGTATCTGGGGTCTGTATCAACGGGTTCAGACCTTGAAATGTGAAAAGGGAAACATAGTCTTCTGTCGCCAGTCATCAGTCATGAGTCAAAAAATAGAAACAAAAAAGAAATCTTTGTGTCTTTGTGTGAGATAAAGTTTTAAGTTTCGTGTTTCGAGTATATAACTTGCTAGTGGGTTAGAGCGTAGAAGCGTTAGAGTGTTAAAAAAACAGACCAACGGACTAACCGACTAACTGGCCAACAGTTGCAATCTTGGCGTCTTTGTGGCTAATTAAAGTATTGACAAAGCGATAAAAAGTGATATTTTTGGAACTAAGGAGTTTAAAATGAAGGTAAAAAATAAAAAATCCAATGTAACAAAAGAAGGAGAAGTATCTCTTAAAAAAATTGCTTCTACTGCAGAGAAAGCTTCTAAAAAAGGTACCTCTGAGTATAAAAGCTTTATAGATAAACATCGAAAGTCTTTAAAGAAACTCGCAAGTCGTTGAAAATACCCTATACTTTAAAACAAGTTATAATTCTACACGATAAAATCATTGAAGAGACAGGTGGATTAAAAGGAGTTCTGAACATTGGATTGCTGGAAGAGGCTTTGTATAAGCCTTTTATGGGTCTGGCAGATGGTGCTGAATTGTATCCGGGTATTGCTCGAAAAGCTGCGGTCTTGTTTGAGGCTCTTGTTACGTATCATCCTTTTGCAGATGGAAATAAGAGAACCGCTGAAATTGTAACAGTTATTTTCCTCTGGCATGAAGGTTATTTGTGGAACTTTAATGAAGATGAAATCGTTGAATTCGCAACTGATGTCGCCAAAAATAAATTCTCTATTGATGAAATTGAAAAGTGGATAGAGGTAAGGTTAAAATCCAGGTGAATTTGGGTAAAGAATGAAATATTCGGAAGCTAAATATGGAAGAGTTTTTGTAATCCGGCTCGAAGACGGCGATATACTGCATGAATGTATAGAAAAATTTGCTAAAGATAATAATGTAGAGGCAGGTTTTTTGATCGCAGTCGGAGGAGCGGATAAGGGCTCTAAACTTGTGGTAGGTCCCGAGAAGGGAAGAGCAAAGCCTATTAATCCCATGGAATATATTTTAGATGAGGTTCATGAGATAACGGGTACAGGTACTCTATTTTTGGATGAAAAAGGTAAACCTAAACTTCATATGCATATCGCGGGCGGGAGAAAGGATACCACTAAAACAGGTTGTGTTCGAAGGGGTTTGAAAGTCTGGCATATTTTAGAAGTTGTATTAGTTGAACTTACTGATACAAAGGCTAAACGCATTCTGGATAAGAAAACCGGTTTTGAATTACTCGAACCATAAATTAAAACTTTTTATAAGGCGATAATTAATGAGAAAACAAATAAAAATAGTAATTTTGGTATCTGTAATTTTCATTGTAATATTAGCATTAATCATTCCGAAGGCTAGATATTACTTAAGAGAAGGGGATGTTGTTATGGTGTCAAACAATATGGAGAAAGTTGAACATGCGTTAGAAAGCTTCTACAAAGAATCATCCGGAAAATATCCAGAGTCCCTTAATGAAAGAACCGAAGAAACGGATAAAAAGTTTTCGGATTTTCTTTTAAAAGAAAATTGGTATGAACCTCCGATTCTTCCAATGTGGAGAGATAGAAATAATCCAATTAAAAAATGGTCATTACTGATGAAGGAAAGTTGGTATAAGCCGACACAAAAAAAAATTTTTAATAAGATGGTAAATTTTAAACCCCTTATGGATACAATTCCCGATAGAGTTTATCCATGTAGAATTTGTATATTTACTGATGGCGCCAGATATAAGATTATTGGGGGCGACAAGAATGGATATTTGGTGCCGGAGGGGGTTTTACCAGAGAGAGGTACTTCAAAACCCAAAATTATTTATTCTGATAATTATTGGAACAAAGAATAATTGTACAAAAGTATAAGTTTCGTGCCAATAATTAAGATTTTTGGATTTAGGGATTGGGGTTTAGAATAAAAACATATAATCTTTGTGCCCTTTGAGGCTTTGTGTGAGAATAATTTTGGGGGTGAGGAGGTGCTTGACTTTTTATTTTTTTACCATAAAATAATCAAAAGATTTAAAATTAAAGTGAGGTGTTAAGATGAAAGAGAAAAAGATAGGCGTTATAACTCATTATTTTGGACACATTTCTGTGGGGATTATTAAACTGAATGCTCCTTTAAAAGTTGGGGATACGATTCATATTAGAGGTGCTCATGATGATATTACTCAGAGCGTGGATTCTATGCAGATAGAGCACGAGTCTGTTGAATCGGCAAAAAAGGGAGATGAAGTAGGCATAAAAGTTGTAGAGAAAGTTCATCCTCACGATGAAGTGTATATAGTTGCCGAATAGGATTGTAAGAGTACCGGGTAGCAAAAGATACTCTAGTCTTGCGTCGTGAGTCGCGAGTCAAAAAAAGATTCGGGTTGTTTGTAGTTATGATTAGCTTTTAGCTGTTTGCCTTTAGCTGTTAGCACAAAAATTTGTTATAATATTTTGAAATTTTATGTTTTAATTTTGGGGTGTGTGTGGTGAGCTAAAAGCAAAAGGCGAATAGCAAATTGCTTGTTGTATTCGCCCTTGACACTCAATTAATTCTAAGTATATTCGGCGGAGTGTGTATTGGTTAATACAAAGGAGGTTAGATGCCAGAAGGTCTAATAAAAGAAATAAAAGAAACCGAGAAAGAAGCGGATAAAATTATTGAGAAAGCTAGAGAAAAAGCCGGGAAAGATATTGATGAGGCGAGAAAAGAAGCTGAGAGAATTATGGAAAAAGCTAATGAGGAAGTGAAGAAATTAATAGCAGAGAAGAAAAAAGAAGGCGCCGAGAAAGCCGGGAAGGAAAAGGAAAATTTAGAAAAAAAGATGAACAAGGAAATCGAAGAGATGGAAAAAAGCGCTTCGAAAAAGATAGAAAAAACCAAAGATTTAGTCATAAAAAGGATTTTAAAAAAGAAATAAATGTCCAAAGAAGAGCTGAGAAAGGCTAATCTCCTTATATATGAAGACGATAAGGAAGATTTTTTAGCCGACCTTCAGGAAAAAAGTATATTTCATATCACAAATTCCCGTAGCTCTACGTTAGCTGAAGAAAATCCGGATTTGATACCCGAAGAGAAGTTTACCGATGAAGAAGCCGAGGAGATTTTTAAAAAACTTCAAAATGTTGTAGATTTACTAAAAAACCATGGGGAAAGTAAAGGTGTTTTAGGGCAATTTATAGATTTAAAAACCGGAATTTCTCCGAAAAAATACAGAGAAATTGTAGAGAATTTCAATATCGGCGAAATTAATGAAATTTACGAGTGGCAGAGTGAACTTTATCATTTAAGAAATAAGTTAAACGAACACATTGATAGAATTGAATTTTGCGAAGAATGGAAAGCGTTAAAATCCGAAATTTCTGAATTTGACAAAATGAAAGACGTTTCTGTAAAAGTATATAAATTAACTGTAGATAAAGATGAGTTAAAAAGGAAATTAAAGGATATTCCTGTAGATTTTAACATAGTTTTTGAAAAACAGAAGAAATTGGGTGTGGTATTCTTTATTTATAAAGGATTTGAAGAAGAATTTAAGAAAGCTCTTGCCGATTATGATGTTGAAATAGTTGATTTCAAGGAAGAGAAAGGAAAACCTTCGGATATAGTCAGCGATTGCAAAAAAGAAATAAAAAATTTGAGTAAGAAAATTTCCGATCTTTCAGGGAAAATAGCGAAGAAAGGTTCGGAATATGAAAAATATATAGTTTTGTATGATTATTTTCTTTCAAGGATGAATCGTGCCGATGTCCTGAATAAAAGTCTTTCTACAAGTAAAGTTTTTATTATGGAAGGCTGGATCGAGAAAGAAAACCAAACTATACTGCAAAACCTTGCCGATGGGTATGACGGTGTAGAACTTAATTGGGTTAAGCCGAAAAAAGACGAGAAGATTCCGGTTAAACTAAAAAATAACCCCCTGAGCAGTCCTTATGAAGCCATTACGAATCTTTACGCGCTTCCGAAGACAGGAGAGGTAGACCCTACCCCTTATATAGCAATATTCTTTGCTGTTTTCTTTGGGTTCTGTATGACAGACGCCGCTTATGGAATTATTCTTGTCGCGATTTCTTTTTATTTGATGCCGAGATTGCCGGAAGGAAGGAAATATTTGTGGGTATTTGTAGGCGGTGGTTTATTAACGGTATTCGCGGGAGCTATAACGGGAAGCTGGTTTGGAAATAATATAGAGATGGCATTTCCCGAACTTTCGGCTGTTAGTGTATTCAGACAGAAACTCACGATATTTGACCCATTCGAGAATCCTCTCAATTTCCTTTATCTTTCGCTCGTTTTCGGGGTTATTCAGATTTTTACCGGTTTGATAATTTCTATAAGGGAGAAAATAAAGAGCAAAAACTATTTTAATGCTTTTGCGAATGAAATATCCTGGATTTTATTCTTTGTTTTTCTGGGCTTATTTGTGGTTGAGAAATCAGATGTGTTTAAGTTTCTTATGTTTGTACCGATTTTGACAATTGTATTATTTTCGAGTCAGAGTAAGTCCGTTATTATGAGATTGGCAAAAGGAGGATTTACAGCGTTTAATGGACTCATCGGTTTTCTCGGTAATATACTTTCTTACAGTCGTATTATGGCTCTGGGGCTTGTTACCGCCGGTCTTGCAATGTCTGTTAATATTTTGGCAAAGATAGTGAGAGACCTTGTTCCCGGTTTCGGAATTGTTCTGGCGATTCTTATATTCATAGGAGGACATCTTTTCTCCATTGCCATAAATACTTTGAGTAGTTTCGTCCATACAATGCGTCTCCAATTTGCGGAATTTTTCCCTTACTTCTATGAAGGCGGAGGCGAGACGTTTAGACCTTTCGGGTTAGAAGGTAAATATACAAGAATTGAAAAAAAGGAGGTTTAAGTGATTAGTGGTTTTTACTTGGCAATGTTAGGAGTGGCTGCGGCTGTATTTCTTGCGGGTATAGGTTCTTCTATTGGTGTGCAGATACCTTCAAGAGCAGCGGCAGGAGTACTTTCCGAACAGCCGGATAAGTTCGGAAGAACTTTTATTCTGGTTGTTCTCCCTTCAACGCAGGGTTTCTATGGCTTTATCGCGGCTATGTTTATGATGATGAAGTTAGGTATGTTTGGCGGTGGTATGAATTATGATATGACCATAATAGAAGGTTTGCGCTTCCTTGTTGCAGGTCTTCCGGTTGGAATCGTAGGATTAATATCCGGAATTCATCAAGGTCTTGTTTCTGCATCGGGTGTCGAACTCGCTGCGAAACAGCCAGAGGCGACAATGAGAGTCGTTATTTTTGCTGTTATGGTTGAAACCTACGCTATTTTAGGGTTTGTTACCAGTTTTTTGATGGTAAACGCAATTGGTTAAACATGGGTAAAGTAAAAGATAAGATTTTAAAAGAAGCTAAAGAAAACAGGAAGAAAATAGAAAAAGAAACTGCTTCTAAAATTGAAGAAATCAAGGAAAAAGCGAAAAAAGAAGCCGGTGATATCGAGAAAAAAGGGAAAGAGAAAGCTAAAGAAGCGGAAAAACTTGAGATGGAACGTATCCTGAGTAGAGTTAGGATGGATCTGTCAAATAGAAAATTGGATAAGAAAAATAAAATCATGGAAGAGTTGAAGGCAAAAGTGGCGTCCGAAATGAAGAAGTTAAAATGGGAAGAATACAAGGAACTGCTTAAAAGGATTATTCTGCAGGCTTCGGAAGACGGAGATGAAGAACTTACTCCCGGTGCGTTACATCTGGATAAAGTTAAGGAATTGGTTGGGGAGCTTAACAGAGAAGAAAAGCATAATTTTAAAATCTCGAATGAAAAAGGAAATTTTGAAGTGGGGATAGTCTTATCCAAAGGAAAGAGAAGAGTTAACGCTGCTCTTCCCGTATTATTGGAAGAAACTTTTAATGAAATGCAAGAGGAGATAGTAAGTACTTTATTCGGAAGTGAATAGATTCGAAACAATAAGAGTGCTGGATACAAAGTATACTTATGCTTTGGGTGTAATCCGAGCACGTGAAGTAAAATTACTAACGGAGAAAAGATTCGAGGAATTGTTATCTTCTGTGGGCGTGGAAGAGTTGATTTCGGCGATGCATGATACGGATTACGGGGAATATCTTAGAAATGTCGGTAAATATGAAGCGGAAAAGGCGTTACATGCGGCTAAAATCGCTCTTTATAATGATTTAGAAAAACTGATAGACGACTTTGAAATAATGAGGATTTTGAGAGCGAAATACGATTTTCATAACATAAAGGTTCTTCTAAAAGGAAAAATCGCGGAAGAAGATTTTTCCGATAAGTGTTCTACTATTGGTTCCATACCTGTTTCTAAATTGACGCAGATAGTTCAGGAAGAGAAATACGGACATCTTCCCGAATATCTACGAGTGGCTGTAGAAAAGGGAATAGATGCTTATTATTCAAACGACCATAATCCTCAGAGGTTAAGTTTTGCCGTTGATTCTGTTATGGCTGAGATGTTAACTTCATCTACGGAAAGTCCCTTTATTGTTAAGTATTACAAATTCTGGGTTGATTTAACAAATTTGAAAACTATCCTGCGCCTTTTGTTCCTTGAAAGATATCAGGATCTCGTTGATTTTGCCCTCCTTCCGGGCGGTAATATCGGAAAAGATACAATAAAAAAAGCGAGAATCGAAAATTCCGATTCACTTGAAGAACTTTACAGAGGAACAATTTATAGTTCTCTTTTAGAGTGGAAAGATTCTTTTTCTCTTCTGGAGAAGCAGTCCGAAAGATTACTTATTTCATTTCTTAAGTCGGTTGCTTTTGAAGCAATCGGTGTCGAACCGGTTATCGCTTATTTGTTGATAAAAGAAAATGAGATAAGAAATTTACGTATTATATTTATTGGTATAATGAATGGAGTGGGGGAGGATTTAATCAAGGAGAGGTTGATAATATGAGAATCGCTTTTGCCGGTCCTTATGATCTGGTTTCTCCTTTTAAATCTTTGGGTGCGGAAATAATCGATACTGAAGATAAAAGTATAGAAGAACTTAAAAATGAAATTGAAAGTTCTGATTTTGCTATAGTTTTTGTTTTTGAAAGTGTTTTTAAAGATTTGTTAAAGTTTGAAGAGCTTATGTCCAGTCCTGAAATTAATGTTGTCCCTATACCCGGGATTGAAGGAAGTAAAGGATTAGGGCAGGTGCGAATACGAGAGATAGTAAAGAAAGCTGTTGGAATGGATTTAGGAGGTTTTAATGAGTGAAGGAAAAATAATCAGAGTTTCAGGACCTCTTGTTGTTGCGGAGAATATGAAAGGCTCGAGAATGTATGATGTTGTTCATGTTGGAGAAGAGAAGCTTGTCGGAGAAATTATTGAATTGGAGAAAGATTTAGCTTCCATTCAGGTCTATGAAGAAACAGAAGGCATTGGAGTGGGGCAACCGGTTTTTCTTACCGGTGAACCTCTTTCCGTGAGTCTTGGTCCTGGACTAATTGAATCTATCTATGATGGAATTCAGCGTCCTCTTGATAAAATTAAGGATAAAACCGGTAATTTTATTTCAAGAGGGATATCCATGCCCGCAATTGACCCCCAAAAGAAATGGGATTTCAATCCTGTAAAAAAGGAGGGAGATAAAGTTGTTGGTGGCGATATTATTGGGACTGTTCAGGAAACAGTTTTAATAGAGCACAAAGTAATGGTTCCTCTCGGCGTCGAGGGGACTATCGAGAAAATTAACAAAAGTAAATTTACAGTCAAGGATGTTGTTGCTGTTATTAAAACAAAAGAAGGCAACAAAGAAATTACTATGGAGCAGAGGTGGGGAGTGAGAAACGGTAGACCAGTAAAAAAGAGACTCGCACCGGTTATGCCTCTTTTCACGGGGCAGAGAGTTATAGATACTTTCTTTCCCGTAGCTAAAGGCGGGACAGCCAGTGTTCCGGGACCTTTTGGCTCCGGTAAAACCGTTATTCAACATCAGCTCGCAAAATGGGCTGAGGCTGAAGTAGTTGTTTATATTGGATGCGGAGAAAGAGGAAACGAAATGACCGATGTTCTTAACGAGTTTCCGAAGCTTCTTGACCCTAAATCCGGCGAACCTTTGATGAAAAGAACTGTTCTGCTTGCAAATACCTCCAATATGCCGGTTGCAGCCAGGGAGGCTTCCATTTACACGGGAATAACTATTGCCGAATACTTTAGAGATATGGGTTATTCTGTAGCATTGATGGCTGATTCTACTTCAAGATGGGCTGAGGCTTTGAGGGAAATTTCGGGAAGGCTCGAAGAGATGCCCGGTGAGGAAGGGTATCCCGCTTATCTTGGAAGTAAAATTGCCGAATTTTATGAAAGAGCAGGAAGAGTTAAATGCTTGGGCAGCGATGATAGAGAAGGTGCGATTTCCGTTATCGGAGCTGTTTCTCCTCCGGGCGGGGATTTATCCGACCCTGTTGTTCAGAATACGCTCCGGGTCGTAAAGGTTTTCTGGAGTTTAAAAGCAGAATTGGCTTACGCGAGGCATTTTCCTGCTATCGACTGGTTGACTTCGTATTCTCTTTATCCGGATAACGTTAAAGACTATATTAATAAGGAAGTTGCTGAGGATTTCCTTGAAATAGAACAAGAGGCTATGAAATTGCTTGAGGAAGAAGATGAACTGCAGGAAATGGTGAGACTCGTCGGAATAGACGCGCTTTCCGCAAGAGAAAGACGAATACTCATTGCGGCGCGTATTATAAGGGAAGACTTTCTGCATCAAAACGCGTTTCACGAAGTGGATACTTATACATCAATAAAAAAACAGTATCTTATGCTAAAGGCAATTATAACATTTTATTGGGCGTCAGAAAAAAACGATGCTGAACCTGAGAAATTAGAGGAACTCGATATTCTCGAAGAAATAGCGCGTATGAAATTCGTAGAAGAAGAAGAAATAAAGAAGATAGAAGAATTACAGAATAAGATTAAAGATGCGGTTGGTAAGATTGCGACTGTTAAAGAGGAGGTAGGAGCATGAGAGTAGAATACCAGGCTGTTTCGGATATTTCCGGTCCTCTTCTGTTTGTAGAAGGCGTTAGCGGTGTTAGTTATGGTGAACTATGCACGATTAAGCTGCCTGATGGTGAGGAAAGGACGGGGAAAGTGCTTGAAGTTCATAGAGATAGGGCTATGGTGCAGGTTTTTGAGGGCACCAGAGGAATAGATATCCCGAAATCTACGGTTATTTTTCAAGGCAGAACAATTCAGTTGGACCTTTCCCCGGATATATTGGGCAGGGTCTTTGACGGTATGGGAAGAATTATCGACGAAGGTCCTGCGATTCTTCCTGAAAAAAGAAGAGATATTAACGGAGAACCTATAAATCCCTATGCGAGAGAATATCCCAATGAGTTCATTCAAACAGGAATCTCGACTATAGATGGTTTAAATCCTCTCGTCAGAGGACAAAAACTGCCGTTTTTCTCAGGATCCGGGTTGCCCCATAATAAAGCAGCCGCTCAGATAGTGAGGCAGGCAAAGGTTCTCGGCTCTGAAGAAAGTTTCGCCGTTGTGTTTGCTGCGATGGGAATCACCTTTGAAGAAGCGGAGTTTTTCAGAAATGATTTCGAGCAAACCGGTGCTCTCGAAAGAGTCGTTATGTTTTTGAATCTTGCAGATGACCCGGCAATCGAACGAATATCCACACCCCGAGCCGCTTTGACTGCTGCTGAATACCTTGCCTTTGACCTTGAAATGCATGTGCTTGTAATTATTACCGATATGACAAATTACTGCGAAGCCCTGCGGGAAATTTCGGCTGCAAGAAAGGAAGTTCCGGGGAGGAGGGGTTATCCGGGTTATCTTTATACGGACCTTTCCACGATTTATGAGCGAGCAGGAAGAATAAAAGACAATAAGGGTTCTATAACCATGATGCCTGTTCTTTCAATGCCTGAAGACGACAAAACACACCCGATTCCGGACCTTACCGGTTATATTACGGAAGGGCAGATTATTTTTTCCCGTTCGCTCGAAAGAAAAGGTATTTCTCCACCCATTGACGTTTTGCCTTCACTTTCAAGATTGAAAGATAAGGGGATTGGTAAAGATAAAACAAGAGAAGATCACGCCGATCTATATAATCAGCTTTATGCTGCATATTCAAGAGGTAAAGAAGCTGAAGAACTTTCCGTTATTCTCGGTGAAGCAGCCCTTTCGGATATGGATAAAAAATATCTCGAATTTATGAACAGGTTCGAAAGTGAGTATGTCAGTCAGGGTGAATATGAAAACAGAAGTGTGGAAGAAACCCTGGATTTAGGATGGAAACTTCTCTCTGTATTTCCCAAGAAAGAGTTGAAAAGAATAAGGGATGAATATCTCGATAAGTATTTTGCGAAGTTCGGTGGTAAGGAAGAGGAAGAAAAAGAAGAGGAACAAACCGAAGAAAAGAAGACTAAAGAGAAAAGGGATAAGCAGGGTAAGGAAAAAAAAGCTGAAAAGGACAAAGAGAAAAAAGACAAGCAGGAGCAGGAAAAGGATAAGGATAAGAAAACGAGAGATGAAAAAGATAAAAAGAAAAAGAGAAGCAAGAAAACGAAGAAAAAAGAATCAGAATCAGAAAATAAGCCAGAGAAGAAATGATTGTAATGAAATTATTGTTTGAAGTAATTAGTAATTTTGAATCTGATTTTGTTAGTGGGGTAGTGTGTAGATGTGTTAGCGTGTTTTTTAACAGCCCAACGGACCAACCCACCAACAGACTAACATATAAAAAAGTCTTTAAATGCTATGTTTTTTAACATAAATTTATTAACTGGGATTAAGGCCTTAAGGAGTTTATAATATGGCGATGCAAGTTAACGCGACAAGGATGGTGCTGCTCAGCCTTAAGAAGAGGCTTAACATTGCTAAAAGGGGACACAAGTTATTAAAGCAGAAGCAGGACGAGCTTCTTAGAGTAATTCAAAAAACCATCAGTTTGCTAGCTTCAATGAGAAAAGAAGTCGAAGAGGAATTAATAAAAGCTTTAAGGCAGTTTTTTCTTGCCCAGGCATATCAGGATAAGGATATATTCGAAGGGTCTTTTTTATTGCTTGATACCGATATTGAATTATCGATGGAGAAGGAAAAAGTTATGAATGTTCCTCTGCCAAAGTATCAAAAGAGTTTAAAAGGTGAGATAGTTTCTTATGGATTTGCGATGACTTCTCCTACTCTTGACGTTGCATTGACGAGTTTGATGAAAGTTTTTGAACGATTAATTGAAATGGCGCAGTTGGAAAAAAGAATTACACTTCTTGCAAAAGAAATGGATAAAACAAGACGTAGAGTAAATGCACTTGAATATATACTTATTCCTGAAATTGAAAGCACGGTGAGAGAAATAAATATGAAGCTTGAAGAAAGAGAAAGGGAGAAGAATTCGAGATTGATGATAATAAAGGATGTGATAAGAGGTTAATATGCCTATACTTCTCTTGATTTTAAATGTTTCTCTTGCAGAAATTCGTGTAGATGCTCTACTGGATACCACAGTTAAGTTAGTTTCTCTTTATCCGGAAATAGAAGGTAATGACTCTATAGAGGCCTTGATATTCCGGTTGACTAATAGGGAACGAAATATAAGAGGTTTGAAAAATTTAAAATTTGATGATAGATTAAGGATAGCTGCAAGACAGCATTCAAATGATATGCTGAAGAAAAGATATCTGTCACATACTTCTTCAATGGAAATTAGTAAAACTCCATTACAGCGAATATATAATTCCGGGCTGCCTGTTCTCGGTGTGGGTGAAAATGTAGCTGAAAATATTGGAGATGCGGTTCCATTCCTTTTAAAAAGTAATCCGGATTCTCTTGTAAAGTTGGTTATGAAGAAATGGATGGAAAGCCCTGCCCATAGAAAGAATATTTTAAATCCCGAGTTTTCACATATGGGTATAGGTTCTGTTGCAGAGGGAAGGATGCATAAAATTACTCAGAATTTCGCAAATGAGTCAGCCTTTGAGATTGATAGTGTGCTGGCTAAAGTCGAACTGAATAAATATTTGCTGTTTTTTTATATGAGTTCAAAAATATCTGACATTCGTATTTTTAATGATGGTGAACCGCTGGTAGAAGATTCCGTATATATTTATTCGGGGCTTATAGGTATTCCTTTAAAGAGAGATTCAAGCCTGCATAAAGTTGAACTCTGTTTGAAAGAAAAACAATTCTACCGCTGTGGAGTAAGACTTTTTATTCATACAGGTTCACCTGTCGAAACTATTTTCCAACCTTCAAGTTCAAGGTATAAATGAATATAGCCACGAAGACACCAAGACACGAAGCTACCACCACTCATCACATTTTTTGTTTTTTTATAATATTTTATAATTAAATTCTTACTTTGTGACTTAGTGCCTTGGTGGCTAAAAAAATCACCCCCTTGCATTTCTTGAAAGTATTTATATTTTGTGAGCAGTGACCGTAAGATAAGTAGTCCAAAAGAAAACCTTAGGTATTTTTCCAAATAAAAAAAGGAGGAACTGTAATGGAAAAAATGGTGTACTTCTTTGGTGAAGGTAAGGCAGAGGGTAATATTACAATGAAGAAAACTTTAGGTGGTAAAGGCGCCGGCTTGGCAGAAATGACGAATATTGGCGTTCCTGTTCCTCCGGGTTTTACCATTACTTCTCAGTGTTGTTTATATTACGAGAAACATAAGAAATATCCGAAGGGTCTTGAAGAACAAATAGATGAGAATTTAAAAAAGTTAGAAAATGCAATGGGGCAGAAGTTTGCATCATTCGATGCTCCCCTTTTGGTTTCAGTACGTTCCGGAGCGGCTATTTCTATGCCGGGTATGATGGATACGATTTTAAACCTCGGATTAAATGAAGAAATAGCAAATAATCTCGCAAGTAATACTAACCCTCGATTTGTCTATGACAGTTTTCGACGTTTAATTCAGATGTACGGCGATGTGGTAATGGGTGTTGAACATGAGGATTTCGAAGAGATAATTCAGCACACCAAGGACAAAAAGGGTGTAAAAGAAGATGCCGGACTGACCGCAGATGACTGGAAGGAAATTGCCGGTAAATTTAAGAAACTGATTAAAGAGAAAACCGGAAAAGATTTTCCGGAGAATCCTAAAGATCAATTATTGGGTGCGGTTAACGCTGTTTTTTCTTCCTGGGATAACAAAAGAGCAAAAGAATACAGAAGGATAAACAATATTCCCGGGGATCTCGGAACTGCTGTAAATGTACAGGCGATGGTTTTTGGTAATAGAGGAGAAGGTTGTTCAACAGGTGTTGCTTTTACGCGCAATCCTGCTACTGGTGAGAATATATTTTACGGAGAATATTTACTCGATGCTCAAGGTGAAGATGTTGTTGCAGGTATCAGAACTCCTGGTCCTATTTCACATAAACAAAAAGAGGAATCCGGATCTGATCTCGATGCTTTTGAAGATGTAATGCCTGAAACTTATAGCGAATTAGAAGATGTAAGGAAAAAGCTTGAGGGTCATTTTAAAGAGATGGAGGATCTTGAGTTTACGGTTGAGGACAATAAATTATGGATTCTACAAACAAGAACCGGAAAAAGAACTGCAATGGCTGCTGTAAAAATAGCAGTCGACATGGTCGGTGAAGGCTTAATCGATAATAAGGAAGCCATTATGAGAGTTAGCCCGGATCAGGTAGATCAATTACTGCACCCTATGATAGATCCTAGAGCAGAGCTCAACGTTATTGCTAAGGGCCTTCCCGCTTCCCCCGGAGCCGCTTCGGGTAAGGTTGTATTCACAGCCGATGAGGCAGTGGAAAAAGCTAAAGCCGGGGAAAAAGTTCTCCTTGTTCGCCACGTAACTTCTCCCGAAGATATCGGAGGAATGCACGCGGCTGAAGGTATATTGACTTCACGAGGAGGTATGACTTCTCATGCGGCTGTTGTTGCAAGAGGTATGGGCGCTCCCTGTATTGTCGGCGCTGAGGATATCTCAATTGATTATAAAGCTAAAAGATTTACGGTTGGCGATGTGACTGTTAAAGAAGGTGAACCAATAACAATCGACGGAACTACAGGCAGGGTAATTCTTGGCGATGTTCCCACTATAGAACCTGAGATTTCAGGTGATTTTCAAAAAATAATGGAGTGGGCAGATGAGATAAGAAGGCTTGGAGTACGGGCTAATGCCGATACTCCGCATGATGCTAAACAGGCGAGAGATTTCGGCGCAGAGGGAATAGGTCTTGCTCGAACGGAACATATGTTTTTTGGGGAGGATAGGATACCAGCTATGAGAGAAATGATACTGTCTGAAACTCCCGAAGAAAGAAAAAAAGCTCTCGATAAAATACTTCCTATGCAGCGAGGTGACTTTGAAGGTCTTTTCAAAGCAATGGATGGATATCCGGTGATAATAAGACTTCTTGATCCGCCCTTACATGAGTTTTTACCTGAAGATAAGAAAACGATCGAAGAACTTGCTAATAATATGGGTATTTCAGCGGAAAAAGTAGAAGCAAAAATAGCGAGTCTAGAGGAAGCAAATCCTATGCTGGGTCTTCGAGGGTGCAGGCTCGGTATTCTAATTCCTGAGATAACTGAAATGCAGGCAAGAGCTATTATAGAGGCTGCTGTAAACGTAGCAAATAAAAATGTTAAAGTTATCCCAAAGATTATGATACCTCTTGCTGGAAGAAAAGAAGAAGTCGCTTCTCAGAGAGAACTTATTGAGAAAGTGGCAGAAAAGGTTTTCAAAGAGAAAGGAAAGCCGGTGGATTACCAAATAGGAACGATGATAGAACTCCCTAGAGCTGCTTTGACAGCTGATAAGATAGCGGAAGTAGCAGATTTCTTTTCTTACGGGACAAATGACCTGACGCAGACAACTTTTGGTTTTTCAAGGGACGACGTCGGTAAATATACTCCCGACTATATAGAAAAGGGTATCCTGCCTAATGATCCTTTCCAGACACTAGACCAGGAAGGTGTTGGGCAGCTGGTAGAAATGGGTTTAAAGAAAGGGAAGAAGGCAAATCCAGATTTAGAAGTAGGTATATGCGGCGAACATGGGGGAGACCCGGCATCGATTGAATTTTGCCATAAGATAGGTCTGGATTATGTTAGTTGTTCTCCTTTTAGAGTTCCTGTTGCAAGACTTGCAGCGGCTCAGGCAGTTTTAAAGGAGAAAAATAACTAAAAGATTGGGTATAAAATAAAATTCTGTTTTAGTATAATTCTACAGACAAGGGCCTTTACTGGCCCTTGTTTTTTTCTATAAGGGTTGACAAGTTGAAAAGTGTTTATATAATGATTATTAGATTAATCTTATATATGACGACATAGAGCAGAGAAATGTATATATATGGAAAGTGAGTAGGTTTTTAAAAAAGAAAGGGAGAGAAATACGAACAATAGAATGTTATGTCTAACATTTACATTATTAATTATACGCATATTACCAATTAAAATACATTAAGTATTGATATACAAATTCTATTTTTCGTACACCTCTACAAGCAAGGGTCTTTAGGCCCTTGCTTGTTTTTTTATACAAAAGAATTTATCCACTAAGTCTCGAAGGCGCAAATCCTTCGGATTTTTCTAATTTGCTCTTCGTGTCGTTGTGGTTATTAAATAGAGGGTTGAAAAAATTCTATTAGTAAATAAATTTAGTTTATGAGAATTCCTACAATCAAAAATCCTAAGATATTGTATTTGTCTCGCGGACGTGGTTTTAGTCATGCTATGTATGATTTACTTATTCTGGGGGAACTTGAGAATATGAATAAAGATTTGTCAATACTTGTTGCCTCTTATGATAAAGGATATATTTATTTTCTCAATAATGGAATTAAAGCTTTTAATCTTGAATTAAGACAGGAAGATGAATTATCCTTAAAAGCAGGCTTTAGAATTTGGTCTCTTATTCGCAAGTTTAAACCCAATTTAGTAGTTGCGGACGAAGTTTTTATTGCCCTGCATATAACTAAGGCACTTAAGATTCCTTCTATACTTATTACACACTGGTTCTTTGAAACATTTAGCGAGAAGCATCCGATAATTCCTGCTGTAAAAAAAGCGAATCATGTTATTTTTGTGGATACGCCTGAATTTCACAGTATTCCTTTTGATTTTGGTGTTCCTCTTACTTTTGTAGGACCTGTGATTAAAGAGTTTGATTATACGTTGAAAGATAGAAATAAAGCGAGAGATGAATTGGGCATTGAAAGGAAAGATAAAGTTATTCTAGTTACGACCGGAGGAAGGCATAAGGATAGAAATAAATTACTGGAGATAAGTATAGAAGTTTTTAAAGAACTGCAGGGGAAAAATCTGAAATTGATACTTTTGACAGGAGACCTACTCGAAGAGTACAAGAAGAAATTTGGTGATGATGATAGTATTATTATTAAGGATTACGACTGGAAGATGGATAGGTTAATGGTTGCAAGCGACTTAGTTATATGTAAGGGTACTTTTATGACAACATGGGAACTTGCATATTTAGGGGTGCCTTCGATATCGGTGCCGGATCTTAGCAATCCTGTCGATCAAGTTCACACATACAGAATGGCTGAAAATGATCTTACCATAAGAATAGATCCCCGAAAGTTAAACAAATCAGTTTTACTTGAAGCGGTGAAAAAAGAACTTAATTCAAAGGTTAGAAATGCGGAAATCCTAAAAAATAGTAGAAGATTTATGAATGGAAGGGGACAAGAGGAAGCGGCGGAAGAGATTAATTATTTTATTAGCAGGATATACAAGTGAAAAAAGAGCAGAAAATAAAATTCGACGTAGTTTTTCTTTCTTATGACGAACCACTCGCGGAAGAACACTGGAAAAGGCTAAAAAAACGTTTTCCTTCCGCCAAAAGAGTTCATGGGGTTAAAGGGATTTTAAATGCGCATAAAGAATGCGCTAAGGTGGCGAGGACTGATTATTTCTTCGTTGTCGACGGAGATGCATATGTTCTTGATAGTTTTAATTTCGAAGATGTTCCCTTTCAACTTTCTGAAGATTTTTTCTATATGTGGTCGAGTCGAAATGCCATAAATGATTTGACCTATGGTAATGGCGGAGTGAAATTGCTTCCTAAAGCAATTCTTGACGGCATAAAAGATTATGGTTTGGACATGTTTATTACTTTACCACATAAAAATATACCTGAGGTTGCTTCTTTAAGTAGATTCAATGCTACTCCTTTTTATTCCTGGCGTGCCGGTTTTAGAGAATGCGCTCAGCTTGCTTGTAATGCATGTAAGCATTCCAAAGAAATAAAGAAACAAATCAGAATATATCTTTTGAATGTGTGGTGCAACAAAGGGACTGACAGGAAATTTGGAATATGGTGTATTAAAGGAGCTCGTGCAGGTAGAAGATATGGGATGGAGAATAAAGACAATGAAAAGGGAATTGAACTGATCAACGATTTTGACTGGTTAAGTAAACGTTTTGATTATGAACTAAAGAAAGGTTATCTTAAAGACATATAATTCAGGAGGCGATTTATTAAAAGTCTTTTATTGGTTTTAATCCTTTCTCTTTCCTTGATGTGTAGCGCAGGTGAAAAATCAGTTGAGAAAGAGAAAAAAAGACGAGGAGGTAAAAATGGTTGGTTTAAAGGTTTTTTCTTCTTCTTTTAATGACGGAGAAATGATCCCGGATAAGTTTACATGTGATGGTGAAAACGTTTCACCCGCAATTAGCTGGGGAGAATTACCTCCGGGAGTAAAGTCACTTGCTTTAATATGCGATGATCCGGATGCTCCGAGCGGAGATTTTGTGCATTGTGTTGTTTACAATATTCCGGCGAACATAAATGGTTTTAAAGAAAATGCCGAAATAAGCGATATAGCTGATTTGGGTATGACGGACTATGGGCGCGGGGGATACGGTGGACCCTGTCCGCCTTCCGGTGTTCACCATTATCATTTTAAAGTTTACGCGCTGAATGAAATGATCGAAACGGAAAAAGCTTTAGATAAATACGATTTACTCGACAGAATGGAAGGTCATATACTGGCTAAGGGCGAAATTGTAGGATTGTATAAAAGGAGATAGAAGGTAGAAGATAGAATTTAGAATTCCACCACCATGCCCAATAATTGGACGCAGATGAACGCAAATTTTAAACTGTTGGTGTGTAGGTCGGTTAGTCCGTTTTAAAAAACACACCAACACACTCACGCACTAACGCACCAACTAAATTTAAAACCCGAAACTGTAATAAACCACACAGGGCTCAAAAAGAAGAAAATCACAAAGAAACTTCGTTTTGTGTTAGTCTAACAGCTAAAAGCCAATAGCCAAAAGCTAAGTTATGAAAAGCTATATAAGAAAAAGGTCGGAATCCGAACAATTCCAAGTTCAGCGAGAGAGAACTCTCACTGAACTTGGAACTGTCTTAATACAAAGAAAAAACGGACGTGTCTGAGTGTTCTACGTAAAAAGGTACAAAGAAACAAGAGTTTACGTTCAAATTTGAAGAATTGTTTTTGCAGAGACTTAAAATTCTGTAGAAAGATTTATCTCCTCCGCAAATTGTGTCAGGAACGGTGATCAACAGGTGAATATTATATGCGTAATCATAGACGAGATCACCTTCCAATAATAATCCGTCAATATCGATCGTGAAAGACTTCCCCAAACTTCCCTTTAACTCAAATGGACTATTTAGATTATTATCTTTATTACTTATTCCTGGCATTGTAACCTCCTCTTTAACCAGCATATTAGAGAAAAAATATTATCTGGGGAACTACCTTAAAAACCGTTCTACTAAATTTTTAAAGAGCTACCGACTTAATGTACAAGAACTGTTCCAGAATTTAAGGTACTGGAAATCAAAGTTTTAACATAATACTTTTTTGCAAAATAAGAAGGCATTTCGCACAACGCAAGAGAAAAAATAAGGATTTTGGATTTAGGATGTAGGATTTAGTAAAACGATAAATATTTTTGGGGTTAGGTGTGGTTGTACCTTTGCGTTCTCTGTGTCTCGGTGTGAGGATTACTTTTTACGGGAAAAAGTCTTTTTAAGTATTAAAAAAAGCGATGGTTTTAAGAGTGCTCTTATCTCGGGAAGTTTTTCTCTTGTTGCTTCGTAGCCTAATCGTATTCCCAGGTTTATTTTTGTAAAGTCTGCCCAATGAATTTTTTCTACTTTTGGTTCGATCAGTACGTCCGCTTTTTCTGCCTGTAGTTTATTATATTTGAATTTCGCTATTTCGTCAGCACGAAGGTTCGTAAAGATACCGGAACTAATTTTTTCATACTTATCAAGTTTAGCTCCCAGATTAACTGCTATTATTTTATTTGCGCCAATGTATCTGCATCCGTCTACAGGAACTTTTGCAGTAGGTCCCGCATCTATTAGAATTCTTTTTTCTTCTTCCCATGCCGGGAAGATGCCCGCTATTGAAATAGATTTTATTATCGCTTCTTTAAGAGGACCTTTATCAATATAAATGTCTTCCCCGGAGACAAGGTCGAGTGTAGTGCAGCCAAATTTGATTTCTAAATCCTCAATGTTTACATCTGGAAAAAATTTATCAATTACTTTTTTAAGAGTTTCTCTTTCTGTTATATAGGGAGTTACTGCCATTTTTGCAAGAGTTAATCTTTCTCTGAGATAACAGCTTAGTTTTTTTAGAGGGAAGGAATCCTTATGGTCTTTGAAGAATTCGAAGCCTAACTGCTTGAACTCTGGAGACTTAACTACTTCCGTCGCTTTTTCAGTCAATTCGGTAAATTTATAGCCGAGCGCGTATAGTGCCCCTATTATACTTCCAATGGAAGTTCCGAATATTAAATCGGGCTTTATGTTTTCTTCTTCGAGGCATTTTATTGCTCCGAGGTGAGCGACACCTCTTCCTGCTCCGCCGCCTAAAACAAGACCAAGTTTACTCTTTCTCAGAGCATAACTCCCTTATTTTTGGAGTTAAATAAATATTTTCGAGGTTATTTCTTTTGAGAGCTTTGATTAAAATATTCAGTTTATCTTCTTCGGAAATTCTTTTATCCATTATTATATATTTATTCTTGAAAACTCGGCAATAACCGCCTTTTTTTAATAATTTATCTTCTATGATTTTAATTCCGATTTTGAAGGCTATTCTGGTTAATTCAGCTAAAATTTCTCTTTTTTTCATTTGTATATCATATAACTGTACTACTCGTGAAATTTGTTCTTAATAAAGAAGTTAGAAGTTGAAAGTTAGGAGTTAGAATAAAATTACAAATAAAAAATCTTTTTAAATCAGCGTTCATCTGCGTCCTATAGTTTTTACATTTTAGCAGCTTGTTGCTTTATGAAGTCTGTTACAATCTTTTTTATTTCTTCCAATCTTTCTTTGGTTTTTGCCTCAAAACGCGTTACCACTATCGGTTGTGTGTTGGAAGCTCTTACCAAACCCCAGCCATCGCCGAAAAGAATCCGGGCTCCGTCTATTTCAATAGTTTTATATTTTTTCCGGAATTCCTCTTTTACGGCTTCGACTATTTTCCATTTGGCTTCTTCCCCTACTTCGGTTCTGATTTCGGGAGTACTTTCGTAATACGGTATTTCGTTAATTATTTCGGAAACGGTTTTATCTGATTTTGATGCAATTTCGTAGAACCTTGCAGAAACAAAAAGGGCGTCGTCGAATCCATAGTAATTATCGCCTATAAATATATGTCCGCTCATTTCTCCCGCTATCAAACTGCCGGTTTCTTTCATTTTTACCTTTAGTAAAGAATGCCCCGTTTTCCACATTAAAGGTTTGCCTCCTAATTCTTCGATCCATTCAACAAGTCCCTGGCTGCATTTGACGTCAAAAATTACTTCAGTTCCGGGATTTTTTAATATTATAGGTTTAGCAAGAGCTCCTAATAGCTGATCTCCATACACTAGCTTGCCGTTCTCGTCGATTATGCCGACGCGGTCGGTGTCGCCATCGTATCCTATTCCCATGGTTGCTTTTTTTTCGATTACTTTATCTGATAACTGTTTGGTATATTTAACCACGGTTGGGTCCGGCAAATGATTGGGAAAATTTCCATCCGGTTCGCAATTAATGCATTCAAAGTCGGCTCCAAAAATTTTAAATAATTCTGTTGCAATAGGTCCGGCAGTTCCGTTTCCCGGATCCAGCACTATTTTCAAAGATTTTTCGGGAGAAATTAAAGAAGATATGTATTCGATGTAATCTTTTACAACTTCCTTTTCGTGTATTTTTCCTTTTCCTTCCTCATAATCTTCTTTTTTAATTATTTCCTTTATTTCTTGTATTTGTTCTCCGTATACGGTATCTTTGCCTCTCATCATTTTGAAACCGTTGTATTCAATAGGATTATGGCTTCCTGTAATCATTAATCCGCCATCTAGATTGTAGTGGAAAACGGTAAAGTATAGTATAGGGCTTGGCCCCATTCCTATATTTGTTACGTCGCAGCCTGTGTCGGTAATGCCTTTTGATATGTTTTCAAATAATCTTGGAGAGCTTTTTCTGACGTCCCTCCCTACGGCGATATTTAAAAGTTTTTTTCTTTTTAAGTACGTTCCGAACGCTTTACCAAGGTGATAGGCAAACTCGTCAGTAAGATCTTCGTCTGCTATCCCTCTTATATCATATTTCCTGAATATGTCGTCGTTTACTTTCATTCTTAATTATCTCCTGTTTAAAAAGATAATTAACTTGTTTTATCTTATTTGTCAAGACGATTTGTTAAATGGTTAAGGAAAAAATATTTTTTCTCTGTGTTCTCCGTGTTTCTGCGTGAGAAAAATTTGGTGTGGTGGTAGGGGTCTTTGGTTCTATTGACATTTTCTGTCTGCAACGTATAATTATTATTAAATGAGAAGGGTGAAAGATGGTTTTTCCAAAGGGTAATTTAATCTTAAATAATGCTCCAGTACAGTTTGTCAATTTTGATAATATTCTGAATCATGCTAAGAAGACCAGAGAAGGTCGTCTTATGGGGTATATAGAAATAAGATATCCGGAAAGCAATGAATATCTTTTCTTTAAAGACGGAAATACGATAAGCGCAGCCATCTGCAGAGAAAATCAATTAAAGGAACATCCTTTGACGCAGGTGTTGGATAAGGCTAAAAAAGCCCATCAGGGAATTGTCAATATTTATATGATTGACGAAGAACTTCTTCATATTATAATGGCTCTTTTTAAGGAAAAGCCGCTTTTCTCAGATAAAAGAATAGTGGACGTTGATTTAAATGTGCTTTTTAATAAGTTGGAAACTCTTAAATTTAGTGGTTTTCTTTCTTTGAATAAGTCAAACAAATATTCTTTTGTAAAATTTAAAGAAGGTAGTCCTCAAATAATATATCCGCTCAAGAAAAATAAAAGGAAAATTGATAAGGAAACCTTGCGTACTTTACTTCAAAGCGAAGACTTGCTTATAAGCGCTTACAGAGGAAAAGAAATGAGAGAGCAGGTGCATCCTGCTTTGATTGAATTATTTTTGAAGTTTTTTAATTCGTTGATAAAATCTTTTATTGAGGTTGTTGGAGTATCTCTGGTCAGGAAGACGCTTATTCCATCTTATGAAAACGCATGTCAGAATTTAGAAATTTTGAAAAACTTTACAATTGATGACGATCTTAAAATCGTTTATACGCCTTTTATTGCAACTGATGAAGAAATAACAAAAGCGTTTGCCGCCTGGATCGATCAGTTTTCCGATGCTATTTTTGTTGTTCTGGGAAGGAAAACGGATGAAATTATTCATAGTTCTCTTAAAGATTATAGATTCGCTTTAAAAAGATCCGGGTTCTTTGAATACTCGAAACTATCTCGGTTAGATATAGAGTAAGTTTGATCTATTTTGCGGCAACTCCCATTGGAAATCTTGAAGATATTACGTATAGAGTTATAAGAGTTATGAAAGAAGTGGATTGTATTATATGTGAGAGTGTAAAAAAAACTAAGATTTTAATGGATCATTACGGTATAGATAAACCTTTGAAATCTTACAATGACTTCAATAAGAAAACAATGACAGACTGGATTTTGCATAAATTGAAAGAAGGGAAAAATTTTGTTTTTGTTACTTCGGCTGGTTCTCCTCTTATATCCGATCCCGGATTCTTCCTCGTAAAAAATCTCATAAAAGAAAACTTAAGCTTTACAAGTCTTCCGGGACCTTCCGCGGTGATTAATTCGCTAATTATATCCGGTCTTCCTCCGGATAAGTTTATTTTTTATGGGTATCTTCCTAAAAAAAAGGGGAAGAGAAGGAAAGTCTTAGAATCCATAAAGAGCGAGGAGAGAACATGTATAATTTTCGAATCACCTAAAAGGGTGCAGAGACTACTGGAGGAACTGAAAGAAATTTTGCCTGAGAGGGAGATTGTTTTAACGAGAGAAATGACCAAAATTTATGAAGAAGTAATAAGGGGAATACCGGGAGAGATTCTTGATAATATGCCGAATTTGAAAGGAGAATTCGTGGTTTTGATTAGGGGTGCGAATTGACCTGGAATAAAATAAAGGATAAAGGAAGATTAATTCTTTTGCCGTTGGTCAAAATGTTTGACTCTGTACCGCCGAATTTTATAACGTTTGGCGGATTTTTGATTGTTGTCATTGCCGCCGTATTAATTCTTTTAGGTGAATTCAGAATCGGCGGACTTGTTTTAATTTTTGGGTCAATTTTTGATGCTATAGACGGGCAAATTGCAAGAATGAAAGGAAAAACATCAAAATTCGGAGCTTTTTTTGATTCAACACTTGACAGATACGGAGAGTTCTTTATATTTTTTTCTATAGCTTTTGCAGAAAAGCGATTTTTTTTAACTTCCTTATGTTTTCTGGCTGTTTTGGGAGCGTTTTTGACAAGTTATACGCGGGCAAGGGCAGACTCTCTTGGAGTTGATATTAAGGAAGGATTTATTACTCGTGTTGAGAGGATTATTATTATAATTATTGGTTTAATTTTTTTGCCTGAGCACATGATTTACATTATGGCTATTCTGGCAATAGTAACTAATTTAACAGCTATTCAAAGGATATTAATTGCATACAAACGACTGGAAAACGGAGGTAATTAATGGATAATAAGATCAGAGTTGCAATAGTTGGTGTTGGTAACTGTGCGTCTTCGCTGGTTCAAGGGGCGCATTTTTACCGTAAGGCGGACCCAAATAAATCAATACCCGGATTGATGCATGTTGATTTGGGTGGCTATCATATCAAGGATATTGAGTTTGTAGCTGCTTTTGATATTAATAGAACTAAGGTTGGGAAGGATCTTTCCAAGGCAATTTTTTCACACCCCAACAATACTTATAAATTCTGCGATGTGCCGGAACTTGGAGTGAAAGTTCAAAGAGGGATGACGCACGATGGTATCGGAAAATATCTGGAAGATATTATTAAAAAGGCTCCGGGTTCGACAGTTGATATTGTAAAGGTCTTAAAGGATACAAAAGCCGATATGATGATAAGTTATTTACCGGTGGGCAGCGAGGAAGCTACAAAGTGGTATGTAGAACAAGCCCTTCAAGCTGAAGTTGGTTTTATAAACGCAATACCTGTTTTTATAGCTTCATCAAAATATTGGTCGGATAGGTTTAAAGAAAAAGGACTCCCGATAATAGGTGATGATATTAAGTCCCAGGTAGGAGCAACGATTACGCATAGGGTATTGGCTCAGCTTTTTCTTGATCGCGGAGTTAGATTAAAACGCACATTTCAGTTGAATGTAGGCGGAAATACTGACTTTCTGAATATGTTGGAAAGGGAACGTCTTGCATCTAAAGGAAAATCCAAGACTCAGGCAGTTACTTCTCTTTTACCTTTTGATATTGGGAAAGAAAATATCCACATAGGTCCTTCGGATTATATCGAGTGGTTGACGGATAGAAAATGGGCATATATGAGGATGGAAGGTCAGACTTTCGGCGATGTTCCTCTGAATGTCGAGGTAAAACTTGAAGTGTGGGATTCACCTAACTCGGCGGGCGTAATAATCGATGCAATCAGACTAATGAAGTTAGCGTTAGATAATAACCTCTCAGGAACTTTAATAGAACCTTCTTCTTATCTCATGAAGTCGCCGCCCGAACAGTTTCCTGACTCCGTTGCGAAGGAGAAAACAGAGGAATTTATTAAAAAGTATAGAAAAAGCAAAAAAAACAAGAAATAGGAAAGGTTTAAGATAACAACATATAAACAGGATAAAAAAAAACACGGTATTTTTATAACTTTTGAAGGTGTTGAGGGTTCCGGTAAATCGGTTCAATGTGAATTGCTCTACAAATATTTACTATCAAAAAAGTATAATGTTTTAATAACCAAAGAACCGGGAGGTACTATGGTTGGGGAGAAGATACGGGATATTCTGCTTGACAGTGACGAGGACATAGATGTATATACCGAGCTCTTCTTATATCTTGCGGATAGAGCCGAGCATTTAGCTAAGATTATCAATACAAATCTTGAAAAAGATAATATCGTTATTTCGGATCGACATTTTGATTCAACTATTGCATATCAAATGGCGGGAAGAGGAATAAAAGAAGAGGAGTTGAATTTGCTTAAAAACCTTAAATTATTCAGTAAAAGGGAACCGGATGTTACCTTTTTGCTGGATGTTGATCCTGAAGAAGTTAGAAATAGAATTAAAAACCCCGATAGAATTGAAAGAGAAAATATTGATTTCCATCGGAGGGTCCGCAAAGCATATCTCGATTTGGCTCGTAAGAATATGGATAGATTTGTTGTGATTGATTCACGAAAAACTATAGAAGAGATTCATGAAAAGATAAAAAAAGAAATTTCGGTTTTGTTAGATAGAGGAGTGGTTTAATGAATTTAAAAAAGAAATATAGTTTTTTGATTTTTCTGGTTTTTCTCGCTTTTGGCGGTTTTATTTATTCTTCATTGAATGTTTTTACTGCTTTAAGATCTGTTGAAAATACTTTGAGGATAATAAATGACAACTACGTTAATGATGTCGATATGACTAAGTTGCTCGATCGCGCAATCGAGGCTATAACAGATAGCCTCGATGCTCACACGACATACTTAAGAGAGCGCGATTATGAGGAATTGATGGTTCATACGGAGGGTGAATTCGGGGGGTTGGGGATACAAATATCTAAGAGAGGAGAGTATATAACGATAATTGCGCCTATTGAGGGCACACCTGCTTACGACGCCGGTTTGATGCAGGGCGATAAAATTATTAAAATAGACGGGACTTCTACTAAAGATATGAAATTGGATAAAGCAGTCTCGATGATGAGAGGAAAGCCCGGAACAGATGTAACTATAACCGTTTCAAGAAAAGGCTTAGATAGGGAAATCGATTTTACAATAACAAGAGCAGTAATCAAAATTAAGTCAGTTCCATATGCTGGTATGGTAAAAAATAATGTAGGTTATATAGCACTTAATTCTTTTAGCAGGAGTACGCCGGAAGAGGTTAAATCAGCTTTGGACTCACTTATTTCCGAGGGAGCTAATAAGTTTATTCTGGATTTAAGAAATAATCCCGGAGGAGTTCTTGACGGAGCTGCAGAGGTCGCATCGTTTTTTATAGAAAATGGAAAAGAAATTGTCTACACTGAAGGAAAATCAAAAAGCGCGCAGGATTCTTATCGTTCAGATAACGGATTTTATTCTAAATATCCTTTGGTTGTTTTAATAAGTCCGTTTTCCGCCAGTGGTTCTGAAATAGTTGCTGGAGCAGTTCAGGACTGGGATCGTGGTTTTTTAATAGGTTCTAGAACATTTGGCAAAGGTTCCGTTCAGAGAGTGTATCCTTTGCCGGGCAACAGGGCCATTAAATTAACTGTGGCAAGGTACCATACTCCTTCAGGTAGATGTATTGATAGAGAATTAGTAAAGGATACTACCGAAGTATTTCATACTAGAGGTCCCTTGAATAGAGAGGTAAAAGGGGGAGGGGGAATAGTTCCGGATTCGACACTTAAAGTCAAGACTTCACCTTTTTATGAGAGAATATATAGTTACGGTTTCGACTTTATTGTTGATTATCTTGCTGAAAATCAGAATGTTGAGACTGTAACCCCCGACATGATGACGGCATTTAAAAATAAAGTCAGAAAATCCTTAGAGGAAGATACAACAAATATAGATATAATGGAAGTTATCGAATCTTTTGAAGATTATCCTGAATCTGAGCCTTTAACTCCGGAGATGAGAGAAGAATTTATAAGTAAAATTAAGGAATACGTGGAGAGCGGTTCGGAAACAGAAGTAGTATTTTCGGAAAAGGATTGGAATGACTCTCTGGAAGAAATTAAAAGAGGGCTTGAAATAAGGCTTGCGTATAATAAAAGAGGTCTTAAGGGAAGGTATGAAGCGTCTCTATCGGATGATGAGTATGTTCAAGCCGCTTTAGGTATAATCGAAAAAGCCAAAGTTCCCAAGGATGTTTTTTCCAAGAAAAAGTGAAGGATATTGGGAAAACTTTTTATTTAGAAACTCTAGGCTGCCCAAGAAACGAAACCGACAGTGAAGCTATTATAAATATATTAACAGCTTCAGGTTTTGAATTAATACTTTTTCCTGAAAAAGCGGATATTATAATCGTTAACGGTTGTGCTTTTATCAATGATGCGGTTTCGGAATCTATAGATTCGATTCTCGCTTTAAGAAATAAGAATAAAAGAGCAGTTCTCCTTGTAGTCGGGTGTCTTGCGCAGCGGTACGGTCAGGATTTACTTAAAACCATGCCTGAAGTAGATTTACTGGCTGGTACAGGCTCGATTGAAAACATTCCCGAAATAATTACTGCCGGCAGATCTGAGGTCAATTCTAATTGTGGGTTTTTAGGCAAAAACCTCTATCGTAAGCCGCATGTTACACCTCAGCATTACAGATATATTAAGATTCAGGAAGGTTGTGATTTTAGATGTTCTTTTTGCGTGATTCCTGCCTTAAAAGGGAAATCACATTCAAAGAAGCTCGCGGATATAAAAGAAGAGATTTCTGATTTGCCCGAGAGTGTTAAAGAAATTATTTTTATCGGGCAGAATACAACTTCCTGGGGTAGAGATTTTAACCATAATGCTTCTCTTTCTGATGTTATTAAAGAAATTGCTCCTATTTTTCCCGGCTGGATAAGATTCCTTTATTTTCATCCGTTAGCTGTTTCAGAAGAATTATTGAAAACAATGCAAGAATTACCTGACGTAGTAAACTATCTTGATATTCCCCTGCAGCATGTATCTGATTACGTTCTTTCAGACATGAACCGCGGGTACGGCAGAAATGAAATAGAAAATCTTTTAGAGTTGATTAAATCTGTAGGTGATTTTACGCTCAGAACTACTTTTATCGTAGGTTTTCCATCAGAAACGGAGAAGAATTTCGAAGAGCTTTGTTCATTTGTGGAAAAGAGTGATATTGACCATATCGGAGTTTTTGGTTATTCTCATGAAGAAGGCAGCGTATCTTATTCAATGCCGAAACTTTCTGATGATTTAATTATGCGCAGAATGGAAATAATTTCATCTATAATCGAAGAAAAAGCCGGAAAAAGAAACGAGAAATTTATCGGCGAAACAATAGAAGTTCTAATCGATGGAATCGAAGAAGGAGAATATTACGGGAGGACGAAAACATCGGCGCCGGAAATAGACCCCGTTGTTTGGCTTTCGCCCGCTAAAAAGCCTCCAGAGGTGGGGAAGATTTACCGGGCTCTAATCACAGACGCTTTAGGTTCCGATATTACCGGTGAAATAGTGCCCTAATAATTATAATGAACAGCTTTATTTTTGTAAGTTTAAAAGTTTGTAATACAATATCATAGATATAAAAATATGAAGTGGAATTTTTTATCAGATAAATTACTTGATGATAGGGGTTCTGGTTCTGTGGTGAAAAAATTATTAGAGGTCAGAGATGTTTCGGATATCGGTATGTTTTTGAGTCCGGCACTCGAAGGGCTTCATGATCCTTTTTTGCTGGAAGGCGTTGGGGAGGGGTGTAAAAGAATTTTGGAGGCAATCGAAAGTAATAAAAAAATTTCAATATTTGGTGATTTTGATGTGGATGGTATAGCTTCAACTGCTTTACTGTTAAAGGTTTTAAGAAAATTTGGCGGAGATGTAGATTTTTATATACCGCATCGTTTGGAAGACGGTTACGGCTTAAATAAATCGGGAATTGCTGAATTAAAGGGAAGGGGAACGGAACTTATAATTACTGTCGATTGCGGTATAAATGGAGCAGAAGAGATTGAATATGCACGAGAACTTGGAATGGAAGTTATAGTTACGGATCATCATCTGCCGGAAAAAGATAATCCCGCAGAGATTAAAATAAATCCTTATTTATCAGCCTCTTATCCCTATAAAGAACTTGCCGGCGTTGGAGTTGCTTTTAAGTTATGTCATGGGTTAGCCAAGAAAACTTCTCTTTCCGAAAATTTTCTTTTCTGGAATCTTGACCTTGTGGCTCTTGGTACGGTTGCGGATATTATGCCTCTTACGGGTGAAAACAGGATTATAACCGCATTGGGTCTTAAAATAATGAATGAAAATAGAAGACCGGGAATTGTATCTTTATTAAATAATTCTAATTTTAAAAAGGGGAAAATACAGGCGTGGCATATTGCTTTTTTGATTGCTCCCCGCATTAATGCCTTAGGAAGGCTGGAGGATGCAAGAGAAGCGGTCGATTTGTTATGTACCTATAGCAAATCCGAGGCGAATTCAATCGCAGCAAAATTGGAAAAACATAATATTAAAAGGAAAAAGATTCAGGATAAAATTTACAAAGAAGCTCTGGATTTTTTAAGAGCAAGTATTGTAAAGGAAAATACAGGGATTGTTCTTTCCAGTGAAGATTGGCACGAGGGTGTAATCGGAATCGTTGCTTCAAAAATTGTTGAAGAATTTAATAGACCTGTAATTCTTATAGTTGAAAAAGATGGGATTTGCAGGGGTTCGGGCAGGAGTATTCCTGGTTTTAATATAACTGATTCTCTCAAGGAATTATCGGTATTTCTGGAAGAATTCGGAGGACATGCCCAGGCTTGTGGAATTTCTATTAGAAAGGAAAATATCAATGGTTTTAAAGAGGCTTTTAACAACGAAGTTGAGAAAATCTTAAAAGATAGAGTTATGGAGAAAGAGCTTTTAATAGATTTTCCTCTTTCGATTAGTTATGTCGATGAGGAGTTAGTAAAAAGCCTTGAGTCTCTTGCTCCTTTCGGTGTGGGTAATCCGGCGCCTGTTTTTGCCGCGTTAGATATTGAGTTAGCTGATATTCCAAATATTGTCGGAAAAAATCATTTAAAATTTACTGTTAGAGACGCTAATAAATGCATTTCCTGTATCGGTTTTTCTCTCGGGGATAAAATCGATTTATTGAGAAATTCAAAGAAGTTTAGCATAGCCTATTCACCGTTTGTAGACGAATGGAATGGAGGAGTTTCGCTTAAAATCCATGATATAAAAAAAGGCGTCTTCGCGGCAAAATTTTGTTAAAAAATCGGACCGAGGAATATTTCGGTTTTTGTATGTAACAAAACTCCTAAAACTGCTACCATTATAAAATATATATAAAATATCATTTTCTCGTTAAATGGTTTTTTTAGACAAAAGTAAAAACTTAGTATCCCGAGTGGTATTGTTGCAATAAAGAGTGGATAGAATTTTAAAATTAAAGGTACGAGTAAATAACTTAATAGCACTAAATACGCATTGATATGTCTTCCCTTTTCAAAACCGAATATTGTAAATAGAGTTGTTATATTTGTTTTGCCATCGCCCCGGTAGTCGGCAAGGTCCCGGAAATTTAATGATAGGAAGAGAGGTATAAATATGAATAAAGCACACTTCAAAGGGAATGAGATAAAAGGTTTGTACGAATCGAACAGAGCATATCCGGAAATTGCTGTAAGCAGGGCGGCTAATGAAAGCATAAAAATAGATATTGGATAGAAGCGTTTTAATCTTAGGGGTTTGGACGAATAGAAAAAATGAAGTACATGCCCGAACAAAACTATTAGAAATAATCTGTAATTTATCAGTAATGCCAAAAAGATGGAGATTATAAAGAAAAAGAGACTCAAAAGTGTATAATATTTTATTGGAAAAGAGTCCGAATTTAAGATGCTGTTCTTATTTGAAAAATAATCGGTTTTGATATCATTAATATCATTTATAATTACGGAAGTTTGAAAGGAAAAAAGAATTGAAAATAGAAGAAGGATTGAATTGTAGAAATTAATCGGTTCCGAAAAAATATAGCTTCCGAGTACAATGCCGAAGACAGTAGGAAAAATATAATGAAGAGTTATAAGGGGACGTGATGATTTAAGCCAGTTTTTTATTAGTCCCGGTTCTCTAATTCCCATAAATAAAAATCCGCCGCAGACAAAAGCAACCAGTATAATTAAAAAAAGAATCATTTTTTTAATAACTTTATTTTTAGCTTTGCAGGTAAATAATCAGGGTTAACATTCAGCGCTTTCTGGTACATCTTTAATGCCTGTGGTTTATCTCCTGTTATTTCATAAATCAGACCGAGATTATAGTAAGCTTCTTCCTGGTTGGGATTAATTTTTAAAGATTTAAGGAAAGTTTTTTCGGCTTTTTCATATTCATTTTTTGCAATATATATTACTCCCATATTATTGTATATGGCGTCGTTATTCGGTTCGATTTCCAGGGCTTTTAATAATTGTTCTTCTGCTTCTACATTTTTTCCCTGTCTGTAATATGTCATTCCTTTACCTGTGAGCGATGCGCTCGATCTTGGATTGTAAGCTAACGAATTATTGTACATGGACATAGCGTCTTCTAAATTACCTTTTCTAAAATAAAAATCCGCTTTTATCTGGTAGAGTTTATGTTTTGGAGTGCCAAGAAGGAAAGCCTTATTAATTGCTTCGTTCATTTCGCTTTCCATGACGTTTTTTGAAGCAACTTGTGCGATTTTAACATAGAATTCTTCCGGGGAGAATACTTCTTCGATTGCCTTTTTATATATATTTATCGCTTTTTCATTTTTACCGTTTTGTTCGTATGCTCGACCCAGTGAAAGAAATGTTTCGTAATCGGGATTTTTGATTTTTTGAAGTTCCTGTGCACTTTTCTCAAGATTCCCCGTATTGAGGTAGCATTGTCCTATTCTCTTTTGCGTTTCAATGTTATACGAAATAGAATTAGCTTTCAAGTAATTAAGTAAAGCTTTATTATAATCACCGTTTAAGAAGAAAGTCCATCCTGTAAGTTTTTTCCCTTTTAATTCCACATTTTTATTTTTTAGGGGAATTATTGTTTTGAAGGTGGTTTCTTGAAAGATTAATGAAAAACCTGCGATAAAAATAGGGAAAACAAAAATCCAGTCGGGTTTAAGAAAACGTTTTACAATATATGAAATTAGGATTAAAGTTAGAAATATATATCCAAAGGAGAAACCAGATAGTATTATTGCTATGGCAAGTAATTGAAATCCCATTGTATTTATCTCTAATTGCGAAATCTTATTTATAAATATTGCTATTATAATGCTTAAAAAAACAGAAAGGTAAAATATAGGGCTTATCAGGATAAAGGGATAATATCTAAATATTAGAAATAAGCCATAGATAATTCCGAGAGATACGGAAATGACTGCAATAGATGAACTTTTTAGATTAAAAACTTTCTTTATTTCATCCTTTTTCTCGATCGATATAGTAAGTACACAAGCTAATATGGTAAATAGAGAAAAAATTACAGAATAATTCTGGCTATCGATAGAAAAAATTCCTCCGGTTAATATTGCTTTAGGGGTTAGATTTTTAAAGCCCAAATATAAAGGTATTTTTGCGATAGTATTTGGTAACACACTGTGGATGAAAATAATCATATAAACTATAATTGGCGCGATTATAGAAATAAAATATTTTTTTGTTTTTATAAAAACATAATAAAAACTCCCTATAAGCACTAGTGAAATTTCTAATCTTTGTCCCCAGCTTGCCTGTAACAGGTCCTTTGTGAAATAGAAGAATTTGTGTATTTCTGTAATTGTTTCAGGTCCGGTTAAATAAGTTAATTTATACCCGCTGCCTTTTGATGCTATAATATCTATTAGCGGTGCGATAATAATAACCGTCATTCCTACTGTCATAGTTTTTGCGATTTTTATTGTGTTTTCACCTGTCAGCAATTTAAAGATTAGAATAATCCATGTGAAGAGTGATATATAGAAGAGCGGAAAGTGAACGAATGTCATAAAAAAGGAGTGGGAAGGAATTACTGAAAAACCCAGAAGCTGTTTTCCCTCGAAAGAACTTTCAAGTATATTGCGTATAAGAATGATAGAGAAAACAGTTAAATATCCTAAAAGAAAAGAAAATTTTTCTTTTTCAATTTTCTGTATTGCGGTTTTTAATATCACTTAGTTTTTATAAAAAAAGGGGGAGAGGAACTCCCCCTTTTTTGTTTTTTTTGTGTTTTATATTATTTGAGAACAGCTGCTTTTGCTAAACCTTTTTGACCGCTCTCGGTTTCTATTACTATGTAGTAAATACCCTGAGACAGGTTTTCCGCGGATACACTTACGGTGTGTTCTCCGCTTTCTTTTTCTCCGCTGTCGAGCGACGCAACTTTTTGCCCCAGGATATTTAAAAGAGAAATATCGACAGTTGCTTTTTTCGGTAAAGTGTATTTTAACGCGGCTGTTCCTGTAATAACGCTGCAGTCGAGGCTGCATTCGATTTTTCCGTTTGAATCTGTAACATCATTATCTTCCTCGATGCCGGAAGTATTTGCCCAGGAGTCAAAATAGACATTTTCCGCGCTTTCTCCCACATAAGCGACTGCGGGAAGTTCACCTGCGGTGAAGGTCTGAACAGGTCTTGTCGGGAAAGCTCCACTATCCGCGTAGGAAGAATCTATGCTCCAGTTAGTCTCCGCGGTAATCCAGTAAAAACCTCTGACCGTCAATCTCCCTGCCCAGTCATCAGAACATCTGATAAAACTCACCTGTGGATTATTATCCGTTGAGTTATAAAAGTCACTAGTACCAATACTCGGAAGAATTTCATTTGAGTCGACAACACTATTTACCGTCGCAGCGGATGAGAATGCTCCACCAGTGTTCTGACTCCATGCCCATCGAAGGTCCCATTGATTGTTAATATATTTTGGCCATATCACCCATACAAATCCGGAGCCGTCGTAAGCTGCCGCGATCTGCGGAGCCATCTTCGGGAAAGTGTCTGTCTCTATAAGTACTGAGCCTTGCCAAATACTTCCAAAGTCCGTACTTCTGCGTACCCAAATTTCGTCAAGATTTCCAGGAGCATCGTTGTCTCTATGGCGAAAAGCTACGTATATAGTTGAATCATTACCGTAAGTTATGTCCGGAAATCCTGATCCTCCTGAACGGACGAAGATGGGATCCGACCAGTTTTGTCCCCGGTCCCCGGTTTTAAGCATATATATAAGGTCTTGATCTATTCCGCCAAGACCTTTGTGATAGGCAATGAAGATCGAATAGTCATGGAAGCTTCTTCTGTTCGTGCACACAGAGTAGTTTTTCACCGAGTCGTCACCGGATAAGAATTGAGAAGTACCTGGAATAATGGCTTCGTTCGTAGTCCTTCTTGCCTGGGTATATATATCGTTTTCGTCTTTTTCGTATAGACAGAAAACATGATAGTTGCTGTCAGGTCCATGAACGATGTGTGGTTCTCTGGCAGCCCCGGAAGCGAAATAAAAAGTGGCTGCTTCTGCCCAGGTTTGACCGTTATCTTCTGTTTTAAATATTCTGACAAACGAATCCGGACACGCGACAACAGCTCTAAGTGTGTCTCCGCGGAAATAATCTATATCGATGGATTCATCATCTATTCCGATAAGTACTGACATCCATGCGTTAACCTCGCCTTCATAGATGATTTTGTCATCCGCCCATCGTATTTTCGCATCCTCTTCCGGTTTAATTTCTATCACTTCAGACTCATCCGCGAGAACTTTTGATGTTTTTGGTATGTCCAGTTGAGGCATATCTCCATCAGCTAAATCTCCCGATGCGTGCAGAGGGTTCGTGGTTATTAAGAGAAAAAACATAACAAATAAAGAGACTAATACTTTTTTCATGTAAACCTCCTTTTTTTGTAGTATTAAATATGATATTGATTATTATGGATTTGTCAAGAGAGTAAAAAGAAGTATTAGGGAGAGTTCATGCACATGGTGGTACAGTCAGGAAATTAAATATTATGAGCGAAGAGACTCTCCGGTCTCGAAAAGAATTTTCTTTAGTGATGTAATTACTGGTTTTACTTCCTGGCCACACAGAGACATTCATAAAAAAACAGTCCAAATATAAAATTTATTTTTGACAGGTCTAATAAATACGGAGGGCAGAACCTGCCCTCCGTTTCGTTATTTTAATTTAAACTCGATCTATTTTATTGGTATTGAGACTTTTACTCTCTCTCCGGTCTTTTCATTTACAATGAAGTAAATCCCGCAGTTAACTTTTTCGCCTTTTACATCTTTCAAATCCCAGCTGTCTCCGGTTAATTTAGCTATTTCTCTTCCAGCTATATCGTAAACGGTCGCGCCTGCTGAGCTTAGTTTTACAACACTCCCGGGCAGGACAATTTCACTTCTTATTTTATCTTCATTCTCTTTTGAATTCTCGGCAATTCCGCTGTACCAGGGAGCGTCGAAATATAAATTTCCCATGGCATCATTATATACAACTCCGGACCCTGTCCCGGATGCTCCGGGAGAGTATACTATTTCCGGGATGGAACCGAACAATCCTCCGCTGACATCGGTAGTGTCATGCCAGTTCGTAGGGGCACCTTCAGAAGACCATCTCCAATAGTTGTTATAAAGAGGCAGAGGAATCGGATCGCCAAGAACATGTAAAACACAGTAAGTGATGTTCATATATTGGTTGGGTGCGACCTCATAGCCTCTTATATCGGAGATAACCCCTGCGGTGCTTCCCTGAATAATTGTGTCTATGTCGGTGCTCCAGTTGGCTCCACCGTCTACCGAATGTTTATAAAGAAGGTCCCAGCGTTCTGTTCCTGTGTTTCTCTTAGAAAAGAGTGTGTAAACCAATTGTCCGTTATCGGGCAGGGTTGTTGTGGCTCCTATCCTCGGATATACGATGTCTGCGTTGATGGTGTCGGCGGTTGAGTGTATTATTATAGTAGTTGGGGGATGTATATTTCCTCTATCCCTATATGGCCTTGTTCGTACTCCTTTAACGGCGGCGTCGGTATTCGAATAAGTCAAATATAAGGTAGAATCGCTTATTGTGAGGTCGCAATCGCAGTAGTACCCGTCAAGTGTGTAGCGACGTTCGATTAGTGACCAGGATGCACCTCTGTCGGTCGATTTATATACAAATATTGAGTCGCTGCCACCATCAATGTTAAGGATAAATGCCCTGTATAGATGAAAAGGTTCGAAGTCATCGCGAACAAGAGTAGGAGAGAGAAATTCAGCAGTGCCAGCAGTCGCTTCATGATTCAAGTACTGGTTTCCTCCTTCGTAAAACTTGTAGTATTCTATATGGTCTTCAGTTCCCGCTGTGTTTGAAGCATGCGCTGATACATATAGTGTGTCGTCCCTTGTTGCGACAAGGTCAATGCCTTTCATATCTCCAGTCATAAAGAGTTTAGAATTCCATTCTTCCCATGTCAAACCGTGGTCCTGGGAGCGAAAGATAACAATGCCTGGGTAATCGCCCAGATAGAATCCGGAATCAACTCCGGCTGCCACATATATATCTCCGGTTGTATAATTGTAATCTGCGGCAAAAACAACAGGACCAAGAGAATCTTCTATCAGCACATCTGGGAAATCCCACCGGGAGTCACTCGTAGGTACTACACCTTGAGACACTAAAAGCAAAGACATTAATAGGAACATAAAAACCCTCCTTTTTTATTCCGTTTTATTTGAAACAATAAAACTACACGAAAAAACTCCTGTAATTAGTAAAAAAAGTACAATCAGGGACAAAATGTGTTTTATTATATTATTTCTCCTCTTACGTTAGTATTATTGTAATGATTAACAATTAAA